>JAOPVE010000281.1 GCA_025963185.1 Actinomycetes bacterium
CCGCGAACTGCTCGCCGGACCGCCCCGGCGGGCCGGTCACCCGCGGCGGACCAGCTCGGCCCGGCTGGCCGGCCGCCCGCGTCTGGAGCTCGTCGAACAGCGCGCGGCGCCGCTCGGAGTCCATTCGCCACCTCTCCGGCGAGGCGGCAGCGCGCCCCGACCTCTCCTGTCGTGCGAGTGCCGGTTTGCGCGGAGCGCAACGGCGCACTGGCGATGCGATGACTTCCCACCATGAGTGCCCCGGGGTAACCCCGGAGCGGCCTACCGAGCCCGAAGGCCGGCCGGCCAGCTCAGGCACGCGCTGCCGCCGGACCTGAAGCTAGCCCAGTCGGGCGACATAACTGTCTCTTGCGGATGGGAAGCTGCCGCGGTGGAAAACGAGGAGAGCCCTATGGCCGCGCTGATCGCCGGGTATGGGGCGTACGCGCGGCCCCTCCGCGAGGTGCTCGCGCGGCTCGGCGAGGGCGTGAAGACCGTGTCCGGCCTGGTGGCCGCGACCGGCGTCCCCCGGCGGACCGTCGAGGAGGTACTCGCCGCGCTGGGTGACGGCGATCCGGCCGCGTACGCCGGGGCGGACCAGTTGCGGCGAACCGCGGTGGACGATCCGCTGGCCGCGCGCCTCGCTGGGGCGACGGACCTGCGGCGCGAGCTGTCCGGGCTGGTGGAGCGCGCCCCGGCCGGACTGCGGGCACTCGACCACGTGGCCGCGACCGCCGAGACCGCCGCCTGGCGCGGACTGTGGCTCGACGCGACCTACGACCTCGCCGGGGCCCGGCTGCTCTGTGTCGGCGACCACGACCTGACCTCGCTCGCCGCCACACTGGCCAATCCCGCCCTCGCCGTCACCGTGGTCGATGTGGACGAGCGGATCCTGGAGTACATCGGCACCGAGGCGGCCCGCCGCGGACTCGACGTGACCTGCCTGGCCGGTGACCTGCGGTACGGGCTCCCGCCGTCGGCCGCGGAGTGCGCTGACCTGGTGTTCACCGATCCGCCGTACACGCCCGAGGGGGTCCGGCTGTTCCTCGCGCGGGGCGCCGAGGGGCTGCGTGATCGCGAGCGCGGGCGGCTGCTGATGGCGTACGGCTTCTCCGATCGCACCCCCGCCCTCGGGCTGAAGGTGCAGCAGGCCGGGCAGGAGCTTGCGCTGGCCTACGAGGCGATCCTGCCCGGCGTGCAGCACTACGACGGCGCCGAAGCCATCGGCAGCGCCAGTGACCTGTACGTATGCCGTCCGACCGCGCGTACGTGGACGGTGCTCGGCGCGGTCGCGGAGTCCGCCGCGAACATCTACACGCACGGTCCGCAGTCGCTGGAGGCCGCCGCTGCTGACACGCCCGGCCCCGATCCGGTGATCGAGGCGCTGGGGGAGCCGCCGACCGCCGTGGTGGGCCGGTGGCAGGTCCCGGGCGTGTCGCGGGTGGGGCTCGGGCGGCTGCTCGCGACCGGGCTGCCGGCGTCGGCGACGGTCCGGGGGCGTACCGCCGTCGTCGCGGACCTCACGGCCGACCACGGCCCGCTGCTGCTGCGGGTCCTGCTCGCGGCGAACGCCCAGCGCGTCGCCGTCCTCCTCCCGCCACAACACCCCGACCTGGCGGCGCACGAGTCGCTGTCCGCCCTGATCGCGGCCAAGTACCGGCTGCGGTTCGTGCGGCGGCCCGGGTACGCGATCGCCGTGGCCGACGCGGTCCCGCCCGGCGACTCGGTGGCGAGCTATCTGCTGACCAGGGCGCACGGCAAGGTGGCGAACGTGTGGCGCGACGCGCTGATCCGCCTCGACCCGTCGCTCACGAAAAACGAGGCTCGGCGGATCGTGGCGCAAGCCGCACCGAACCTCACCGGATCCGCGGTCGAACTACCCCGCCACCGCCTCGCCGAGATCCTCGCCTCCTCCGAAGTGCGGTAACTCCGGCCGGTCCTGGCCGGTCGCCGTTACCGCAGTTGGCAGGGGGCCGTCAGCCCAGCACGTCGGGGAGCAGGTCGCCGAGCAGTTCCCAGAGGCGCGCGGCGGTCACCGGGACGATCCGCAGGGTGCTCTCCGGCCCCACCTCGCCCTCGCGGATCGGCTCGGCGGGCAGTTCCCGGTGCCAGTAGCCGTACGGACCGCAGTCCCAGACCGCGATACAGCGCACCTCGGCCCCGGCCGCCCAGGTCGTGGTGATCCGCCAGCTGCTGTTCAGGGCCGTGATGACGTCCACGAGGGCGGACCGGGCCGGCTCCGCCACGGCACCCAGCGCCGCGGACGCGTGCTTCTTGGCCTCGTCCACGCTGGTGGCGCCCGAGGATCCGAGCGCCTCGAACACCGCGTCCACCGTGCCCATCGTCGTCGTGATCTCGCTCACGCCCGCCGCGGTTACCGGGCGGCTGATCAGTCCCACCGACCGCGCCAGCGACCACACCAGCGTCGACGGCTCGACCGGCACGTACTCCGACTCGTCCACGCCGGGCCAGCACTCGTGCGCGAACACGATCTCCCGCCCGGCCACGATCCCGTGGATCGTCTGCCCGTGCTCGCCGGTCACCTCGATGTGCGCCACCAGCAGCGGATCCCCGAGAGCCTCCACCAGCGCCTCGGCCAGCGGGTTCAGCTCGCCCGGCGGATCCGCGAGCCCCGCCGTTTCCAGCTCCGCCACCGCACCACGGAGCTCACCGGGGACGTCCTCGCCGTTCGCCAGGTATCCGAGCGCGGCCACCTGCCCATCGGAGAGCCGTAGACGGCGGCGGGAGGAGTCGAACGACGGCATCTACTCACCTCGAAGTGGCGGGTTCGGAACCGTCAGCCTAAAGCCGCCGCCCGACACCCCGGCCAGGCCCCGGAGCGCCGCCCGGTGGGTGGAGAGCTATTCTGCTGCCGGAGCGTGCCCGGAGTGCCAGCAAGGCGGGCCCGCGTGAACCGGAGCCAGGAGGCACCCAGGTGGCCATCGCACCCTCGCCCATCGTCACCCGGCCGTGGCCGGTCAGGGAGACGGTCAAGGGGTCGGCGTTCGCGCGCGTGCTGCGTACCACCGACCACAAGACGATCGGCCTGATGTACCTGGTCACGTCGTTCATCTTCTTCATCCTCGGTGGCGCCATGGCGCTGCTCATGCGTGCCGAGCTGGCGCGGCCGGGCCTGCAGTTCCTGTCGAACGAGCAGTACAACCAGCTGTTCACGATGCACGGCACGATCATGCTGCTGCTGTTCGCGACCCCGCTGGTCTTCGCGTTCGCGAACTACATCGTCCCGCTGCAGATCGGCTCGCCCGACGTCTCGTTCCCGCGGCTGAACGCCTTCGCGTACTGGCTCTACGCGCTCGGCGGCACGATTGTCATGCTCGGGTTCATCACGCCCGGTGGCGCCGCCGACTTCGGCTGGTTCGCCTACGCGCCGCTCAACGACGCGATCAACTCGCCCGGGGCCGGAGCGGATCTCTGGATCGTCGGCCTCATCATCTCGGGTCTGGGCACGATCCTCGGCGCCGTGAACATGGTCACCACGATCCTGACCCTGCGAGCCCCCGGCATGACGATGTTCCGGATGCCGATCTTCACCTGGAACATCCTCATCACCAGCCTGCTCGTGCTGATGGTCTTCCCGATCCTCGCGGCGGCCCTCGCGGCTTTGACAGCGGATCGCAAGCTCGGCGCCCATGTGTTCGACACCGATACCGGTGGCGCGATCCTCTGGCAGCACCTGTTCTGGTTCTTCGGCCATCCCGAGGTCTACATCGTCGCGTTGCCATTCTTCGGGATCGTGTCCGAGGTGTTCCCGGTGTTCAGCCGCAAGCCGCTGTTCGGCTACAAGGGGCTGGTCGGCGCCACGCTGGCGATCGCGGCCCTGTCGATGACCGTGTGGGCGCACCACATGTTCGCGACCGGCGCGGTCCTGCTGCCGTTCTTCAGCTTCCTGTCGTACCTGATCGCCGTGCCGACCGGCATCAAGTTCTTCAACTGGATCGGCACCATGTGGCGAGGCCAGCTCACGTTCGAGACGCCGATGCTCTTCGCGATCGGCTTCCTCGTCACGTTCCTGTTCGGCGGCCTCACCGGCGTGCTGCTCGCCTCGCCGCCGGTCGACTTCCACGTGTCGGACAACTACTTCGTGGTCGCGCACTTCCACTACGTGCTGTTCGGCACGATCGTGTTCGCCGCCTACTCGGGCATCTACTTCTGGTTCCCCAAGATGACCGGCCGCATGATGGACGAGCGCCTCGGCAAGCTGCACTTCTGGCTCACGTTCGTCGGCTTCCACACCACGTTCCTGATCCAGCACTGGCTGGGCAACGCGGGAATGCCGCGCCGCTACGCCGACTACCTCAGCACCGACATGGACCAGTTCGGCGTCCACTTCTCGGTCTACAACTCGATCTCGACCGTGGGCTCGTTCATCCTCGGCGCCTCCACGCTGCCCTTCCTGTGGAACGTGTGGAAGTCCTACAAGCTCGGCCAGGTCGTCACGGTCGACGACCCGTGGGGTCACGGCGGATCGCTTGAGTGGGCCACGTCCTGCCCGCCGCCGCGGCACAACTTCGTCAAGCTCCCGCGGATCCGGTCCGAGCGGCCCGCCTTCGACCTGAAGTTCCCGCACCTGGCTCCCTGGCACGTCGAGGTCGAGGACAAGAAGAAAGCAGCGATCGAATCCTGAGCGCTTCCGACGACGAGATCCGCGCGCTCCTCACGGTCAGCGGCGGCGACCGGCCCGGCATCACCGCGGGGCTGTTCGCCGCCCTCGCGCGGCACGACGTCGAGGTTCGCGACGTCGAGCAGGTCATCATCCGCAACCGGCTCGTCCTCGGGATCCTCGTCACCCTCCACGGCGACCGCGACGACTTCCGCCGGACCGTCCGCTCGGCCGGCGCCGACCTCGGCGTCCACATCGAGGTCGCCTTCGGCGAGGACGCCGGCGGGCCGATGGTCCGGCGCGGCAGCCGCCACCACGTGATCCTGCTCGGCCGCCCGCTCACCGCGGGGGCGCTCGCCGAGATCTCCGACCGGATCGCCGCACTCGGCGGCAACATCGACACGATCAACCGGCTCTCGAAGTACCCGGTCACCAGCCTCGAACTGCTCGTCTCCGGCGCGGACGGCGAGGCCCTGCGCGCCGCTCTGTCCCGCGCGGCCAGCGTCGAGGGCGTCGATATCGCGATCGAGCGGGCGGGGCTGCACCGCAGGTCCAAGCGGCTGGTCGTCTTCGACGTCGACTCCACGCTGATCACCGGCGAGGTCATCGAGATGCTCGCGGCCCACGCCGGGTGCGAGGCCGAAGTCGCCGCGGTCACCGAGGCCGCGATGCGCGGCGAACTGGACTTCGCCGAGTCCCTGCGCCGCCGGGTCGCCACCCTCGAAGGGCTCGACGCGTCGGTGATCGAGAAGGTCCGCGCGGATCTCGTCTTCACCGCCGGGGCCCGCACGCTGATCCGCACCCTCAAGCGGATGGGCTACCGCTGCGCGATCGTCTCCGGCGGATTCACCCAGGTCACCGACCACCTCGTCGACCTGCTCGACCTCGACTTCGCGGCGGCCAACACCCTCGAAATCGTCGACGGCAAGCTCACCGGCCGGGTCACCGGCGAGATCGTCGACCGGCCGGGCAAGGCTCGCGCGCTGGCCCGTTTCGCCGCCGAGGCGGGGGTGCCGATGAGCCAGACGGTGGCCGTCGGCGACGGAGCGAATGACATCGACATGCTCACGGCGGCCGGCCTCGGGATCGCGTTCAACGCCAAACCGGCCCTGCGCGCGATCGCCGACACCTCCCTCAACCACCCCTACCTCGACGCGGTCCTCTTCTTCCTGGGCATCAGCCGCGACGAAATCGAAGAAGCCGACGCCACCCCCACCTGACGCCACCCCCCAAAACCACGCACCTCCAGCCACCCTGCGAAGTGCGTGCCGTGCGGCCGGTCATAGCCGGTCTAACGGCACACGCTTCGGCGGATCCGCGAAAGTGTGTGTTCTTTGGCCGGTCAGGGGCGGTGTAGCGGCACACACTTCGGGTTGCGGGCGCGCGGTAGGTCGGGCGCGCGTGTGGGGGGTTCGAGGAGTGTCAGGTGAGGACTACTGGGTCGCCTACGAGGGAGATGCCGGCCGCGCCGAGTTCTGTCAGGGCTCGTTCCGTGGTTGCCGGGGCCACGCCTGCCGTCAGATCGAGGAGGACCGTCGTCGTGAAGCCCGCCCTCGCCGCGTCCAGGGCGGTCGCGCGGACGCAGTGGTCCGTGGCGATGCCGACCACGTCGACCTCGGTCACGCCGTGCTCGCGGAGCCAGTCGGCGAGCCCGACACCCTCGGCGGTGCCCTCGAATCCCGAGTACGCGGCCGCGTGGTCGCCCTTGTCGAAGATCGCCTCGACGCGGTCGGTGGCCAGCGCCGGGTGCAGCTCGACCCCGGGGGTGCCCACCACGCAGTGCACCGGCCAGCTGTCGACGTAGTCGGGTTCGGCGGCGAAGTGCGGACCCGGATCGATGTGGTGGTCCCGGGTGGCGACCACGTGCTGCCAGCCGCGCGCGTCCGCGGCCAGGGCGCTCGTGATCTCGCTCGCGACGGAGGCGCCGCCGGCGACGGCCAGGGATCCGCCCTCGCAGAAGTCCTTCTGGACGTCAACGACGATCAGGGCGCGGGTCATCGCGGTGCCTCCTGCTGGACGACGGGAATGGCCGGATCTCCCTGGGAAAGGCTCAGGCCCTCCCAGGGCAGGGTGACGAGCGCCTCGCGCAGGTGCTCGCGCGAGGCGTCGAGGGTGGGCAGGCCGGGCACGGGCTCGCCGCGCCGCAGCAGCGGGACCTGGAGCGCGCGGTCGTGGGGGAGCGGACGCGGGACGCCCTGGGCGGCCACGACCTCCTCGTACGCGGTCCCCGTGGGCTTGTGCCGCCGGACCGCGGTCTTGCGCCCACCCGAGGACGCCTTGTTCTGGCTGCGCTTGGCGACGGGACGCCCGTCGACCTCGACCAGCTTGTAGACCATCCCTGCGGTCGGGTGGCCGGATCCGGTGACGACCGCGGTGCCGGCCCCGTACGCGTCCACGGGCGCGGCGGCGAGCGCGGCGATGGCGTACTCGTCGAGGTCGCCGGAGACGATGATCCGGGTCTTGGTGGCGCCGAGGGAGTCGAGCTGGGCGCGGGCCTGGCGGGCGAGTACGCCGAGGTCGCCCGAGTCGATCCGGATCGCGGCCAGCTCCGGTCCGGCCACCTCGACCGCCGTGCGGATCCCGGCCGTGATGTCGTAGGTGTCGACCAGCAGCGTGGTGTCCGCGCCGAACGTGGCGACCTGACCGGCGAATGCCTCGGCCTCGGTGTCGTGCAGCAACGTGAACGCGTGCGCCGCGGTTCCCCTGGTGGGCACGCCGTAGCGGAGGCCGGCGGCGAGGTTGCTGCTGGCCGAGAACCCGGCGAGGTAGGCGGCCCTGGCGCTGGCGACCGCGGCCTCCTCGTGGGCGCGGCGCGATCCCATCTCGACGATCGGGCGGTCCCCGGCGGCGGTGACCATGCGGGCCGCCGCCGCGGCGATCGCGCAGTCATGGTTGAGGATCGACAGGACCAGCGTCTCGGCGATCACGGTCTCGGCGAAGGTGCCCGAGACGGTCAGCACGGGCGATCCGGGGAAGAACAGCTCGCCCTCGCAGTAGCCGTCGACGTCCCCGGTGAATCGCCAGGTGCGCAGGTAGTCGCGGGTCTCCGCGTCCACGGCTCCGGCGGACTGGAGGAAGCCGAGGTCGTCCTCGGAGAAGCGGAACTCCAGCAGCGCCTCGGCGAGCCGCCCGGTGCCGGCCACGACGCCGTAGCGCCGGCCGCCGGGGAGCCGCCGGGCGAACACCTCGAACACGGAGTTGCGGTGCGCCGACCCGTCCCGCAGCGCGGACGTGAGCATGGTGAGCTCGTAGTGGTCGGTGAACAGCGCGGTACCGGAGGTCACAGAGCAAAGCCTATGGGCTTCCGGCGGCCCCGGCGGCGTGCTCCCCATCTCGGGTGCACAGACGTTGGTGATGCGTGTCACGATGTTCCCATGGCCACGCCCATGGTCGCCCCTGCGGAGCGCACCGACACCGAGTTGGTCGCCCACGACGACCGGCCCTGGGTCACCGTCGTGTGGAACGACCCGGTGAACCTCATGTCGTACGTGACCTACGTGCTCCAGAAGCTGTTCGGCTTCAGCCGCGAGCGCGCGACCACCCTGATGCTCGACGTACACCGCAAGGGCAGGGCCACGGTCTCGTCCGGTACCCGCGAGAAGATGGAGCACGACGTGTCCCGGCTGCACGCGCACGGCCTCTGGGCGACGGTGATGCGCGACTCATGAACGGCTTCAGACGAGATGGCAGCGAGATCGTCGCGGTGCTGGAGGACGGCGAGGCCGAGGTGTTCGCGCTGGTCGTCGGCCAGGTCGCCGGGCTGATCGAGGACAGCCGCACCCGCTCGGGCGACGATCCGGAGCTGGGCTCGAATCCCGGCGCCGAGCTGGACGAACTGCTGTACGAACCCGGATCCGAGGGCCCGTCCAACCGGATCGAGATCGACCGCACCCGCGTCGACTCCGGGCTCGACCTCGGGTTCGGGCAAGGGTTCGGGCTCGCGGATCCGCCGTCGGACGACCCGGGGGATCCGGTGCTCAGCCGGCTGTTCCCCGACGGGTACCGCGACGATCCGGAGGCTTCGGCCGAGCTGCGCTCCATGATCTCCGGCGACCTGCACACCCAGAAGCTCGACCACGCGAACACGCTGCTCGCCACCCTCCCGGCGGGCGGCGGCGAGGTGCGGCTCGACGGCGCCCAGGCCGAGTCGTGGCTGCTCGCGCTCAACGACGCCCGGCTCGCCCTCGGCACCCGGCTCGACGTCACCGACGACATGGACCTGCTCGAAGAGCTCGACGAGGCCGTGCTCGCCGATCCGCAGGGGCCCCGCGTGCTCGCCCTGACCGTCTACTACCTGCTGGGCCACGCCCAGGAGACGCTGGTCGAGGCCCTGACCGGCTGACACGTGCCCCCAGTCGGTACGCTGGCCCCGTGCTGACCATCGACCGGGCGACCTACGACGCCATCGTCGCGCACGCCCGCGCCGACCACCCCGACGAGGCGTGCGGCGTGGTCGCGGGCGCCGCCGGCAGCGACCAGCCGACCCGGTTCATCCCGATGGTCAACGCCGAGCGCTCGCCCACGTTCTACCGGTTCGACTCCGCCGAGCAGCTCAAGATCTGGCGCGAGATGGACGACCGGGACGAGGTCCCCGTCGTGATCTACCACTCGCACACCGCCACCGAGGCGTACCCGTCGCGCACCGACATCTCCTTCGCCTCCGAGCCCGACGCGCACTACGTGCTGGTGTCGACCGCCGATCCGCAGACCGAGAGCTTCCGGTCCTTCCGCATCGCCGACGGCGTCGTGACCGAAGAGAAGGTCCAGGTCCTCCCGTGAAGGTCCAGGTCGTGCAGTCGTACCTGTTCGGCCACACGCCGGCCGAAGTCGTCTACGACTGTTGAGCGCCGTCCGCCCGCAGGGGCGGAATCGTTGCATGTCCCGGCGGCGTTGACGTACTTCGCCCGGCCGTTTCCCGAAGTCCCACCCGCACGCGAGGAGAGCACCTGAGATGGCGATCGAGGTCCGCATCCCGACCATCCTGCGCACGTACACCGGCGGCGCGAAGTCCGTCGAGGCCACCGGCGACACGCTCGACCAGCTGTTCACCGCCCTCGACGCCCAGCACCCGGGCGTGCGCGGCCGCCTCGTCACCGAAGAGGGTGCCCTCCACCGCTTCGTCAACGTCTACGTCAACGACGAAGACGTTCGTTTCACTGGGGCTCTGGAGACGAAGTTGTCGGATGGCGACTCCGTCACCATCCTCCCCGCCGTAGCCGGCGGCTCCTGAGTGCGCGGCCCGCTGAGGCACACGATCTGCGGCGCCGCGAGAACCGCCGGGTACAACACCGGTACCCGGCGAACCTCGCGGCTTGCATCTCGCGCACCTCAGCGGGCTCCAGGTTTAGATCAACAGATTTAGATCAAAACCCTTAATGCTTTTGTGGGGATCTGATGGCTAGGTACGAGTCTCTTTTCAAAGCAGTGGGTGATACGCCGCTGGTGGGGCTGCCCCGGTTGTCGCCCTCCGAGGACGTGCGCATCTGGGCCAAGCTCGAGGACCGCAACCCGACAGGCTCCATCAAGGATCGCGCCGCGCTCTACATGATCGCCGCCGCCGAGTCCGAGGGGAAGCTGCGCGCCGGCGACACGATCCTTGAGCCGACCAGCGGAAACACCGGAATTGCGCTCGCGATGGCCGCCAAGCTCAAGGGCTATCGGCTGATCTGCGTGATGCCCGAGAACACCTCGATCGAGCGCCGCCAGCTACTCCAGATGTACGGGGCCGAGATCATCTCCTCGCCCGCCGCGGGCGGATCCAACCAGGCCGTCGCCATGGCCAAGGAACTCGCCGCCGACCACCCCGACTGGGTGATGCTCTACCAGTACGGCAACCCGGCCAACGCGCTGGCCCACTACGAGACGACCGGGCCCGAGATCCTCGCGGACCTGCCGACCATCACGCACTTCGTGGCCGGCCTCGGCACCACCGGCACGTTGATGGGCACCGGCCGCTACCTGCGCGAGCACGTGTCCGGCGTCCGCATCATCGCCGCGGA
>JAOPVE010000284.1 GCA_025963185.1 Actinomycetes bacterium
CGATCCCCCGCCGGTAGCACCGGGCGCCCGCCGCGGTCACTGGGCGCCGCCCCCCCCCCCCCCCCCGACGTGCGGTGACCGCGGCCGGCCCTGACCGGCCGGGTTAACCGCACTTCGCGGCGGGGCCGGGCAGCGGGCGGGGCGGCGGGTGACGCCACGCGGCCGGCTCCCGGCGCGCGGGCCGGGCGCCCGGCATACTTTTCGTTCGTGAGCACTCCCCGGACGACGCGCGAGTACGCCTACCTCGACAGCGCGGGCCCGATCGCGTTCGCACACCGAGGCGGGGCGGCCGGCGGGCTGGAGAACACGATGGCCTCGTTCACCAGGGCCGCCGAGGCGGGCTACCGCTACCTGGAGACCGACGTCCAGGCCACCGCGGACGGCCGGCTCGCCGTCTTTCACGACGCCACCCTCGACCGCGTCACCGGGCGCCCGGGCAAGATCGCCCAGCTCCCCTGGTCAGCGGTCAGCCAGGCCAAGGTCGGCGGAGTCGAGCCGATCCCGCTGCTGGAGGACGTGCTCGGCGCCTGGCCGGACCTGCGGTTCAACATCGACGCCAAGTCCGACGCCGCGGCGGGGCCCCTCATCGCGGCGATCCGGCGGACCGGGGCGCTCCGGCGGGTGTGCGTGACGTCGTTCTCCGACCGGCGGCTGCGGCGGATCCGCGCGGCGCTCGGCCCGCAGCTGTGCACCGCGCTCGGGCCGCGTGAGGTGCTGCGGCTGCGGAACGCCTCGTGGTGGGGCGGTCCGGGAGCCGGTGCCCCGCGCGAGGGCGCGTGCGTGCAGATCCCGGTCCGCTTCGGGCTGACGTTCGCCGACCAGCGGTTCGTCGACCACGCCCACCGCTGCGGGCTGCCGGTGCACGTGTGGACTGTCGACGATCCGCGGACGATGAACCGGCTCCTCGACCTCGGCGTGGATGGCATCATGACGGACCGGATCGGCGCGCTCCGCGAGGTCTACCAAGCCCGCGGCCTCTGGGCCGCCTGATCCCCCCAGATCGAGGACCGCGATGACGGCCACCGGCACCCGCGAGGCCGAGCCCGCCGAGTACGCGACCGCCCGTGAGCGGCGCGGGTGGTACTTCTACGACTGGGCGAACTCGGCCTTCCCGACGACCGTCCTCACCGTGTTCCTCGGGCCGTACCTGACCGAGATCGCCAAGAACGCGGCGACCGGCGGATACGTCCACCCGCTGGGGATCGCCGTGCGTGCCGGCTCCTACTTCCCGTACCTGGTCTCACTCTCGGTGTTCCTCACCGTCTTCGTGCTGCCCGTGGCGGGGGCGATCGCCGACCGCTCGCCGCGCAAGAAGCAGCTGATGGCGCTGTTCGCCTACATCGGATCCGCCGCCACGGTCGCCATGATCTTCGTGACCGGCGACAACTACCTGCTCGGCGGCCTGCTGTTCCTGATCGCGAACATCGCGTTCGGCGCGAGTGTCGTCGTGTACTACTCGTTTCTGCCGCAGATCGCCTCGCCGGATCGACGCGACTCCGTGTCCAGCATCGGCTGGGGCATCGGCTACCTCGGCGGCGGGCTGTTCCTCGCGGTCAACGTCGCCGCCGTGCTGTACAAGGACTCGCTCGGGCTCAGCACCGGAGACGTCGCCCGGTACAGCATCGCCGGGGCCGGGCTGTGGTGGGCGGGCTTCACGACGATCCCGCTGCTGACCCTGCGCAACCGTCCGCCCGCCGAGGGCAGCGCCAGCCGGGGCACGATCACCGACGGATTCGCCCAGCTCTTCCGGACCCTGCGCAGCCTCCGCGCCTATCCGCTCACGCTGCTGTTCCTCGGCGCGTACCTCATCTACAACGACGGCATCCAGACCGTCATCGCCCTCGCGAGCCAGTACGGCACCGAGGAACTCAAGCTCGGGCAGAGCGTGCTGGTCTCGACGATCCTCATGGTGCAGTTCCTCGCGTTCGCGGGCGCGCTGCTGCTCGGGGCGGTCGCCAAGCGGTACGGCGCGTGGCGGACGATCCTCGCGAGCCTGGTCCTCTGGATCGTGGTGCTGTTCGTCGCGTACTTCCTGCCCGCGCACCAGGCGCTGCCGTTCGTCGCGCTCGGCGGGCTGATCGGCATCGTGCTCGGCGGCAGCCAGGCGCTCTCGCGCTCGCTGTTCAGCCAGCTCATCCCGGCCGGGAAGGAGGCCGAGTACTTCGGGCTGTACGAGATCAGCGACAAGGGCACCAGCTGGCTCGGCCCGCTGCTGTTCGGGATCGCGTTCCAGGTCACCGGCAGCTACCGGGTCGCGATCATCTCGCTGCTGGTGTTCTTCGTCATCGGATTCGGGGTGCTGACCACCGTGCCCGTCCGGCGGGCGATCGTCGAGGCCGGGAACACACCCCCGGAAATAGTCTGACCCGCCCTGCCGGGGGGATGGCAGTGGGCGGGTCAGCGCGGGGGCTGGTTCACGTCGTTCCTTAGCGATCTGCCGCGACGGCCGTCTTGCGGAAGATCAGCCGCTCGTGGAACTCGTCGTGCAGATCCGTGAGGCGGCCCGCGACGTCCGGCCACGGGGTGAGGCCGAACAGCCGGGCCATGGTGCCCAGGACCGGGAACATCGCCGGATCGCGGCTGCCGTACCAGCCCACCGCCCACGCCGGATCGAACGCGAGCTGGTCGAGGAACGACCAGCCCCGCCGGCAGCCGAGGCTGAGGAACTCCACCAGGGATCCACCGACCACGTGGTTCGGATCGTCCGCCAGCGGGACCGTCATTACCACCGGGGACCGGTCCAGGGGCTGGCCGGGCACCGGGACGAACCCGAAGTGCACGCCGCTGGCCCCGGTGCTCGCGAAGGTCACGCTGTTGACCGGAGTCGCCTGGAACAGGTGGACCGTCTCCAGCGGGACCAGGCCGAGCCCCGCGTCCTCGAGTGCGCTTACGTGTTCGGTGTGCACGGCGAACTCGACGAGCCGCGGCCACAGCGAACCGGTTTTCGGAACTGTCATGGTATCCACGAGCAGGATATTGGCCCTTTTTGACCGGAATATCCGAAGAGCCGACCCCGTGTCGCATAACGAAAAGGTGGCGCCGGGAAAGCGGGTCACCAGTAGCGAAATGCCTGCTCACTGGGGTTATCGCGGCCCCGCGCCAACCCGCCGGCGACACGCCGCGGCCCCGTTCACCACCGCGTCCGGACCCCGCGCCCGCACCGCACCCTCACTCCCCCATCCCGCATTCACGCGCCCGCCACGCCGTTGCCCCGCGCCTCGCCCGGAAGTGTGTGCCGCTGGACCGGCTATGACCGGCCTAGCGGCACACAGTTGCGAGGGGTGGCCCCCGGACGGCTCGCGGGGGGTGGGTCGATCGGGTGGGGTTAGTTGCGGAGGGTGCGCAGGGCGATCACGGCGGCGGCGACTCCGCCGACGGCCGAGGCGGCGATCGCCAGTCCGCGGACCGCGCCGACCGTGCGGGAGCGGGTCGCGATCGCGAACGCCACCGCGTCGCCCGCGTCGCCGAGCGCCGACGCGATCACCCACGGCCGGACATCGTGGCCCGCCCGGATCGCGTTGAGGGTGCCCAGGCCGAGCGCCAGCTCGCGGGCGGCGAACAACCGGACGAACACTCCGGCCCGGCTGGCGGTGCCGCGATCCGCGCCGGTGAGCCTCGCCACGCTCTCAGGCTGGGCAAACGCGGTGATTCCGGCGCCGGTCCGGCCGAGTGCCACCAGCGCAATCAAGGATTGAACCTGGCGCCCACGTGGAACGTCATAGTCAACAGTCACGCTCGTCCCCCTTGATGGTGGGCAGATCAGGCCGCCGACCTGCGGACTAAGGAATCTTCCGCAACGAGCCGACGTTAGTAGGGAAGCTAACCAGCAACGCCCCGGAGGGGATGAGACACATGGGCGAGCGCACGCTGCGTGGCAGTCGTCTCGGCGCCGTGAGCTACGAGACGGACCGTAACACCGAGCTTGCCCCGCGACAGCAGGGTGAGTACCTGTGCCCGAAGGGCCACCGATACACGGTGCCGTTCGCGGCTGACGCGGAGATCCCGGCGACTTGGGAATGCCGGGCCGACGGGCTCGTAGGCAAGCTGGTCGACGGAATCGAGCCCGAGACCAAGAAGGCGAAGCCCCCGCGCACGCACTGGGACATGCTCCTGGAGCGGCGCACGGTGGACGAGCTCGAAGAGGTCCTTGCCGAGCGCCTTGAGGTGCTCCGCGGGCGCCGCAGCCGATCGGCCTGACCGGCCCGCAACCGGGTCTGCCAGCACGAACTTCATCAGCACGGTTTCACCCGCACCACACCGGCCAGCATTCGATGACCAGCACTCGATCGACCAGCACGACGGCGCCGCCTCGCGAACTCGCGGGGTGGCGCCGCTGCGTTTCCGGTCGTTTTGCGGCCGGACCGGGCCGGGCCGGGCCGGTCAGCGTTCGGTCTCGCCCTCGATCACCGTTCCGTCGATCACGCTGCCGCCGCCGGGCGGACTGTCCGCGCCCAGGGGACCGCGGGGCTCCGCCGGAGCGCGCACAGGCGCCGGGCCGTAGTCCGGGGGCGCGGCGGTATGGGTCGCGGCACCGCGGCGCGCCCGGACCTTGGCCGGACCCAGTAGTTCGGCGGCGACCTGAGGGGGCAGGCCGCGCGCGAACCGGGCGAGCACCAGCCGAGCGGCCAGCCGGCGGACCGGCGGCACAATCAGCAGCAGGCCGATCACGTCCGTGGCGAACCCCGGCAGCATCATCAGCAGCCCGCCGGCCAGCACGAGGACCCCGGACACCGCCTCCATCGCCGGCGGCCGTCCCGAACCCGCCGCGGCCCGCACCTCGCGCCACGCCCGCCGGCCCTCCCGCCGCAGCAGCCACGAGCCGATCGCCGCGCTGGCGAGCAGCAGCAGGATCGTCGGGACCGCGCCGATCTGGTGGCCCACCGCCACGATCAGCGAGATCTCGGCGATCGGCACCACGATCAGCAGTGCGACCAGGATCACGAACACCAGGCGCATACGACCTACCTCGGCTCGGCGGCCCACCCGGCCCAGGAACGCGGACAGGTCAGCGCGGACGGATCAACGCGGGCGGAAGACCTTCCGGAGTGCGCTGACCCGTCGCTCGACTCCCCACACGCCGACGCGCCAGAACGCCTCCCGCACAATGTGAGAACTCATCTTGCTCTCGCCGCGTTCCCGCTCGACGAACGTGATGGGCACCTCGACGATCCGGAAGCCGGCCTGCCAGGTGCGCCGGGCCAGGTCGATCTGGAAGCAGTAGCCCTGCGAGGCGATCCCGTCGAGGTCGATCTTCTCCAGCACCTCGCGGCGGTACGCCCGGTAGCCGCCGGTCGCGTCGTGCAGCGGCAGGCCGATCGAGAGCCGGGTGTAGGCCGTGCCGCCCTTGGACAGCACCTCGCGGCGCTTGGGCCAGTTCACGACCTTCCCGCCGGGCACCCAGCGCGATCCGAGTACCAGGTCGGCGTCGCGCAGGGCGTTGAGCAGGCGGGGCAGTTCCTCGGGGGCGTGCGATCCGTCGGCGTCCATCTCGACGACGACGTCGTAGCCGCGCTCGATCGCCCAGGCGAAGCCGGCCACGTAGGCCGCGCCGAGGCCCTCCTTACCGGGCCGGTGCAGCACCTGGACGTGCGGGTCCGCCGCCGCGAGCTCGTCGGCGATCCCGCCGGTGCCGTCGGGGCTGTTGTCGTCGGCCACCAGCAGATGCGCCTCGGGGACCGCCGCGCGCAGGCGCTCGGTGATCTGCCGGACGTTGTCGGCCTCGTTGTACGTCGGCACGACGACGAGCACCCGTCCCAGGCCGGGGTAATCCGGGGCGTCGGGGCTGGCTGTCACGTGGTCCTCCTTCGCCGCGGCGCGCAGTAGCAAGCGCGCTGGCGGCCGTACCGGTCGGGATGTGCGGGGAATGTTCGGGGTCGTGCGGCGATCGGGTGGGCGCGTGCCGCGACCAGATTACGGAAGGCGGGCCGGCCCGGGGTGGCCGCGCCGGCGCCGGCGCCAGGTGAGCAGCCCGGCCGCCACCAGCGCGCCCACAGCCGGGAGGACTAGGACCACCTCCGGCCAGTACGCCAGGTTCGCTGCCAGCGTACGTCCCCGGCCCAGCTGAAGCTCCCGGACGAACGTGGCCTGCGTGAACAGCTCGGACTCGTCGAGGACCCGGCCGCTGGCATCGACCGTCGCCGAGACCCCGCTCGTGGACGCCATGACGGCCGGCCGTCCGTGCTCGATCGCGCGCAGCCGCACCATGGCGAGCTGCTGGGCGCTCTCCGCGGACTTGCCGAAGGTCGCGTTGTTCGTCTGCACCACCAGCAGGTTCGCCCCGGCCAGCACCGTGTCGCGCACCAGTCCGTCGTAGGCGACCTCGAAGCAGATCACGTCACCCGCGGTCGCCGGGCCGAGGGTCAGCACGCCCGGATCGTGTCCCTTGGCGAAGTCGCGGCGGACCAGGTCGACCTTGGCCGAGACCTTGCGCGCCAGGCTGCGCAGCGGGATGTACTCGGCGAACGGCACCGGGTGCTGCTTGACGTACCGCTCCCCCGGTCCGGTGCCGGGCTTCCAGACGATCCCGGCGTTGCTCACGTAGCGGCCCGGTCCGTCGAGAACCGCTCCGACGAGGATCGGCACGCCGATCCGGTCGGCGGCCTCGGAGATCAGCTGCTTGGCGTCCTCGTTCTGGAGCGGATCGATGTCGGAGGCGTTCTCGGGCCAGATCACCAGGTCCGGCCGCGCGACCTTGCCGGTGTCGACCCGGGCCGCGAGCGCCAGGGTCGCCTTGACGTGGTTGTCGAGCACCGCCCTGCGCTGGGAGTTGAAGTCCAGCCCGAGGCGCGGCACGTTGCCCTGGACCACGGCGACCGTCACCGACGCGCCGGTCGCCAGCGGCAGCGGCACGAGCAGGGCGCCCGCGCCCAGTGCGCCCGCGAGCACCACGAGCGTGACCGCGCGGAGCACCGGAAGCTGGCCCCGGCGGGGGTGCGGCGGCCAGAGCGCGGCCGCCACCAGTCCGCCGAGGAGCGCGGCCGCGAACGTGACGAGCGGCGCGCCGCCGAGGGAGGCGAGGTGCAGCAGCGGGGATCCGTCCTGCGCGAACGCGATCCGGCCCCACGGGAAGCCACCCCAGGGCAGCCGCGACCGTAGGGCCTCCTCCGTCACCCAGAGCGACGCGGTGACCGGCGCGGCCACGATCGGCCACCGGGCCACCACTCTGCTGGATCCGGCGGCTGCCGCGCCCAGGAGAGCGAGGAACAGCGCCTCGAACAGGGCGAGGATCAGCCACGGCGCCGGTCCCACGTAGATCCCGGTCCACCGCAGCAACGGGACGAAGAAGGCCACGCCGTGCAGGGCTCCGAGCCAGGCTCCCCGGCGGATCCGCTGACCGGCGGTCGCCACCGCCAGCGCGGCTACGGCCAGGGGCGCGAGCCACCACAGGTTGTAGGGCGGGAACGCGGCGACCATCGCGGTCCCCGAGACTGCGGCCAGGGGTGCGGCGGCGAGCGCTGGCAGGGCACGGCCACGCGGTCCGGCCTCCGGGCGCCCGACAGGGCTGCTCCGGATCGACAGTCGCGACCGGGTGGTGGCCCAGGCCGGAAGGTCGGTCCCCGGTTCGCCGGTGACGTCCTCGCGGGTGCGGCGGCGCAATTCGCGCGGGTGCGTGACGAGGTGGAGAGCACGACGCCACCACGGTCCACGCGGTCCGGAAACCTCACGGTCCGCGCCGGGTTTGTCTACCTCCGGCTTGTCTACCTCCGGCTTATCGGCACCCGGCTTATCGGCGCCCGGCGCCGCGGTCGCTGGTTCCGCGGTGGTGGCCGGTTCCACCGTGGTGGCCGTGCTGCTGACGACGACGGCGAGCTTGCCGGGGTCCTCGGCCGCCGTGCCGGGTGCGAGCGTGCCCTCACCCTGCTCGGCAACGGACCTGATCTCCCCCGGCTCGGCCTTGCCGTCCTTGCTCTTGACGGGCCCGGCGTCCGCAGGCTTGGCGTCCGCAGGCTTGGCGTCCGCAGGCTTGGCGTCCGCAGGCTTGGCGTCCGCAGGCTTGGCGTCCGCGGGCTTGGCGTCCGCGGGCTTGGCGTCCGCCGACTCGCCCACGACGGGCTTGGCGTCCGCCGGCTCGGCCGGAGCGGGCTTGGTGTCTGTGGGGCTTGGCGTGGCGGGCGTGGCCGCGCGGTTGGGGCTGGTGGGTGTTCTGGGCTTCTTAGCGGAGGGGGTGGCCGGGCCGGCCGAGCCGTTGGGGGCGCGGGTCGGCTGTGCGGGTGGGCGGCGATCCGCAGCGGCATTTTTGGACGGGCTCGCCGGTGCGCCGGAGGGGTTCGCGGGCTGGTCAGGGGTGGCTCCGGGCGCGGTCGCCGGGTTCGGTGGTGACACCGCGACTGCTCCCCTCCCGACCCGGGAGGGCCGTTCCCTTGCCATTCTCGCCGGCCCAGCGAGTGGTGGCGGCGTCCGGATGGCGAGTTTAGCGAGGCCCGCCCGGGCGGCCCGCGCCGCCCGTGCTCCGGGCCGCGAACGGCCCAGAGCCGGGCTCCGGAACATGTCCGGAAATGTGACCGGTCCGGAAATCGGGACCAGCCCGGAAATGGCAGGGGCGCGGCTTTCGCCGCGCCCCAGACTTCCAACTCCTCGAATGATGCGGCGAGGGTGGACGTGACAACCTTCGGACCGACTCCGTCACTCGCTGGTTGCGAGCTGCGGGCCGTTGTCTACTGGCTCCCCCGGACCCCCCTACGCATGCACCTGGTTACGGCCTCGGCGCACCGTCCCGCCACCCCTCGCATGCTGGACCTGGCCCCCGCGGTACCGGCACCGCTTTGCCCAGCGCGCAAAGGAACAGAACGCCTCCGTCCGCTCCCCGAGTGAGACAAGTGCAAACCGTAGTTGGCCCAGATAATATGTCAACACCCCATCTGACCTGCACAAATGCCGCATTCCCGCAGGTCAGCGCCGGGTCGGTGAAATCACCTCCAGGCGAACTTCTGGATCGTTCATGGCGTGTCGTCGGCGTGTCCGCGGATGGTCTGTCCGGACGGCCGAGCGTGTCGTTCCGGCGGCGGCGCGAGAGCCTGCTAGCGGTCCGCGGCGGGGCCGGAGTGTCAGCGGGTGGCGCCGGGCACGAGGCTGGTAGAGAGCAGCCTGGCGGCGGCGGCCGGATGGTCCGTGGCGAGGAGGCCGGCGGCGGCGAGCACGTACCGGCCGTCCGCTACGGCGGTGGCGTTCTCGGGCAGCAGCCAGCCGCCAGCGTGGTCGGCGAGCGCCGGGCGCAGCACCCCCGCCGGATCCGCGGCGTGCCGCACCGCTCCCCCCGAGGCCACCACGAGCCGCACCGGGCGCAGGTCCCGTGACCCGCCGTCCCTCGCGTGCCGCCGCAGGGCGATCGTGGCGGCGAGTTCGGCGAGGCGCTGGTCCGTGGCGAGGCCGGGTGCGGTGGCGGGCACGAACCCCGGATCCGCGGCGCGCTCGGCGGCGGCGTCGGTGAGCGCGGCCTCCTCGGCCGGATCCAGCAGCTTCTCCGCCCGGGCGGCCTCGACGATCCCCGGCGCGCTCCACCGGACCCCCAGGTCGCCCTCGACCGTCCTCGCGCGCCACATCGTGCCCGCCGCCGAGCGCCGCAGCCCGGCCTCCTCCGGATCCGGCCGCAGCACCGAGTACACGTCCGTGGTCGCCCCGCCGACGTCGACCACGACCACGTCGCCGAGCCCCGGGATCTCGCCGTGGCCGTCGGCGAGCAGTTCGACGGCGGTGAGCACGAGGTCCGGGGTCGGACCGCGGACGAGCCGCGCGAAGCGATCCCCTGCCGAGAGGTTCTTGCCGCCGATGACGTGCCGCAGGAACGCCTCGCGGATCGCGGCGCGGGCGGGTCCGGGTGCGAGGATCCCGATCCGGGGCAGGACGTTGGGCGCGGCGATGACGGGCTGGCCCGCGGCGGCGAGCAGCGCGTGGACCCGGTCCGCGGCGGCGGCGTTCCCGGCGGCGACCACGGGCACGCCGAGGCGC
>JAOPVE010000298.1 GCA_025963185.1 Actinomycetes bacterium
CCTGCGCGCTCGCGCCGCCCGCGGCCGCCACCGCGGCGACGACCAGGCCCTCGACCAGCGGCGCGGCGCACAGCACGGCCCTGGACCGGATCTCGTCGTCCAGCAGGTCGAGTGCGAGTTCGGCCGAGAGGACCGCGCTGCCGAGATCCATCAGGACGACGGTGCCCTCGCCACGGTCGGCGGCGGCGATGGCCTCGGAGATCCGGACCGCGTCGGTGCCGAATGTCGTCTCGTCCAGCCCGGCGGCGATCTCGATCCGGACCGCCTGCCCGTGGACCATCTCCTCGGCGAGCGCCACCGCGGCGCGGGCGAGGGCCCGGCTGTGGGAGACGACGACGATCCCGGTCACGGCTAGCCGCCCAGGGTTGCCGCGGCCGCCGCGACGAGCATCGTCACCGAGGTCGCCCCCGGATCCTGGTGGCCGACGCTGCGCTCGCCGAGGTAGCTGGCGCGTCCCTTGCGGGCGAGCATGGGGATCGTCGAGTCGCGCCCGGCCTCGGCGGCCCGCAGTGCCTGCGCCAGCGCGTCCCGCAGGCTCGCCCCGGACGCCACCGCGGCGTCGAGGGCGTCGGCGGCGGGGGAGAGCGCGTCGAACATGGTCTTGTCCCCGGCCTCGGCGCGGCCGCGGGCGACGATCCCGTCGAGTCCGGCCCGCAGCGCCTTGGCGAACTCGCCGGGGTCCAGGGACGGTCCTGGTCCGGCCGCGGTCGCCATCCGCAGGAACGCGGTTCCGTAGAGCGGTCCGCTGGCGCCGCCGACGGTGCTGACCAGGCGCATCCCGGTCAGCTTGAGCACCTCCGCGGGGCTGGCGGGCGCGTTCTCCGCCAGCGCCGCGGTCACCGCGGTCATCCCGCGGTCCATGTTGGTGCCGTGGTCGGCGTCCCCGATCGCGGCGTCCAGGTGGGTGAGCAGGTCCTTGTTCTCGGCGACGAGCCGGGCGAACTCGCTGATCCACGCGGTCGCCGCGCCGCCGTCCACGGTGGTGGTCATCGGGCTCAGACCCCCCACCGCAGCGCCGGGGTGCGGACCGGGGCGTCCCAGAGCCGCAGCGTCTCGTCGTCCACCTTGAGCAGCGTGACCGAGCAGCCCGCCATGTCCAGGCTGGTGATGTACGGGCCGACCAGGGTGCGGGCGACGCCGATCCCGGACTTTTCGAGGATCGTCGCGACCTCGGCGTACATCACGTACAGCTCGAGCAGCGGGGTGCCGCCGAGGCCGTTGACGAACGCGATCACGCCGTCGCCGCCGGTGAAGTCCAGATCGGACAAAATCGGCTCGACGAGCATCGCGGCGATCTGCCGGGCGGTGGCGAGCGGGACTCTGCGGCGGCCCGGCTCCCCGTGGATCCCGACGCCGATCTCCATCTCGTCGTCGCCGAGGTCGAAGGTGGGCTTGCCGTTGGCCGGGACCGTGCCCGAGGTCAGCGCCATGCCCATGCTGCGGCCGTTGTCGTTGACCTTGCGCGCGACGGCGGCCACGTCGGCGAGCGAGCGCCCTTCCTCGGCCGCCGCCCCGGCGATCTTCTCCAGCAGCACGGTCACGCCGACGCCCCGGCGGCCGGCCGTGTAGAGGCTGTCCTGCACCGCGACATCGTCGTTGGTGACCACGCTCGTCACCTGCACGCCGGTCTCGGCCTCGGCCAGTTCGGCGGCCATCTCGAAGTTCATGACGTCGCCGGTGTAGTTCTTCACGATGTGCAAGACCCCGGCCCCGCCGTCGACGGCCTTGGTGGCGGCCGCCATCTGGTCGGGCACGGGCGAGGTGAACACCTCTCCGGCGCAGGCCGCGTCCAGCATGCCCATGCCGACGAACCCGCCGTGGAGGGGCTCGTGGCCCGATCCGCCGCCGGAAATCAGCCCGACCTTGCCGCGGACCGGCGCGTCCCCCCGATAGATCACCTTGTTCTCGTGGTCGACACGCAGATCCGGGTGGGCGAGCGCGATCCCGCGCAGGGCCTCGGATACGACGTCAGCCGGATCGTTGATCAGCTTCTTCATCGGTAGCTCCTCGGCTCGCTGGTGGCGACGTGACCGTTGGGGACGTCCTCGATGGTGCGGGGCGGGCCGCCCTCGGGCGACACGGGGACCGGCGTCGCGCCGACGCTGGCCGGCTCGACCGTGATCTCGGCGGCGGCGGCGGAGTCGGCGCGGGTCCGCGAGATCAGTCCGTAGAGGAGTGCGGCGCAGACTCCGGCGAGCAGTTCCGCGGCCCAGTACACGGGCAGCTGAGCCCACTTGACGGTGCCGCCGGCGAGCTGCTGGACCAGCATCGGCCCGAAGGTGCGCGCGGGGTTGATCGAGGCGCCGGTCGCGGGTGCCACGGGGATGATCGCGGCGAAGACGACGAGGCCGATCGCCACGCCCGCGAACCCGGCGCTGGCCTTGCGGTGGATCACGCCGAAGATCGTGAACACGAGGATGAACGTACCCACGAATTCGGCCGTGAACGCCTGGGCCCAGCCGACGGGTGCGGCGTAGTTCGCGACGCCGAGCCCGACCTCGCTGGCGCGGTGGCCGAGCACCCCGAGGATCGCCCCGGCGCCGATGATCGCGCCGCCGAGCTGGGCGGCCAGGTACGCGGGCACCTGGGCCCACGGGAACTTGCCGGTGACCGCGAGCCCGAGGGTCACGGCGGGGTTGATGTGGTTGCCACTGATGTGGCCGAGTGCGTAGACCGTCGCGACGACGATCGTGCCGAACGCGAGCGAGATCATGCCGAGGTCGGCCATCGTGAACGGCGCCTTGCCGTTGACGATGAGGGTCGCGGGGACGGATCCGACCCCGATGAACACCAGAAATGCCGTCCCGATGACCTCAGCCGCGAGTTTCTGAGCCAGCCTGGGCTCGTCCATGGGAAACCTCCCGACTTCCGGCGCCCGGTACGGCCAGAGGATCCCCCGGCTGACTGGTCGAGCAGGGCGTCTGCTGAATTACATTCGACTATGTCGAATCTCACTCGGAAGTTACGCCTATCATTTGCGGGTAACAAGTAGTGTGCGGAAAAATCTGGTGGCCCGGGTGACCAGGCTGCCGGGGGAGGGGAGCGCAGAGGTGATCCAGTCCGTCGACCGCGCGCTGCGCATCCTCACCGTCCTGCAGGGCGGCCGCCGGATGGCGCTCGGCGAGATCGCAGGCGCACTGGAACTGCCGCCGTCCACGGTCCACGGCATCATCCGCACGCTGCTCGCCCACGGCATGGTCGCCCAGGAACGGGACTCCCAGCGCTACCGCCTCGGTCCCGCCACCCTGCGCCTCGGCAACGTCTACCTCGACACCCTCGAACTGCGCTCCCGCGTCTCGACCTGGGCCGGCGAGCTGGCCAGGCGCACCGGGTTCGCGGTCCGGACCGGTGTGCTGCTGCAGGGCGACATCGTCGTGGTCCACCACGAGCCCCGGCCCGACGGCACCCGGCAGATGCCCGAGGTCGGGATCGTGATCCCCGCGCACTCCTGCGCCCTGGGCAAGGCGGTGCTCGCCTACGACGGGGACGCGGCCGCGCTGGTGCTCGCCGGTCCGCGCCGCAGCATGACCGGCGACACCGTCACCGCCAAGGCGGTCCTGAGGGCGCAGCTGGCCGAGGTCCGCGCGTCCGGGCTCGCCACTGAGGCCGAGGAGGCCGTGCTCGGCGAGTGCGGTGTCGCCGCCCCGCTCGCCGAGGCCGGGGGCGAGGTCGCCGGCGCGATCGGGCTCGTGGTTCCGAGCGGGGAGTGGCCCGCGGATCCGTCGGCGTCGGACGCCCTGCGCACGGCCGCCCGCGCGGTCTCCCGCGAGCTCGGCGCCCAGGCATGGCCCCCCACCGCGACGGGCCGCGCGGCCACAGCCTGAGCGGTTCGGCGGATCCGGGTGCGAGCCCCTGACCTGCATCTGTTGACCGTATGCCCCGTTATCGGTAGGAACAGGCGCGCATCCTCATGCCCCACGAAAGGTGACCATGTCCCGAGCGCTGTTATCCCGCCGCCGGATTTCCCGCGCCGCGACCCTGGTCGTCGCGACCGTGGTGGTCGCTTATGGATGGGTGGCCTCGCACACCGTCCGGGACGCGGACGCCGCCGAGGGCAGGGGCAGCTTCGGGTACCTCCAGGCCGAGGACGCGGACGCCCAGCACGGCACCCGCACCGAGCCCACCAGGGACACCGGCGGCGGCGAGGACGTGACGGGGATCGGCGACGGCGACGGGATCCGCTTCGCCGGGATCGTGTTCCCCGCCGACGCACCTGCCCGCCTGTTCCACGCCCGGATCGCCTCGGCCGCCTCTGTCGCGGGCACGATCGAGATCCGGATCGACAGCGCGACCGGCCCGGCCATCGCGGCCCTGACCAGCCCACGGACCGGCGGCTGGCAGTCCTGGGACGAGGCCACGGCACCGATGGCCCGGACCGTAACCGGCCGCCACGACCTCTACCTCACCTTCACCAGCCCCGCCCACGCGGACTTCGCGAACCTCAACTGGATCCGCTTCACCTGACGCCCTGGCGCCACTGCTGGCGAAGCGCGGTGACTCCGGCCGGTCCCGACCGGCCGGAGTTACCGCACTTCGCGGGGTTCGCTGCCGCCGGGCTAGCGGGCGCCGGCCGGACGGGTGGGCGAACTGCGCAGCGAACTGGGGGCGTTCACGTCTGCCTCCTCGTCGACGCCCACGCCGAGCCGCTCCACCAGTTCGCCGCCGAGCCACGACGACAGGCCGGTCACCGCGAGCCCCGCGAAGCTGAGCGCGATCGCCAGCCCGCTCGGCCCCCAGTCACCCGAGCGTGACCGCAGCAGCAGGCTGAGCGCGAAGAGCACCAGCACGACGACGTTCCCGGTCGCGTGGTACAGCCCGATCCGGCGGGCGCGCGTGCCCGCGGGGATCTTGGTCCAGTCGGCGAGCCCGAACACCGCGGCGACCAGCCCGCCGATGATCCCGGCGGCCAGCATGTGGGCTGCGGTCGTGGCGAAGCTCTGGCGATTTGTCACTAGGCGCAGCACGTCGAAGATCACCGCGGTCGAAAGCAGGCCGACCGGAAACGTGACCAGCATCGGGTGGATGGCGTGTCCCGCCACCCGGGCTCGGCTTCGCATGCGGAATCCCACCCTTCGTCCAGGTCTACTGTCACCCCGGCCATACCCCGTAGCCGGGCGGGCATGCATCGGCCGGGGCCGGAGCGGCCGGGCCTGGCGCGGGCCAATACGGTGTGCGCCATGCTTGCTCGCGAGATCTCGCTGCGGCTCCAGACGCTGCTGATCGTCGTCGGCCTGGCGTTCGCCGCCGGGGCGCTCCTGATGCCGAGGGCGCCGGGGTCCCGCGCCACCCCGCGCACGGTCCGGGGCACGATCACTCAGGTCAGCGGGGACGCCACCCGGTTCACGTTCGATCCGGACGATGGCAGTGCCACCAGCTACTCGGCCCAGGCGGCGCTGCGATGGGAGAACCGCAAGGGCTCGCTGCAGGAGGGGTCGCGCCCGGCGTGCGTCCGGCCCGGCTCGCCGCCACGGCAGGCCGAACTGTCCCTCGTCGACGTCGGAACCGAGGACAAGTCCGAGCCGGTCGTGGTGAAGATCCGCTGCCTGGACTGACGGCCGTCCCCCCGGCGAAGTGCGGTAACTGGTGCCGGTCCCCACCGGCCGCGGTTACCGCACTTCGGCGAGGGGGACCGTGGCGCGGCTGCCCTACTCTGCGCCGGTATCCCGCCGCACCACCTCGGAGCCTCCGGTGAATTTCAGCGTCGTCTTCTAT
>JAOPVE010000300.1 GCA_025963185.1 Actinomycetes bacterium
ACGACCGCCCCACCCCGAGCCCGCGCGCACCCCCGAGCCCCCCGCCCGACCGCCCCACTACGAGCCCCCGCGCACCACCGAGCCTCCCGAAGGGAGGGCGCTCAGCGGCCGTTGATCCGCCGGACCAGTAGTCCCGCGCCCGTGAAGCCGATCGGCCAGATGGGCCAGAAGTGCGCCCAGCCGCCGCTGGTGTAGGCCGTGAAGAGCCAGATTGCCGTGAGCATCACCGCCATGCCCAGCCAACCGCGCTCTGCCCTGTCCGGCGCGAACCGAGACGCCAGCGACGTCGGCGGGACGGGTGGCGGGGGCGGGGCTGGCAGGTCCGCCGTGACGGGCATGAGTTCGGCCTGGGTTTTGGCCGCGTAGACCTGCTGGACCCGGTCGTCGTACTCGGCGAGTTCGATGCGCCCCTCACTCAGGGCCTCGCTCAGGCGCTGGACCACGGCCTCCCGCTCGGGGTTGCCGATGCGCAGGTCCTGCTCGCGCCGCTCCGGTAAGTCGCTCATGCCCGCCCCTCGCTGCGCTCGGGCCGGCCATGAGGCACGGGGCGCACTGCGTCCATGACTCGCTCGCTGCGCTCGCTCATGCGACGGGCTGCTTGCTGGTGACCGTGTCGCCCAGGCGAGAGCGGCCACCGTCGAGGGCGGTCAGCACCCAGGGACCGTCCTCGGTGAGCACGAACGTGTGCTCGGTGTGGGCGGCCCAGGACCGGTCCTTGGTGATCACGGTCCAGCCGTCCTCGAGTTCGACGGTGTCGGGCGAGCCCATCGTGATCATCGGCTCGATCGCCAGCGCCATGCCCTTGACCAGCTTCGGACCGCGACCGGGCTTGCCGTGGTTGAGCACGTGCGGATCCTGGTGCATCTCGGTGCCGATCCCGTGCCCGCCGTACCCGGTGACGATGCCGTAGCTGCCCCCGGCGCGGACCGCCTGCTCGACGGCGTGACTGATGTCGGTGAGCCGTCCGCCGATCGCCGCGGCGGCGAACCCGGCCCACATGGCGTCCTCGCAAACCTGAGCCATCGTCAGGTATCGCGGATCGGTTTCACCGACCCCGACGGTGATCGCCGAGTCGCCGTGCCAGCCGTCGAGGATCGCGCCGCAGTCGATCGAGATCAGGTCGCCGTCCTTGAGTACCTGCGCCTCGCTCGGGATCCCGTGCACGATCTGCTCGTTCACCGAGGCACAGATGCTCGCCGGGTACCCGTGGTAGCCCTTGAACGACGGCACGGCCCCGGCGGACCGGATCGACTCCTCGGCGATCCGGTCGAGTTGCCCGGTGCTGACCCCGGGGGCCACCGCTGAGCGCAGCAGTTCGAGGGTGCGACCGACGACCAGGCCGGCTCCGCGCATGAGCTCGACCTGCTCTTCGTTCTTGATCTGGATCTGCTGGCTTCTGAACATCGGCCCCTCATCCCCTGCGGGGCAGGGATCCCCGCGATCAGCCCTCGTACGGGCGCAGCGCGTCTATCGCGCGCTCAGTCACGTCTTCCACCGGACCGGTGGCGTCGATACCGACGACCTTGCCCTGGGCGGCGTAGAAGTCGACCAGGGGCGCCGTCTGCTCGGCGTACACCATGAGCCGATTCTGCACGGTGTCCGGACGGTCGTCATCCCGCTGGAACAGCTCGCCGCCGCAGCGGTCGCACTTGCCGGGCTTGGCCGTCGGATCGAACTCGATGTGCCAGATCTTGCCGCAGCCCCGACAGGTGCGCCGCCCGGACAGCCGCCGGACCACCTCGTCGTTGTCGACGATCAGTTCGAGGACGATGTCGATCTTCACGCTGAGCTCGGACAGCATGTCGTCGAGGACCTTGGCCTGCGGCACGTTCCGCGGGAACCCGTCGAGAAGGAACCCGTCGGTGGCATCCGGATCGCCGAGGCGCTCCTTGACCATATTGATCGTGACCTCGTCGGGAACCAGCTGCCCCGAGTCCATGTACTTCTTGGCCTCGAGGCCGAGCGGAGTCCCCTGGCCGACGTTGGCCCGGAACAGATCGCCCGTCGAGATCTTCGGCACCGACAGGTGAGCGGCGATGAACTCGGCCTGTGTCCCCTTTCCCGCGCCAGGGGGACCGACGAGTACGAGCCGCACTACCGGAGGAAACCTTCGTAGTTGCGCTGCATCAGCTGGCTCTCGATCTGCTTCACGGTTTCGAGCCCGACACCGACGATGATCAGCACCGCGGTACCTCCGAAGGGGAAGTTCTGCGTGTTGTTGACGCCGCCGGCGAGGCCGATGAAGAGGTTCGGCAGGATCGCGATGATGCCGAGGTACAGCGAGCCCGGAAGCGTGATCCGGCTCAGGATGTAGTCGAGGTACTCGGCGGTCGGACGGCCGGGACGGATGCCCGGCACGAACCCGCCGTACTTCTTCATGTTGTCGGCGACCTCGGTCGGGTTGAACGTGATCGCGACGTAGAAGTACGTGAAGAAGATGATCAGCGCGAAGTACAGCGCGATGTGCACCCAGTTGCCCGGCGCCGAGATGTACCGGGTGATGAAGGTCTGCACCGCGTTCGGATTCGTCGGATCGCCGAGCTGCGCGAACAGCTGCGGCAGGTAGAGCAGCGACGAAGCGAAGATGACCGGGATGACACCGGCCTGGTTCACCTTGAGCGGGATGTACGTCGACGTGCCCCCGTACATCCGGCGGCCGATCATGCGCTTGGCGTACTGCACCGGGATGCGGCGCTGGGCCTGCTCGATGAAGATGACCGCCGCGATGATCGCCAGGCCGATGACCAGCACCAGGTAGAAGGCGGTGTGGCTGCTCTGGTAGATGTTGCTGCCCTCGACGGGCAGGCGGGCCGCGATCGAGGTGAAGATCAGGACCGACATGCCGTTGCCGATACCGCGGTCGGTGATGAGCTCACCGAGCCACATGATGACCGACGTACCGGCCGTCATGACGATGACCATGGTCGCCAGCTGCAGCCACACGGGGTAGCCGGCGTGGGTGGGGATGATGTCCTTGGTGCAGCCAGGGAACAGCTGGCCGCTGCGGGCGAGCGCGATGAAGGTCGTGGACTGCAGGATCGCGAGACCGATCGTCAGGTACCGCGTGTACTGCGTGATCTTCGCCTGGCCGGCCTGACCCTCCTTCTTGAGCTGCTCCAGTCGCGGGATGACCACGACGAGTAGCTGAAGGATGATGCTGGAGGTGATGTAGGGCATGATGCCCAGCGCGAAAATCGACAGCTGGAGCAACGCTCCGCCGCTGAACAAGTTCAGCAGCGTGAGCACCCCGGTGCTCTTGTCGGCCGTATTAATACACGTCTGGATGTTCGCCACCGAGACGCCCGGCGAGGGCAGGCCAGCGCCCAAGCGGTAGATCGCGATGATGAACAGCGTGAAGAGAAGCTTCTTGCGCAGGTCGGGCGTCTTGAACGCCCTACCAAAGGCGGCGAGCACGAGTCCTCCTGCGCACGAACCGGTAGGTGGTCCGCTGGTCGGCTGCCGGGAGGCCGGAAGGCCCCCGGCCGGTCGGTCGGGAACTGACACCCGTCACGCGTGACAGGCGCTTTGATCTGCGACTCTAACAGTCGCGTGGAAACGCGGGCACGGGACGTGTTTGCCTGGGCTCCGGGTCTTCCCCGCAAGGCTGTGACCTGCGGTTCTGACACCAGCGCCGCCGGCCGAGGACGGCCGGCGGCGCGGTGGCGTACACGTCGTGCTTACAGCTCGGTGACTGAGCCGCCGGCCGCGGTGATCTTCTCCTTGGCCGATCCGGAGAACGCGTGCGCGGTGACGGTCAGTACGACCCCACCCAGCTCGCCACTCCCCAGGACCTTGACCAGCGAGTTCTTGCGGACCGCACCGGCCTCGACGAGCTCGTCCGGCCCGATGGTGCCACCGGACGGGAACAGCTCGGCGAGCCTGTCCAGGTTCACGACCTGGTACTCGGTACGGAAGCGGTTCTTGAATCCCTTGAGCTTGGGCAGCCGCATGTGGATGGGCATCTGCCCACCCTCGAAACGGGCCGGCACCTGGTAGCGGGCCTTGGTGCCCTTGGTGCCACGTCCGGCCGTCTTGCCCTTGGAACCCTCACCACGACCCACCCGGGTCTTGGCGGTGCGGGCGCCGGGGGCGGGCCGCAGGTGGTGGACCTTGATCGTCATGGTGTTACTCGACCTCCTCGACCTGCACGAGGTGGACCACGGTGGCGACCATGCCCCGGATCTCGGGCCGGTCCTCCTTGACGACGACGTCGTTGATCCGCTTCAGGCCCAGCGTCCGCAGCGTGTGGCGCTGGTTCTGCTTGGTCCCGATCGTCGAGCGGGTCTGGGTGACCTTCAGGCGAGCCACGTCACGCCCCCATACTCGCCGCGCGGGCGCGGAGCATGGCGGCCGGCGCGACGTCCTCCAGCGGCAGGCCGCGGCGGGCCGCGATCTCCTCGGGACGGACGAGTTCCTTGAGCGCCTGCACCGTGGCGTGCACGATGTTGATCGGGTTCGACGAACCCAGGCTCTTGCTCAGCACGTCGTGGATGCCCGCGCACTCCAGCACCGCGCGCACCGGACCACCGGCGATGACACCGGTACCGGGGCTGGCGGGCTTGAGCAGCACGACGCCGGCGGCCTTCTCACCCTGCACGGGGTGCGGGATCGTGGCTCCGATGCGCGGCACCTTGAAGAAGTGCTTCTTGGCCTCCTCGACACCCTTGGCGATCGCCGCGGGCACCTCCTTGGCCTTGCCGTAACCGACACCGACGGATCCGTCGCCGTCACCCACCACGACCAGCGCGGTGAAGCTGAAGCGGCGGCCGCCCTTGACGACCTTGGCAACTCGGTTGATGGCGACGACTCGTTCGATGTGTGGCGACTTCTCCGGGGCCTGACCACCCCGGCCGCCATCGCGACGGTCGCGGCGGTCGTTGCCACCGGTTCCCCCGCGGCGCTGCTGACCAGGCATCAGGCGTTCCCCTCGGTCTCGTTGACTGTCATCAGAACTGGAGCCCACTCTCGCGGGCCGCGTCGGCCAGCGCCGCGATCCGGCCGTGGTACTTGTTGCCACCACGGTCGAACACGACGGACTCCAGGCCGGCCGCCTTCGCCCGCTCGGCGACGAGCTCCCCGACCTTGCGGGCCTGGCCGCTCTTGTCGCCCTCGGCACCGCGGATCGTGGTGTCGAGCGTCGACGCCGAGGCCAGCGTACGGCCTGTGGTGTCGTCGACGATCTGGGCATAGATGTGACGGGTGGATCGGGTCACGACCAGACGCGGACGAGCCGCGGTGCCGGTGACCTTCTTGCGCAGCCGGAAGTGACGGCGCGCACGGCCGATCCGGCGAGTCGCGGAGACACCCGCGCCCGAATCCCGGCGCAGCAGGGTCGCAGCCATTACCTACCACTCTTTCCGGCCTTGCGGCGCACGACTTCACCCTGGTACCGCACACCCTTGCCCTTGTACGGCTCGGGCTTGCGGATCTTCCGGATGTTGGCCGCGACCTCGCCAACCTTCTGCTTGTCGATGCCTTCGACAACGAACTGGGTCGGCCTTTCGACCCGGAACGTGATGCCGTCCGGCGGGTTCACCAGTACGGGGTGGCTGAACCCGAGCGCGAACTCGAGCGCGGCACCCTTGGCGACCACCCGGTAACCAGTGCCCTGGATCTCCAGGGTCTTGGCGTACCCGGCGGAGACGCCGGTGATCATGTTGGCGACCAGCGTGCGGCTGAGGCCGTGCAGGGCCTTGCTCTCACGCTCGTCGTTCGGCCGCACGACCTGCAGTTCGCCGGTCTCCGCGCGGTCGATGGTGATCGGCTCTGCCAGCGTGTGGCTGAGTGTTCCCTTGGGGCCCTTGACGACGACGGTGCTGCCATCGATCGTCACGTCCACGCCGGCGGGCACCGGGATGGGCAGGCGTCCGATACGCGACATGCTCTGCTCCTTCCCTTACCAGACGTAGGCGAGGACTTCCCCGCCCACTCCACGCTTGCCAGCCTGCCGATCGGTCAGCAGTCCGGACGATGTCGAGATGATCGCGACCCCGAGGCCGCCGAGCACCTTGGGCAGGCTGTCGGACTTGGCGTACACCCGCAGTCCGGGCTTGGAGACGCGACGGACTCCGGCGATGCTCCGCTCCCGGTTGGGCCCGTACTTCAGGTCGACGATGAGGGTCTTGCCGACCTCCGCCTCCTCGACCAGCCAGCCGGCGATGTAGCCCTCCTGCTGGAGGATCGCGGCAATGTGAGCCTTGAGCTTGGAATGCGGCATCGACACACGATCGTGGTACGCCGAGTTGGCGTTGCGCAGACGCGTGAGCATGTCTGCGATCGGGTCGGTCATGGTCATAGGGTTCGTGCCTTTCTCGCCGCGGTTCCCGCGGGCCTACGGCGAAGCGGTGGACCGGCAGAGGTCCGGATCGTGGGTCTTACCAGGACGACTTGGTGACACCGGGGAGCTCGCCCGCGTGCGCCATCTCGCGCACGCAGATCCGGCAGAGCCCGAACACCCGGTACACCGCGCGCGGGCGACCGCAACGCTGGCACCGCGTGTAGGCACGCACGGCGAACTTCGGCTTCTTGGCCGCCTTCTGGATCAGCGCCTTCTTGGCCATTCGCTCAGTTCTCCTTGAAGGGGAAGCCGAGCTGCTTGAGCAGCGCGCGGCCTTCCTCGTCGGTCTTCGCGGTCGTCACGACCGTGATGTCCATGCCGCGCTGGCGGTCGATCCGGTCCACGTCGATCTCGTGGAACATCGACTGCTCGTTGAGGCCGAACGTGTAGTTCCCGTGACCGTCGAACTGCTTGCCGGACAGGCCGCGGAAGTCGCGGATCCGGGGCAGCGCGATCGACAGCAGCCGGTCGAGGAACTCCCACATCCGGTCGTTGCGGAGGGTGACCTTCGCGCCGATCGGCATTCCCTCGCGCAGCTTGAACTGGGCGATGGACTTGCGGGCCTTCTGCACCTGGGGCTTCTGGCCGGTGATCGTGGTGAGGTCACGGACGGCACCGTCGATGAGCTTGGCGTCGCGCGCGGCGTCACCGACACCCATGTTGACCACGACCTTGACCAGGCCCGGCACCTGCATGATGTTCGCGAACTCGAACTGCTCACGCAGGGCGGGGACGATCTCGGCGCGGTAGCGCTCCTGCAGACGCGGGAGCGTCTTCGTCTGGGTAGCCATCAGATGTCCTCACCGGTGCGCCGGCCGATGCGCACGCGCTTGGTCTCGGTGCGGCCGTCCTCGCGGACGACCTCCTCGGTGCGGGAGCCGATCCGGGTGGGCTTCCCGTCGGACCCGACGACCTGCACGTTGCTCACGTGGATCGCGGCCTCCTGGGTGACGATGCCACCGGTCTTGGCGCCACGCTGGGTCTGCGAGACCTTCGTGTGCTTCTTGATCCGGTTCACGCCCTCCACGAGCACCCGAGAGCTCTCGGTGTACACCTGGATGACCTTGCCCTTGACGCCCTTGTCCTTGCCGGCGATCACCTTGACGGTGTCGCCCTTCTTGATCTTGAGCTTGGCTCGCGTGGCGGCCATTGCTACAGCACCTCCGGAGCAAGCGAAATGATCTTCATGAACTTCTTGTCACGCAGCTCACGGCCCACAGGGCCGAAGATGCGGGTACCGCGTGGGTCCCCGCCGTCCTTGATGAGGACAGCCGCGTTCTCGACGAAGCGGATGTAGGACCCGTCAGGACGCCGCCTTTCCTTCACGGTGCGGACGACGACCGCCTTGACGACGTCACCGCGCTTCACGCCCGCGCCCGGAATGGCGTCCTTGACGGTGCCCACGATGATGTCGCCGATGCCGGCGTACCGCCGGCCGGAGCCGCCGAGGACCCGGATGCACAAGATCTCCTTGGCCCCGGTGTTGTCGGCGACTCGAAGCCGCGACTCCTGCTGGATCACGTCAACTCCTGGTTGTCGCGCCGGTTCTCACTCGTGTGAGCCTGGCGGAACGGATAAAGCTGGTTACTTGGCACGCTCGAGGATCTCGACGACGCGCCAGCGCTTGGTGGCCGAGAGCGGCCGGGTCTCCATGAGGAGGACGCGGTCGCCGACGCCGCACTGGTTCTGCTCGTCGTGCGCCTTGAGCTTGTTCGTGCGGCGCAGAACCTTGCCGTACAGACGGTGCTTGACGCGGTCCTCAACCTCGACGACCACGGTCTTGTCCATCTTGTCGCTCACGACCAGGCCCTCACGAACCTTACGGTCGTTGCGGACGACCTTCTCCACTGCACCCTCACTCATGCCGAAACCTCCCCTGCGGCCGCAGAGATACCCAGCTCACGCTCACGCATGACCGTGTAGATCCGGGCGATGTCGCGGCGCACTGCCTGCAGCCGCCGGTGATTGTCGAGCTGGCCGGTGGCGTTCTGGAAGCGGAGGTTAAACAGCTCCTCCTTGGCTTCCTTCAGCCGGGTCACCAGCTCGTCGTCGGCAATTTCACGCAGCTCGGTAGCGTGCTTGTTCGGACCGCTGGCCATCAGATGTCACCCACTTCGCGCTTCACGATCCGGCACTTCATCGGCAGCTTGTGGATCGCGCGGCGCATGGCCTCGCGGGCGATCGCCTCGCTCGGGTACGCGAGTTCGAACAGCACGCGCCCGGGCTTGACGTTCGCGACCCACCACTCCGGCGATCCCTTACCGGAACCCATGCGGGTCTCGGCGGGCTTCTTGGTAAGCGGACGGTCCGGGTAGATGTTGATCCACACCTTGCCGCCACGCTTGATGTGCCGGGTCATGGCGATACGAGCCGACTCGATCTGCCGGTTCGTCACGTACGCGGGCTCGAGGGCCTGGATCCCGAACTCACCGAACGTGACCCGGGTGCCGCCCTTGGCCGCGCCGTGGCGGTCGGGGTGGTGCTGCTTACGGTGCTTGACCCTGCGGGGGATCAGCATGGGTCAGCCCTCCTTGGGGGTGTCTTCTGCGGCGGTCGCGACAGGCGGCGCCTCGGGAGCCGGCGTCTCGACCGCGGGGGTCTCGGCGGCCGGCGTCTCGACCGCGGGGGTCTCGGCAGCGGGCGTCTCGACCACGGCGGTCTCGGCAGCGGGCGTCTCCACCGCGGGCGTCTCGACCACGGGGGTCGCGATCGCCTCGACGGACGTGGTCTCGACAGGCACGTCCGCGGGCGTCTCGTCACGAGGAGTCTCGTCACGCGGCGCATTGCGGGCGGCGCGGCCGGCCTCGGTGCCGCCCGGCGTGGTGCCGGTCGAGCCCGAACGGCGCGGACGCACGGGACGCTCACGGCGCTGCTGGCGGAGCGCGGCCTCGGCCGCCTCCCGCTCGGCGCGGCTCTGCATCACGTCGCCCTTGTAGATCCAGACCTTGACGCCGATCCGGCCGAACGTCGTGCGGGCCTCGTAGATGCCGTAGTCGATGTTCGCGCGGAGGGTGTGCAGCGGAACGCGGCCCTCGCGGTAGAACTCCGACCGGCTCATCTCGGCACCGCCCAGGCGACCGGCGCACTGCACCCGGATCCCCTTGACGCCCGGGCTCTTCATGGCCGACTGCATCGCCTTGCGCATGGCGCGACGGAACGACACCCGGCTGGAGAGCTGCTCGGCAACGCCCTGTGCGACCAGCTGCGCATCCGACTCGGGGTTCTTCACCTCGAGGATGTTCAGCTGCACCTGCTTGCTGGTCAGCTTCTCCAGCTCGCCACGGATGCGGTCGGCCTCGGCGCCACGGCGGCCGATGACGATGCCCGGACGCGCGGTGTGGATGTCGACGCGGACCCGGTCACGGGTGCGCTCGATCTCCACCTTCGAGATACCGGCCCGCTCCATGCCCTTGGACATCATCCGCCGAATGGCCACGTCTTCCTTGACGTAGTCCTTGTAGAGCTTGTCCGCATACCAGCGGGACTTCCACTCGGTGGTGATGCCGAGGCGGAACCCGTGCGGGTTGACCTTCTGTCCCATTACTCGGCGCTTCCCTTCGCGGACTGCTCAGACGTCTCGGCCTTCGGGGCCGCCTTCTTCGCGGTCGTCTTCTTCGCCGGGGCGGACTTCTCCGCCTTCGGCGCGGTCTTCGCTGGCTTGTCGGCCTTGGCCGGTGTAGCCGCCTTCTTCGCCGCCTTCTTGGCCGGCTTGGGCTTCGCCGCCAGGCTCTCGACCACGACCGTGATGTGGCTCGTGCGCTTGCGGATCCGGTATGCCCGGCCCTGAGCGCGCGGCCGGAACCGCTTCATGGTCGGACCCTCGTCCACGAACGCCGCCGCGACCTGGAGCGTGTCCGGGTCGAGCCGATCGTTGTTCTCGGCGTTCGCCACCGCACTCGCCAGCACCTTGTAGACCGGCTCGCTGGCCGATTGCGGCGCGAACTGGAGAACCGTCAGCGCCTCTCTGGCCGGGAGACCGCGGATGAGGTCGACCACGCGGCGCGCCTTCATCGGGGTGACCCGGACGTAGCGCGCTTCGGCGTAGCCCCCAGGGGCGTCGCCGAGCAGCTGCTCGCGGCGCGGGTTCGCGCGCTTGCCGTCAATGACTGCCATCTCTGCTCTCTTATCCGTCTCCCGAGACCAGCTACCGCGTTAGCGGCGGCGGCTCTTCCGGTCGTCCTTCTCGTGGCCCTTGAACGTGCGTGTGGGGGCGAACTCGCCGAGCTTGTGCCCGACCATTGCCTCCGTCACGAACACCGGCACGTGCTTGCGGCCGTCGTGCACCGCAAGCGTGTGGCCGAGCATGTCCGGGATGATCGTCGAACGCCGGGACCAGGTCTTGATGACGTTCTTGGTGCCCTTCTCGTTCTGGACGTCCACCTTCTTGAGCAGGTGATCGTCTACGAACGGGCCCTTCTTCAGGCTGCGCGGCATGACCTAGTACCCCTAGCGCTTCTTGTTGGTCTTGCGACGGCGGATGATGAGTGCGTCGCTCGCCTTGCGGCGGCGCGTGCGACCCTCCGGCTTACCCTTCGGGTTCACCGGGTGACGGCCGCCGGACGTCTTGCCCTCACCACCACCGTGCGGGTGGTCGACCGGGTTCATCGCCACACCACGGACGGTCGGGCGCTTGCCCTTCCACCGCATGCGGCCGGCCTTACCCCAGTTGATGTTCGACTGCTC
>JAOPVE010000316.1 GCA_025963185.1 Actinomycetes bacterium
CCGTAGCAGGCGCCGTGCCCGTTCGGGTTGCCGATGCAGATGTAGTTGTCGCCACCCCCGCAGGCGCTGTCGGCCAGGATCGAGGTGTCCAGCTCCTGGAGCACCGGGTTCGGCGGGAGCTGGCCGCACGGGTCGCTGTGGCAGCCCCAGCCGATGATCCGGGCCGCCGAACCGACGACAGCGCTCGGGGCGATCGCGATGGGCTTCTGTGGCACCGCCGAGGACAGTTCGATCAGCGCCACGTCCGGGTCGTCCGTGGCGTAGGGGACGATCCGCTTCGCGCCGGTGACGGTGCCGCCGGAGTCCTGCAGAAGCGTGCCGACTCGCACTTCGACCGACGACGCGGGCACCGGGCTAGCGCCGTTCATGACGCAGTGCTTCGCGGTGACGATCCAGGTCGGCCGGATCAGCGACGCGCCGCAGCCGGATCCGTCGGCCAGAATGTGGGTCATGAAGGAGTAGGTCTCGGTGGCGTTCGTGCCGCCGACGATGCTGGGCGTTGCGCGCTGTGGCTCGCCGGCGGAGGCGAACGCAGCGGGCGTGGCTATCGCCGCGGCAGCTGCCACGATCAATAGCCCTCTGACCATTCCACGCATAACAACGGCTCCTGTGCGGTAGGGGCGGGAAGAGGCTTCAAGAGTTGTAAGCGCCCGCTCGCCCTCCGGCAACGCCCGGATATCCGGACCATTTCGCGCCTGGATTAATCCGGAACCCACACCTAACATCGTCGACGCGGCGCTCGATGAGCGAAGGCGAGGCACCATTGCGCACGATCACGGCGGTCATTGGCACACCAGCACTGGTGAGCTGACTGGCACCTTCGCATGTGTCTTCCGACGCCTTCCGGGGAAGACCATTCGCCCCATATCCGCCGTTCTACGAGGGCATTGCCGGGCAGGCGAGGCCGAGACGCTCCTCGATCGGATCTGTCAGCGCACCGTGACCATCAGCCGCGCCATCCCGCCCGGAAATGCTTATGTTCTGCTTAAGACTGATCTGAGCTATGGCCACCGGGAAACCCACTCGTAAGCTGTGCTCGCTTGCCGCCGGCCGCCCCATACACCGGTCGCGGACAGCCTTCCAACGTATGCCTGGGCGCGCCATTGTCGGCCGCCCGTTTATGGATGGAGTAGAGAATGCGGTTGAAGCGTGCGGCGTTCGCCGGCGGCCTGATCGCGGTCCTGGCAGCGGCGACTGCACCACGGACGTGCCGGACCCCGCGAAGTACACGGTCTACGTCGGCAACGTGAAGAGGGGCGCCGGCACCGTAGCCAAGGTCAAGAGCGTGAAGACGCGCTTCGACATCGCGGTGCTGGAACTCGACCGGGACATCGTGACCACCTACGCGCCGCTGGCGGAGACGGACCCGGCGGTGAACTCCCCCGCCGACATCTTCGCCTGGGGCGGCACGTGTGAGACGGGATGCGGCCTGTCCGAGACCATGAAAACGGCAAGGATGCGGGTCTCGCGCGTCGACGCCGGCGACGACGGATCGAAGATGGTCAACCTTGCCCAATCCGGCGACGGCTTCGCCTGGTTCGGCGACTCCGGCGGCCCGGCGATGCTCAACGGTGTCCAATTCGGCGTGCTGTGTCGCGGGGACACGTCGTCGGACGGAAGCGGCGAGGAGAGTTACAGCAGCGTCGCGAACTCCCTGAACTGGATCCAGCTGGTCACCGGAGTCGGTGGCACTCCCCCAAGTACCCCGTCCGCGAACCTCGCTCTGAACAAGGCGGCGAAGTCCGCGAACGCCTCGTGCAACGCCAGCGAGGGCCCGGCGAAAGCCGTCAACGGCACCGCCACCGTCAGCTAACCGCGCCGACTCCGGCGCCCTGACGGCGGCTTCCGCCGGAGGCAGTGGGCTCGGCGCGGTCAGGTGCCGGGGGATTCGTCGCCACCGGCGCCCGTGGCTTTCGCGATGGCGTAGCCGCCCAGCGCGACCAGCATCCACGCGGCGGTCGCCGCACCGAGCGACGCCCACAGCGGTCAGTGCGAGACCGTGATCGCGACCCGCGCCGAAGGCGAACCGGATCATCCAGTCGCGCGCGGGGCTTTGTGGAGCTCACCGGTCCGCACCTCTATCTGTGCGCCGGATCCGCCATCGTCTCCCCCGGCGCCCGGGTTCATGCCAGCACCAGCATCGCGGCACCGGCGGTGATCGCCCAGACGACCAGCGCGGCCAGCGAGCCGCGCCACGCTCCCCATCGCCGCGGGAGCGGCACGGCGGCGAGGCAGCAGAACGTGAAGCCGGTCGCACCGGCCACCATCCCGTGGGCCGACAGCGCCACGTCGTGGCTGCCCTTGAACGCGGCCGTGACCAGCAGACTCCCGAGGGCCACCGACGGGGCCGCGGAGAACACCCCGGCGAACCGCTAACGTGCGTCCCTGCGCATCCGGCGCCAGGCCGCTGGTCGCGGATCAGGCCCCTTCGCGTGTCTCGAGCCCGACGGCGGCGCGTAGCTCACGCTGGTCCTGCTGGAGGTCGTCGTCGTCCCCGCCGACGTGCCGCATGAGGTCGGCCAGCGCGTCGGCGATCGCGTTGAGTTTCTGCTGTACGGCCGCGTCGGCGCGGGTCTGCGTGTTCTGCAGGAGCGCGACCAGCAGGAACGTCACGATGGTCGTCGCGGTGTTGATGATCAGCTGCCAGGTGTCGATGTTGAAGAACACGATGGTCGGTGCCCAGATCACCACGAGCAGGATGCAGCCGGCGAAGAACCAGGCCCGCGAGGCGAAGCGGGCTACGGCGGAGGCGAACCGGTCGAACAGGCCGACCTTCGCGTTCACACCGAGCGGCATCTCGGGGGCGGCATCTGTACCGGACGGGCGCGGAGCATTCACGTGGTGTTGTCCTCATCGGTCGCAGGGGCGGTCGCACGGCCTGGATCGGTTCGCCACCGATGTCCGCTGCCCAGCGGCCGACGTCCATGGACGTTCGGCGCCTCACCAGACACCGGCGGCTCGCCTGTACCGGACCGCACCGAACATGCCCATACCGCCGGCTCCTCAAGCATGGGGCTTTTCTGCCGGCCAGACGCGCACTGCCCGGCCGCGGGCGGGAGACCCCGGTCGAGCCGGTTCCTGGCATGCGGTGCGACCCGAGTCCTCATACCCTGCTGTCATGGCGACGGGACTGCGGGACTTTCCGGTGGAGGTCACTATCGACGGCCATCGTCATGTGCTGCTGGTCGCGGCCACGTCGTTCGCCGCCGCTCTCGGCCAGGTCGAGCTGGACTGCCTCGGCGGCCGGCATGCCGCCTACCGGACGGACCCGGCGGGCGAACTCGTCGTGAACTGGCGCGGCGCGCTGCAGGCATCGGTCAGCCCGGCGCCTGTCCGGCGCGGCGAAGGCAGGTAACGCGCGCCCGGTCACCGTGCAGCTGGGCCGCCTCCGCTCGGCCGGCCTGTCATCCGTGAGCCGAGGATCGCCGCGAGGCTGGGCTCGCCGAGGCGTACGACGAGGCGGTTCGCGAATCGCCGTCCCATTCCGGATCCCCCGGACACAGGCGGTCACAGGCGGGTTTGATTGCCGCACATCGTGGTCACGCCCCCCGTGGTGTTGCCGGCGGGAATCGAGGGACGGTGGATCACGCGCGTCCGCCTGCGGCAGTTCGCTTGTCGGTGAAGACTGGGATGCTCGCCGTTGCTGGTACGGGCGACAAGATCGTGTGCCGGTGCTGGTGCCCGGCGAGCGGATCACCGAGGCGGTGCTGGACTACCTCACCAGGGGGCACCAGCAGGAATGCTCATCCCCCGACGCCGCGGACGGCTCGCTGAAGACGATCAGAGTGGTAGCCCAGCATCCGCAGTGACCTGCCCGGCTGCCGCACCCCGGCTGTGACTGTCGCCGAGTGGTCAGGGGGCCGCTGAGGCTAAACCGAGGCACGTTTGCGTATTGGTGCGCCAGGGGTAGATGGGACCATGAGTGATGCCCCACGGTCATCGGCACTGCTAGATCCCGGCGAGGATCTGCCCGCAGGCCGCGCGGGCGTCCTCGATGCCGACCGCTTTACCACGCTGGCGGTTCTACTTCCCTGCGGGCGATCGGGCCGGGCCTCGTCACCGGGGCGAGCGCCGGTCACGCGCTGCGAGGGCGAGACCGCGATCCAGCTCAAGTGGCTGCGGGCGCGGATCAAACAGGCCGCGCCGCAGGCCCTTGTCGTCGCGGACTAGGCCGGGTCGTCGAAGCCCTCGCCGGCACGTTCCCGGCGCAAGTGCGCCTCGGCCCGCCGGGCCAGCTCGGTGTCCTCGGCGGCGAGGCCGGCGTACATCGGCTTGACCTTCTCGTACGGCTGCAGCGGGGGCAGCAGCGGGATGGCGGGGTCGGTCACGACGTCGATCACCACCGGCCGGTCGGCACTGAGTGCGGCGTCCCAGGCCGCCTCGACCTCGCCCGGCGTCTCGGCCCGGATGCCCACCAGCCCCAGTGCCTCGGCCCACCGCGCGAACGGCACGTCCGGCAGTTCCTGCGACGTGACGAACCGCGGCTCGCCCTCGGTCTCGCGCTGCTCCCAGCTGACCTCCGCCAGGTCCCGGTTGTTCAGGACGCACACGACGAAGCGCGGGTCCGCCCAGTCCCGCCAGCGCGCGGCGACGGTGATCAGCTCGGCGAGCCCGTTCATCTGCATGGCACCGTCGCCGGCCAGCGCGATCACCGGGCGGTCGTCGTGGGCGAGCTTCGCGGCCAGTCCGTACGGCAGGGCGCACCCCATCGACGCGAGCGTGCTGGACAGGTGCGCGGGCACTCCGCGCGGCAGCCGCAGGTGCCGGGCGTACCAGTACACGACCGAGCCGACGTCGACGGCGACCTGCGCGTCCGCGGGCAGCCGGGCGCTCAGCGCCCGGACGGCGAACTGCGGGTTCACCGGATCCGCCGGAGCGGCCGCACGGTCCTCGGCGATCTGGTGCCAGCGCCGCACCCAGCCCTCGACCTGCTCGCGCCAGGCCCGGTTCTCGCGCGGCTTCACGGCGCTCAGCAGCCGGCGCAGGGTCTCGCCCGCGTCACCCAGCAGCGGCACCTCGACCGGGTACCGCACGCCGAGGCGCCGCCCGTCGAGGTCGATCTGCACCGCGCGGGCCTGGCCGGGCGCCGGGTAGAACTCGGTCCACGGATCGTTGGTGCCCACGAGCAGCAACGTGTCGCAGCCACGCATCAGCTCCGCGCTGGCCGTCGTGCCGAGATGGCCCATCACGCCGGTGTGGAACGGCAAACCCTCGTCCAGGACCGGCTTGCCGAGCAGCGACGCGGCCACTCCGGCGCCGAGCCGGTCCGCGAGCTCGGTGATCTCCTCGGCTGCCCCGTAGGCGCCCTGGCCGAGAAGGATCGCCACGCGTTCACCGGCCTGAAGCACCTCCGCGGCGGCCTCGATGTCCTCGTCGTAGGGCACGACCCGGGCGGGCCGCAGCCCGGGGCTGGTCACCAGAACGCCGTGTTCGTGCTCGTGCGGATCCGGGGCGGCGGCGGTCTGGATGTCGTGCGGCAGCACCACACACGTGGGACTGCGGGTGGCGAGGGCGGTTCGGAACGCCCTGTCGAGCAGCATCGGCACCTGCTCGGGCGAGTGCGCGGCCTGGACGAACTGCGCGCACACGTCCCCGAACAACCGCACCAGGTCGATCTCCTGCTGGTAGGCGCTCCCGAGCACGCTCGACAGCTGCTGACCGACGACCGCCACGACCGGCTTCGAGTCGAGCTTCGCGTCGTACAGGCCGTTCAGCAGATGCACGGCGCCCGGGCCCTGCGTCGACAGGCAGACTCCCACCTGGCCGGTGTACTTGGCGTGGCCGACCGCCATGAACGCGGCCGCCTCCTCGTGCCGCGCCTGGACGAACTGCGGCGCACCGGCCCGGCGGAGCGCCCCGATCACGCCGTTGATGCCGTCCCCCGAGTAGCCGAACACCCGTTCGACGCCCCACGCCGCGAAGCGCTCGACGACCAGGTCTGACACCGTCCGGCCCGCCATCCAGATCACCTCCGCGCGCTGGCCACTGTTCCTGGTTGGCGCAGTACCCCGCGGGTCTGGGACTAATCCCGTCACCGGCCGGCTCGACCGCAGCGGTGGCACGGGCGGCCGAGATGGTGCAGAGTTGGAGTCATCGTTTCCGCCTTCGGACCACAGGGCGCCCCGATCCGGCCACGGATGGAGTTCCCCATGAGGGCCACGTCGCTAGGCCAAGCCGACATCCTGGTCGCCAGGCCAGCTGCAGCGGGCAGGCCGCGATGACCAGCACCTGCGAGCACAGCCGTCCCGATCGCGCCGAATTCGCACGGCTGGAATACACGGCAACCGGCGCCGACGGCCCGCACCTGCAACTCGCCCTGCGCGGGGAGATCGACATGGCGGCGGTCCCGCTCCTGCGGGACGCGCTGGACAAGGTCACCACGATGCCACCGTGCCCGGTCACCGTCGACCTGGCCGCCGTGACGTTCCTGTGCTCCACCGGGCTGAACTTCATCGCGGCGGTCAACAAGCACGTCACCGGCCACGGCCATACCGTCACGATCACGAATCCCGCGGTGGTCGCGCGCCGGGCCCTGCAGGTGTGCGGCTTCGACCGGGTCATCGCCATAGTCGGCACGGGACAGAACACCTAGCTCTGCTGGCGGGCCGACGCTCCGCGGTCGGCCTTCAGCCGGTCTACTGCGGGGATGGGCGCCTGCAGCCACGCATACCCTTCCGCCAGCAACGCCAGCGTGCTGTCCCCGACTGTGTGGCGAAGACTCATGGTCTCGCGCTGCCCGCACTCTGCTCACGCAAACACCAGAGGCGCACTCTGGCAGCCGCAGCTCATGCCGCCGGACGGGCATCAGCCTCGCCGCGCCGGTCTGGCACCTGACGCGAAGGGCTTGGGCGTGGAGCCGGGCCTTGGAACGCGCCGGGAAGTCGCGTAACTCCCAGGCTCCCGGCGGGTTCGGGTCGCGGCTGGCAATACGCATGGACCGGTGCGTGGCGGGTATAGCCGGGCCGAATCCAGATCGGATCCGGAAGGAGATCACCGTGACGGCCACGACGGAAACCGGTGAAGTCACCGGCACCGCTGACAAGGACTTCAACATCATCTGGTTCACCGAGCAGTGCCTGAGCAACGCGCTGCGGCTGGAGGTCTACGCCAAGGACGCGGAGCGCGGTGGCGACACCGAACTCGCCGATTTCTTCCGCCGCGCGCAGCGCGAGAGCCGCAAGGGGGCCGAGCAGGCCAAGGAACTGCTGCGCCAGCGCCTGACCCGCTGACCGGAGTCGCAAGACGTCCCGCCCGCACGGCCGCCGGTGGCCCAGCCGCCGGCGGCCGCCTTTCATCACGACGGTCCTTGCGTGAGCCATGCCCATCGGCACCGCTGTCCCCCGCCGTGGGCAACCGGGGCCGTCCGCGATCGAATGAGCAGGTCAACGCCTGAACCCACATCAACCCCGACGCGGACGGTGGGCGCGCACCGCACCCAGCCTCGCTGTTGAGCGCCGCGCCGTCGAGCTGGTGATTCGACCGGGGGACGGTATGTTCGGAAGTATCGGTGGCAGCGCCGCCAGGCGCAGTGGTGTCGATCGTCTCCCCCACGGGCTCTCGCCGTTTACCGCATGCGTACGCGCGAGGGGGCACACGTTGGGTGACAAACTCACCGTCCGGACCGAGCCGTCGTTCCCGGTCGCGACGGTCGAGATCGCCGGCGCCCTCGACATCGACACCGCGCCGATCGTCCGCAACGCGCTGCGCAAACACGTCGCGGATCAGCCGGCCGCGCTCATCGTCGACCTGAGCGGGCTGCTCGTGCACCACAAGGCGGCGCTCAGCGTCCTGCGTTCGGCGATCCGGACCGCCGGGGAGATGCCGGGGATCCCGATCATCCTGCTCGTCCCCGACGAGGGACTGCGCGACCAGCTCCGCGCCAGCGGGATGGACCGGCAGGCTCCGATCGTCGCGGACCGGGCCACAGCGCTCGACATCGCCGCCTCGATGGAGGCGCCGCTGAGCTGTGTGCTGCGTGACGTGCCGTGCTCGCCCGCGTCGCTGGGCCGCGTCCGGGAGGTCACGCGGGAGCTGTGCGGCAGGTGGGGCCTGGACACGGCCAGGGACGCGGTCGTCCTCGCCGTCTGCGAGCTGGTCACCAACGCGCTGGAGCATGCCCGGACCTCGTTCGACGTCACGGTGGCACTGCGCGGCCGGTACGTGCACCTGGCGGTACGCGACGGCAGCACGCAGCCGCCGCGGCAGCACATGTCGCGCCGCCCAGACGAGCCGGGCGGCAGAGGCCTGCTGCTGGTAGCCGATCTGAGCGCCAGCTGGGGCTACGTACCGATCCGGGACGGGAAGCTCGTCTGGGCGACCATCCCCAGCAGCGGCTGACATCCCGGGCTCGACCCGGTGCGTCCGGGCTGCGCTCAGCCGAGATGAGCCTGCTGGATGAGCAGCCTTGGAACCGGGAGCCCCTGGCGCTGGGCCGGAGATGCGCGCACAGTCGGTGTATCGGCCTGCCCGCTGTCAGCGGGGTGCACTCGCCGCCACCGGACGGAGCCCTCATGCGGGCGACGAGAGGCGAGCTGCACGCGATCGTGGCCCGTGCGCGCGAACTGGCCGACGGAGCCCGCGCCGCCCGCGCGCGCAACGACGCCAGCCGCACCGTCAACAACGCGCTGCGGACCCGCATGCGCGCCATGTACGCACGGATGCACCCGCGCGACGAGCCTTAGCGCGCCGGTTCCTCAGCGCGCCCGCTCGTGCTGGTCAGCTCGGCGGGGCGGCCAGGTGCACCACCTTCGTGCGGACCATCTCGCCGAGCAGTTCGGGGCCGTAGCCGAAGCCCTGGCCGCTACGGCCACGCGGTTCGGCCGCTCCGCCCGGTGCGCCGCCGAACACGGCGTTGACCTTGACGGTGCCGGCCGGCAGCTCGCGCCACGCCTGCTGCGCGTGCGCCATGTCGGACGTGAGCACGGTCGCCGCCAGCCCGTATGGGCCGCGGCAGGCGGCGGCCAGCGCCTGCCCGAACGACGCCACGACCCGCACCGGCGCCACGGGGCCGAATGTCTCCTCGCGCATCACGAGCATGTCGTCGGTGCAGCCCGTCAGCACGGTGGCCGGGTAGAAGCTGCCAGGGCCGCCAGGCACGCGTCCTCCGGTGAGCAGGCGCGCTCCGTCGCCGATCGCCCCGCTGACGTGGTCGTGCACGGCCTGTCGCTGGCGGTCGTCGACCAGCGGGCCCAGCGTCGTGCCGGGATCCATGCCGCTACCGGTGACGAGCGACTCGGCGCACCGCACGAGCTCGGCGAGGAACGGCTCCGCGATGCTCTCCTGCACGTAGATCCGCTCGACGGACGTGCAGATCTGCCCCGCGTTGGCGAACGCCCCGAGCGCGGCTTGCCCGGCGGCCCAGACGGGATCGACGCCGTCATCGACGATGAGCGGATCGTTGCCACCGTTCTCAAGGAGCAACTTCGCGACGGTGACAGCGGCGATCGCGCGCCCGGCGGCCGTGGACCCCACGTGCGCGGCGAGGCCGAGGCCTGGCTGGGCCACCAGGGCGGCGCCGGTCTCGCCGTCGCCCTGCAGCAGGGTCAGCACGCCGGGCGGAAGCTCCCGGCTCAGCGCCTCGGCGAGGCGCGCGCCGGTGTGCGGGGTCCGCTCCGACGGCTTGAACACCACCGTGTTCCCGGTGGCGAGCGCCGCTCCGATGAGCCCGCACGGGACGGCGACCGGGTCGTTCCACGGGGTGATCACCGCGACGACCCCGCGGGGCTCGAACACCATCAGGTCGGTGGCATTCCAGCCGCCCTGCAGGCTCCGTCCCCGATGGAGCGGGCCGAGTTCGGCGTACTGGCGCAGCGTGCCGATCCCCGCGTCCACGCCGCCCCGGGCGTCCGCGAGTGGCTTACCCATCTCGCGGGTGGTGAGCTCGGCCAGTTCGCCGGCCACGGCCTCCACCGCGGCCGCCGCCGCGTGCAGCAGCGCGCCGCGTTCAGCCGGCGCGGTGCGGGCCCAGCCTGGGGCTGCCTTCTCGGCGGACTCCACCGCGGCGGCGGCCTCGTCGGGCGACGCGACGGCAACTGTGCCAACCGGAGTGCCGTCCGCCGGGTCCAGGATCTGGATCGTCCGTGCCATGGTCATCCTCTCGTCGAAGTAGTCGCGCCGCTGGCGAGCGGGCCGGGCCGGGGTCCGCCGCCGACTGGCCGCCACGAGCGGGGTCAGCCGGCAATCCACGATGCGTGCCGTCCGTGCACTCCCCGATCGGAGTCACACCGCTCGTCTCACACTCCCCGATCGAACGGCTCGCTAACGCGGTCGGCTGCGCTGTCGGGGGTGCTGTCCGTGTGGTCCCTGGTGAGGATCCACGACGCTATTCTGCGTTCGGTTCGGTTGGCGAAGCCGAGCTTGGTGAGGATGTGCTCGACGTGCCCCCCGTGCGCTGGGTGGTCACGAGATGCTGCGCGATCTGCTTGTTGGTGAATCCTCTGGCGATCAGCCGGGCGATTTCGGCTTCGCGTTTGGTGGGTTGTGGCAGCTGGTGAGATCCTCGCCCCGTCCTACGAAGCTGGTCAGATCCGCCGGCAGATTGCCGGGGGTCCCGCGCCGCTCGGCCACCGGACCATCCTGTTCGGGCGTCCGCCTGTTTGGGACGTGCACATCGACAGCGTCGATCTCGGTCCCGGGAGCAAACTCGGTGAGCTACCGGTACGACACCGCCGAGATCGGCAAGGTCAACCTCGACGCCCTCACCATCGCTCCCGTGCAGGCCACCAACACCTGACCGCGCGACAGGAGCCGGTTCACCATGTCCTGACCGGGTTTGGTAGCGCCTGACACTGCTGTGGGCGCAGCAGGACGCTTGACGAGGCCCTAGGGGACTGCGGCGCGGCCGATCGCTCTGGCAAGGCGAGCCCGTTCACCGATGGTGATGCGCCTCGGCAGGGGGCAGATTGCTCTGCAGGGGCACCCGCTGTGGGCGGAGTTGCCGAAATCAGAGGGTTGGTCATGGACCAGGCGGATGCTGCTGCTGCCACCCGGGCGCTGACGGCCGGCGCGGGGTCCTCTCGCGCGCGCCGCTACGCCCTACCGGGGCCGCCCAGCGCACCGGCGGCACGCACCGGATCACCTCGGCGCTGGACGCTGGCCGATCGGGCCGCGATCACCGGTTACGGGATCCTCGGACTGCTGATGGCCGGTTACCTCGTGTCCGTGCTGGTACGCCCCCGCGGGCGCTCGATCCCGCTGCTCGACGATCTCCTGATCAACGTCGTCCAGGTGACCGCCGCACTGGGGTGCATCGCCGGGGCATTCCGGCGCCGCGCCGGGCGATCGGTGTGGCTGGTGCTCGGCTTTGGCCTGCTCGTGTGGACGCTCGGGGATGTCGCCTGGACGTCGCTGGCAGTGAACAACGTGGTTCCGACGCCGTCGGTCGCCGACGGGCTGTTCATCGCGTTCTACCCGATGGCGTACCTGGCCGTGATCATGCTGATCCGCACCGGCTCGGAGCACTTCCTGCCGAGTACCTGGCTGGACGGCCTGCTGTGCGGGCTCTCCGCCGCCGCGGTGTGCGCCGCGGTGGGGCTGTCGAGCACGCTGCACAGCAGTGCCGGATCGCCTCTTGAGGTCGCCGTCAACCTGGCCTATCCAGTGGGCGACCTGATCCTGCTGGCGTTCGCCGTCGGCGCGCTCGCGCTGCTGCCTGACCGGCGCGACGCCCGGTGGTGGCTTCTCGGGGTGGGGAGCGCGCTGTTCGCCGTGTGTGACTCCATCTATCTTCTGCAGGCCGCGGCGGAGACCTACCGGGTGGGCACTCTGCTGGACATCGGCTGGCCCGTCGCGATCATCCTCATGTCGGCCGCGGCGTGGGCGCGGCCCGCTCGCCGGGCCGTTATGCGCCTCGACGGAGCCGCCCTGCTCGTCATGCCGGGGGCCGCGGCGGCGACCGGGCTCGCCATCCTGGTGTACGGCTGTTTCCGTCCGGTGGACCTCACGGCGGTCGTGCTCGCGTCCGCGGCGCTGCTGGCGGCGGCCGGCCGGGTACTGCTGTCGCTGCGCGACCTGCGGCAGCTGTCGGAGTCCCGCCGCCAGGCGCTCACCGACGACCTGACCGGACTCGCCAACCGCCGGATGTTCACCCAGCGGCTCACGGCGCGCGTCCAGGCGTACGCCGAGCGCGCTGGCCACAACCGCGGCCAGCTGACCGTCCTGGTGGTCGACCTCGACCGGTTCAAGGAGGTCAACGACGCGTTCGGCCACCCTGTCGGCGACGATCTGCTGACGCAGGTCGGCGATCGCCTTCATCTCGCGGTGCGCCCTTCTGATCTGATCGCCCGCCTGGGCGGCGACGAGTTCGCCCTGCTGCTGGACGGATCCGACACCGACCGCGCCACCATGCTCGCGGAGCGGTTCGTCACCGGTCTTGAGCAGCCCTTCGCGCTCACCGCCGCGAGCGTGGAGATCTCGGCCAGCATCGGCATCGCCCGCTACCCCGACGACGCCGCCACGGCAGCCGGCCTTCTTCGCTGCGCCGACGCCGCGATGTACCGGGCCAAAGCGGCGCACGAGCCGTTCGCCGTCTACGACCACGCCCGCGACGACAGCCGCGATCGCTTTCAGCTCAGCCGCGACCTGCGCAAAGCGATCGACAGCAACCAACTCGTCCTGCACTACCAGCCGAAACGGGACCTCTCGACGGGGACGGTGACCGCCGTCGAGGCGCTGGTCCGCTGGCCACACCCGGACCGGGGCCTGCTTGCGCCCGACGCCTTCATCCCGCTCGCCGAGAGCGCGGGGCTGATGGGCGCGCTGACGGCGTTCGTCCTCGACGCGGCGCTCGCCCAGTGCGCGGCCTGGCACGCTGGTGGCCGCGACCTGGCCGTCGCGGTCAACCTGTCCGGAAACGACCTGCTCGACGTGAATCTCGTCGGTGACGTCCGGGCGCTGCTCGCCCGGCACGATGTCCCCGCCACCGCGCTCACTTTGGAGATCACCGAGGGAACCCTCCTCACCGACATCAACCGGGCCCGGGACGTCATCGAACAACTCCAGGAGCTCGGCATCGTCGTGTCCATCGACGACTTCGGCACCGGCTTCTCGTCGCTGGCCTACCTCCACGGGCTCACGGTGGCCGAGCTCAAGCTGGATCGCTACTTCATCAGCAACCTCGCCACTGCGGATCGGGACGTCGAGATCGTCCGTTCGATCATCACGCTGGCCCATGCACTCGGCCTTCGGGTGGTGGCGGAGGGAATCGAGGATCCTGAGACGCTGCGCCTTCTCACTGACCTCGACTGCGACATCGCCCAGGGCTACCACATCGGCCGGCCCGTGCCACCGGGTGAACTCGCGCCGATCAGCGAGACGTAGGGTCACCTCACCGTCACGAAGGAGTATCCGCATGGACCCCACCCAGGCCGCCGCCGTCTCCGCCGCGAAGTCCCACGCCGAACGCGCCGCGCGGATCGCGTCAGGCATGAAGGACGGCGCCTGGGACTCGGCCAAGGTCGCGGCCCTGATCTCGATCGCGCACAGCCTCGCGGTGATCGCCGAGAACTCGGCCCGCCGCGACTGACGCGCTAAGCCCGGGACGGCCACCGGCCCGGCGGCACCCTAGGCTCGGCGGGTGGCCAAGTACTTCGACGTGCATCCGGACAACCCGCAGCCCCGCGCGATCACCCAGGTGGTGGACCTCGTCCGGGGCGGCGGCCTGATCGCGTACCCGACCGACTCCTGCTTCGCGCTGGGCAGTCAGCTCGGCGACACGAACGGCCTGGCGCGGATCCGCGAGATCCGCCAGCTCGACGACCGGCACCACTTCACCCTCGTCTGCGCGAGCTTCGCCCAGCTCGCCCAGTTCGTGCACGTCGGCAACTCGGTGTTCCGGGCGGTCAAGGCCGCGACTCCCGGCCAGTACACCTTCGTGCTGCCGGCCACCCGAGAGGTCCCCCGCCGTCTGCAGCACCCGAAGAAGAAGACCGTGGGGGTCCGGATCCCCGCGCACGCCGTCGCGCAGGCGCTCCTGGCCGAGCTCGGCGAGCCACTGGTCTCCAGCACGCTGCTGCTGCCCGGCGAGGAGGAGCCGATGACCCAGGGCTGGGAGATCAAGGAACGGCTGGACCATGTGGTCGACGCGGTCATCGACTCCGGCGACTGCGGTACCGAGCCCACCACGGTCGTCGACCTGTCCGGGCCGGAGCCCGAGATCATCCGCCGCGGCGCCGGGGATCCGTCCCGCTTCGAGTAGCGCCACCGCGCTCGGCGTGCCCCGGGCGCGGCGCACAGCACCGAACCGCTGTCTGCCTCGGTGGTCGTGACCTGCCCGGCAAGTGCGACTCCACGGCACGGGGCAGCTACGGCCCTGACCGGCGAGGGCCCGTCCGGCGGAGCACGCGGGGTGACCGCCAGCGCCGGCACACCGGCCGCCACGGCGCCGGCGCCCGGTTCCGTCCACGATGCACGCACCGGCCACGAGCGGGTCAAGCCGGCTCGGGTGATGGGTCGCCATCAGCGGATCCGCCGGCGTGTTTCGCGCCCGCGTCCGGCTCGGCCGCGCCGGGTATGGGCAAATCGGCATCCGCGGGATCGTCCCCGCGAGCCTGTCTCGCCAGCAGTGCCTGTAGCTGGAGCCGGTAGTACGGATGCCAATCCGGGTAGATCCACGACTCCGGCACCGCCCGTCAGCCCAGCGGATCCAGGCCTCGCGCCGCCCGCGTCCGCCCGGGCACAGCCGCAGAGGCACGGGCGCTCGCGTGGCACCGCCGGCCAGGGCGGTTAGCGGACATGGGCAGCTCCTCCTCGGGGCGCAGACCACGCCGGGGCCCGACCAGCTAGAACGATAACCGTTATCGTTTCTATTCGTCACGCCGGCCCAGTCGCATCGGCGCCCACCGCGGTAGACGCCCGCGCGCAAACGCCCGAGCTGCCGCGAGGCTAGTTGATAACGGTAACGGTTTTCATTATGCTCGCCTCACAATCCAACGGGGAGGCCGCAGTGTCCTTAAAGCCGAGCTTCACTCCCACCACGGGCCGATCCGCTGGCCTGCTCCGGATCGGCGGGTGCGCGATGGTGACGGCCGCCGCGCTCTCGGCGTGTGCCACCTCGCCGAGCACGGCCGGACCCGGGCCAGGCGCGCGGGTCGTCACGGTGGTGGCCGCGGAGAACTTCTGGGGCAGCCTGGCCGCGCAACTCGGCGGCACGCACGTCAAGGTCACCAGCATCATCGACAACCCGGACGCCGATCCGCACGACTACGAGCCGGCTGCCGCGGACGCGCGCGCAATGGCCGGTGCCGGGATCGCCCTGGTCAACGGCGTGGGCTACGACCCATGGGCAGCCAAGCTGATCGCCGCGAATCCCGCGCCGCATCGCGTCGTCCTGACCGTGGGTGACGTGGTGGGCGCGAAGGACGGCGACAATCCACACCGCTGGTACAACCCCGGCGACGTGCGCACGGTGCTCAGCCAGATCACCGCGGACCTGAAGCGGGCGGATCCGGCCGACGCGGCGTACTTCGACAGTCAGTACCAGGCCGTGCTCGCCCACAACCTCAAGCCCTATCTCGATCTCGTGGACCAGATCAAGGCTGCCTACGGCGGGACACCGGTCGGCGCGTCGGAGTCGATCTTCGCGATGCTCGCCCCGGCGACCGGACTCGACCTCGTCACGCCACCGCGGTTCCTCACGGCAATCAGCGAGGGCAGCGACCCCACCGCCCAGGACAAGGCCACCATCGACGCCCAGATCCACGACAGGAAGATCAAGGTGTACGTCTACAACAGCCAGAACGCGACCCCGGATGTGCAGGCCCAGGTCACGGCGGCCAAGGCGGCGGGGATCCCGGTCACGGTGATCACCGAGACGCTCAGCCCCGCCGGGGCATCGTTCGAGGACTGGCAGGTCGCGCAGCTCACCGCGCTGAAGCGGGCGCTCGCCGAAGCGACGGGGAAGTAGCGGCGCCCGTGGCCGTCCCGCGGCAGGAGAGCGTCCAGGTGGCGAGCGCCACGGCACCGGCGGTCGTCGAGGTGCGGGACGCCACGGTGGTGCTGGGCGGCCGGACCGTGTGGTCCCGGGTTGGAGCGAGCGTCCGGCCGGGCGAGTTCGTGGCGATCCTCGGCCCGAACGGCGCGGGGAAGTCGACGTTGCTCAAGGCGATCCTCGGTCTCGTGCCACTCGCGCGGGGCAGCATCAGCGTGCTCGGCCGGCCGCCGGGCGGATCCGCGAACCACCGGGTCGGGTACCTGCCACAACGGCGCAGCTTCGGCGCCGCGCTTCCCGTCCGTGGGGCCGACGTCGTGCGGCTCGGTGTCGACGGCGACCGGTGGGGCCTGCCGGTGCCCGGCCGGAGGTCCCGGGCGGCCGCCGCCAGGGTCCGCGAACTCGTGGACCTGGTCGGAGCGCGCGGCTACGCGGACCGCCCGATCGGGCAGCTGTCCGGCGGCGAGCAGCAGCGCCTGCTCATCGCACAGGCCCTGGCCCGCCGGCCCAGCCTGCTGATGCTCGACGAGCCACTGGACAGCCTCGACCTGCCCAACCAGGCGGCGATCGCGGCCCTGCTCAGCCGGATCTGCCACACCGAGGCGGTCACGGTGATGATCGTCGCCCACGACGTCAACCCGATCCTGAGTTACCTCGACCGGGTCGTCTACCTCGGCAGCGGCGGCGCGGTCACCGGCACTCCGGCCGGCGTCATCAACTCCGCCACCCTCACGGCCCTCTACGGCACGCCGATCGAGGTGCTGACCGCCTCGGACGGCCGCCTGGTGGTGGTCGGCCAGCCCGAAGCCCCCGCGCACCACAGCGACCGGCACGGCGGCGAGCGGTGACCGGCACGTTCTCGTGGAACCTGCTGGCGGACCTCCGGGACATGTGGTCGCTCCCGTTCATGCTCAACGCGTTCCGGGCCGGCACGATCGTGGCGGTTCTCGCGGCGGTCGCCGGCTGGTTCATGGTCCTGCGGCGGCAGACCTTCGCCGGCCACACGCTCGCCGTGGCGGGATTCCCCGGCGCAGCCGCCGCCATCTGGGCTGGCCTGGGCGCGACCGTGGGCTACTTCGCGTTCTGCCTCGCCGCGGCCGTGGCGATCGCCGCGCTCCCCCGCCGGGACCCCCGCGGCTACTCCGAGGAGTCCGCGGTGATCGGCACCGTTCAGGCGTTCGCCCTCGCCACCGGAATGCTGTTCGTGGCCCTCTACAAGGGCTTCCTCAACGGTGCCAGTGCCCTGTTGTTCGGCAGCTTCCTCGGGATCACCACCTCGGACGTCCTGACCTTGGCCGCCGTGGCGGTGACCGGGCTCGGCGTGCTCGCGGTGATCGGCCGTCCGCTGCTGTTCGCCTCCGCCGATCCGGACGTAGCCGGGGCACGCGGCGTGCCGGTCCGCGGCCTGGGCACGGTGTTCCTGGTGCTCCTGGGCGCGGGCGCGGCGGAGGTCAGCCAGATCACGGGTGCGCTGCTGGTCTTCGCCCTGCTGGTACTCCCCCCGGCCACCGCGCAGCTGATCACGGCACGCCCGTCCGCGAGCATCGCGATTTCGGTGGCCCTCGGGCTGCTGGTGGTGTGGTCCGCGCTGTTCGCCGGGTTCTACTCGCCGTACCCGGTCGGATTCTGGCTCACCAGCATCGCGTTCGGCCTGTACGCGCTCACCTACGCCGCCGTGGCGATCCGGGGGCGGGCCGGGACGCGCCCGAGCGCCCGCATGATGGTCGTCGCATGATGGTCGTCGCATGACGGCGATGCTGTCCCACCCCTTCATGCAGCACGCCTTCCTCGCCGGGACCGCCGTGGCGATCGCCGCCGGGCTCACCGGATACCTGCTGGTGCTGCGCGGGCAGGTCTTCACCGCGGACGCGCTGTCACACGTCGCCTTCACCGGCGCGCTCGCGGCGCTCGCCGCCGGGCTCGACGCCCGCCTCGGGCTCTTCGTGGTCACGGTCGCGGTCGCCCTCGCGATGGGGACCCTGAGCCGTCACGCCCGCCCCGGGGACGTCGTGATCGGTGGCGTCTTCGCGTGGATCCTCGGGCTGGGGGTGTTCTTTCTTGCCCTGTACACGCGCACCCGCAGCGGCGCGAACGGATCCGCCAGCATCACCGTCCTGTTCGGATCCATTCTTGGCCTGTCCGCGTCCCGCGCCGCCCTGACCGCGCTGATCGCCGCCGTGATCGCCGTGGGGCTCGCGGTCATCGCCCGGCCCCTCATCTTCGCCAGCCTGGACGAGGCCGTCGCCCTCGCGCGGGGCGTCCCGGTCCGGCTGCTGGGTTTGGTCTTCCTGGCCCTGACCGGGGCGACCGCCGCGGAATCGACCCAGGTCGTCGGCGCACTGCTGATCCTCGGGCTGCTCGCCGCGCCCGCCGGCGCCGCGAGCCGGCTCACCAGCCGCCCGCTCCGCGCGCTCGGGCTGTCGGCGGTCGTCGCCGTGCTGAGCGTCTGGCTCGGGCTCGCGGCGAGTTATGTCGTGCCCGCCGTGCCGCCGAGCTTCGCCATCCTCACCGTCGCGACCGGCAGTTACGTGCTCGCCGCCGGGCTCGGCTGGCTGCGTCGCCGACGGCCGGGCTCGCCGCTTCCGGTCCCACCGCCGGGCTAGCCGCGCCCGCCCATGCCACTCACCGGCGTGGCTGGTGCGAGAGATGGCGGACCCCGAAGCGCCAGCCGACCGCCGGCGGGCGGAGGCCGAACGCCTCAGCCCGGCCTGGAGCCTGCCGATCCGTTCGCCAGGGAGAGTCCGCAGCCCGCCGGCGTGGCTGGCGGCGGGTCGCCCGCGAGGAGGAACGGTGCCCGGTATGCGTCGCTTCGCGCTGCTGGCCGGCTCGGTAGCCGTTGCCGTCGCCCTCGGGACGTTCGCACCGGCGTCAGCGATGGCCGGTGTGCCCCTGTCAGGCGGGCCCGCCGAGAGCATCACGTTCCTGCTCACCCCGCGGGATCCGGCGCAGGTGGCGGCCCTCGCGCGCGACCAGCGGGCGAGCCGGGCGCAGCGCACCGCCAAGCTGGCCGCACTGCTTCCCGGCTCGGCACGCCGCAGCGCCGTCGCGGACGCCCTCCGGTCGCGCGGCCTGCGGGTCACCGCCAGCACCCCGTGGTCGGTCACCGCGCGAGGCCCGGCCGCCCAGGTCCATGCCCTGACCGCCGGAACCACCATGGCCAGCGGAGGCGCCGCGCCGAGGGTCGCGGAGGCACCCTGGCGCCGGATCGCCGGGCTCCAGGGCCAGGTCTCCGCCGCCGTCACGGACACCGGTGGCCCGGTCGCGCACCCCGTCATCGCCAGGTCCTCGGTGGGGGCGGCCCGGTTCACCCCCTCGGTGATCGACGGCCCGGGCGCCCGCACGCTGTACTCCGCGCCCCTCGCTCCGGCCTCCCGCAGCACCGGGCTGACGGTCGCCACCCTCCAGCTCTCCGGCTGGGACGCCACCGACCTGACCCACTACGCCGGCAGCCACGGCATTGCCGATCCGGTGGGCGCCGGCCGGTACGAGGCCGTCAGCGTGGACGGGGCGGATCCGGCCGTACCCGACGGCACGGACGGAGACCTCGAAGTCGCCCTCGACCAGGAGGCTCTGCTCGCCGTCGCACCGGCCGCCCACCAGCGCGCCTACTTCGCACCGAACACCAGCCTGGGCTTCGTCGACGGCCTCGAACAGGTCGCCACCGACGCCCTCGACCCCGATCACCACCTGACCGCCCTCAGCATCTCCTGGGGCGCCTGTGAGCAGGACTGGGATCCGCAGACCATCGCCGCCATCGACACCGCGGTCAGCAATGTGGTCGCCGCGGGCGTGACAGTGTTCGCCGCGTCCGGGGACGACGGCGCCTACGACTGCCAGGGCAGCTCGGTGGCGTCCGTGGACTTTCCGGCCTCGGACCCGCAGGTCGTCGGCGTCGGCGGCACCACGGCCGACGTCCCGGCGCGGACCGAGGTGGCCTGGCCGGGCAGCGGCGGCGGATCCTCGCGAGTCTTCACCCGCCCGGACTACCAGGCGCTATTCGCGCCCACGGCCACCGCGCGCCAGGTTCCCGACCTCGCCGCGGCGGCGGACCCCGATTCCGGGCTGAACGTGTACTGGAACGGCATGTCCGGCCGCGTCGGCGGCACCAGCCTCGCCAGCCCGCTCTCCGCGGCGCTGCTCACCGGGGTCCTTGCCCTGCGCGGCCAGGACCAGCCCCTCGGCAACATCCTCACCGGCCTGTACGCGGCACCGGCCGCGGCGTTCCGCGGCGTGAGCGCGACCGCCGGCGGGCATCCGCCCGTGTCGGGCTACGACAACCGGACCGGGCGCGGCGCCCCGCTGTGGTCGCGCCTGCTCAGCTCGCTCGGGGGAACTCCGCTGCTCACCATGCCGGCGATCAGCCACAGCCGCCGCGTCCCGGTGCAGCTCACCCTGCCCGCGGCTCAGTACCTGCAGTGGCAGGCCGGGACCGGGGACGAGCCCGCGAGCTGCGCCGCCGCCTGGGCCGCGGGCACGACGGCGACGCCTCCGGTCGCCGTCCAGGCCAGCCGCGACGGGGACGTCACGGCCTGGTTGCTCGGCCGCACCGTCGCCGGGGCGTGCCAGCACGCCGACGCCACCGTCACCGTCGACACCGCCGCGCCGAAGCCGGCCCTCTCGGCCGCGCGCACCGCGCCACGGGCCGCGACCGTGATCGTCCGCTGGGCGGCCAGCGATCCGTCGCCCGGGACCGGGATCGGCAGCTACACCGTCAAGATCCTGCGGACCGGCTGGCGAACCCCGGTCTGGACCAAAACTACGGCGAGCGCCGGCAGCTACCTCCTGCGGACCGTCCACGGCCCCACCTTCACCGCCGTGGTCACGGCACGCGACCGCGCCGGCAACACGACGACCCTCACGCGCAAGCTCCCGAGCTGACCTGCTGACAGGCAAGCGAAACGCAGTCTGCGGATCGCGCCCGGGGCGGGGCCGACCGCCACGCTGGCGGCGCGGTGGCCCTCGGCCCGTCCCGTCCCGTCCCGATCCCCGGCAACCCGCCGCCGGACGGGCGTACTGGACGGCCAGCGATCCGGACGGCATCCCGGGCCCTCACGGGCCGACGCCACAGCGGCCAGGGTGGTCCGGTGGCGACAACGGAACCCCATCCTGCAGGGCCTGGACCTGCGAATACTCTCCTGGCCACGCACCCGACCGCCCCGGCCGGGCATGACCGGCGAGCAAAGCCGCGCGGCGCCGAGCCCGCGGGCGCGCTGGACCGCTCGCCGCCCACCCGTCGGTAGGCTGGCGGCGAGGTCGCCGGCGACGGCGCACGACACCGGAGGGAGCGACCCCGTGGCCACCCCCCGTACCCGCTCCGCGCCGGTGGAGCGGCGAGGTGCGGGCGATCGCGACGGATGGCACCTGGACTCCCTGCCCGTCCTCGTCATCGTGCTGCTCGGCGTCGTGGCGCTTCAATCGCCGATAAGCCGGGCCCTGTCCCCGCCCGCCGTACAGAGCTGGATGACGGTGTTCATCGCGGTGGTCACCCAGGCGCTGCCGTTCCTCGTCCTCGGTGTCGTCTTGTCGGCGATCATCGCGGTGTTCGTCCCACCGGCCTTCTTCGCCCGGGTCCTGCCGAAACGGCCGGCCATCGCGGTGCCGGTCGCGGGGATCGCCGGGGCGATCCTGCCCGGCTGCGAATGCGCGTCGGTCCCGGTCGCCGGGGCGCTGGTACGCCGCGGGGTCACCCCCGCGGCGGCGTTTGCGTTCCTGCTGTCCGCCCCTGCCATCAACCCGATCGTGCTGACCGCCACCGCGGTCGCATTTCCGCGCAACCCCGAGATGGTGCTCGCCCGCTTCGCCGCGAGCCTGGTCGTGGCGTGCGTGATGGGCTGGCTGTGGCTGCGCCTGGGCCGGCCCGGCTGGCTGCGTCCGCCGGTCCGCCCGTCATTCGACGGCGACGGCAAGGGTGCGGCGTTCTGGGGTTCCGTCCGCCACGACGTGATGCACGCCGGCGGCTTCCTCGTCGTCGGGGCGATGGCCGCCGCCACCCTCAAGACCGTCGTGCCGGCCGCGTGGCTGCACGCCGTGGCCAGTATTCCGGCCGTGTCGATCCTCGCCCTGGCAGTGCTGGCGGTGCTGCTCTCGATCTGCTCCGAGGCCGACGCGTTCGTCGCCTCGTCGCTGTCCGCCTTTTCCCTGACCGCCCGGCTGGCGTTCCTCGTCGTCGGGCCCATGATCGACCTGAAGCTGTTCGCGATGCAGGCCGCCACGTTCGGCCGCGGATTCGCAGTGCGGTTCGCACCCGCGACCTTCACGGTGGCGATCCTGGTGTCGGGCGTGGCCGGGCTGGTGCTCCTGTGAACCGGCAGGCGCAGGGCGTGCTGCTGCTCGTCGCAGGCGGGACGGTGCTTCGCACCAGCTCCACCGACCTCTATCTGCGCTACGTCAAGACCGGGCTGCGACCGCTCCTGATCCTGACCGGCATCGTCCTGATCGCCGCCGCCCTGGCCACCTTCTGGTACGAGCTGCGCGCAGCCCGCGCCGCTCGGCGGAACCCCCCGGACGAGACCGACGGCGACGGCCACGCCCACCGCGAACCGCGGATCGCGTGGCTGCTCGTGGTGCCCGTGCTCGCGCTCATCGTCGTGCTGCCACCCGCGCTGGGGTCCTACAGCGCCGACCACACCGGCACGGCCCTCACCCAGTCCCTCGGGTTCAGCACGTTGCCCGCCGGGGATCCCGTCCAGATCAGCCTCGTGGACTACGCCGGGCGCGCGGTCTATGACCATGGGTCCCTCGCGAACCGGCGGATCCGGATCACCGGCTTCGTCACGGTGGCTGGGCGCGGCGAGCCGATCCTCACCCGCATGATCCTCAACTGCTGCGCCGCTGACGCCCAGCCCATCAAGGTCGGCATGACCGGGAAGCTCCCGGCCGGCCTGCGCCCGGATGCCTGGCTCGACGTGGTGGGCACCTACACGTCCAGGCGGATCAAGGACGACGTCAACGGCGGTCCCATCCCGTTCATCGACGTCAGCCACGCCACACCCGTCGCCGCCCCATCGGACCAGTACGAGAGCTGACCGCGGCCCGGGCCTTGCCCCGAGCGATGGTCACCGCCTCGGGAGGCACGGGCCGGCTGTCGTCCGCGTCAGAGCTGGCGGCGCACGAGCTGGCGGAATGCTCCCGAGTGGTCGGCGAGCAGTTCGGCGGCGGTCCCCTGCTGCACGATGCGCCCGTGGTCGAGGACGACGATGCGGTCGGCTGCCATGACCGTCGAGACCCGGTGGGCGATGACGATCCGGGTGGCGTTCAAGCCCGCGATGGTGGTGCTGACGATGTCCTGCGTCTGGTTGTCGAGCGCACTGGTGGCTTCGTCGAGGTAGACGATGCCGGGACGCCGCGTGAGCGCCTGGGCGATCATGAGCCGCTGGCGCTGTCCGCCAGACAGCGTCTGGGCCCCGTCGGGGATCATGGTGGACATTCCCATCGGCATCCGGCGGATGTCCGCGTCGAGCCCGGCGCGGGCGGCTGCCTCCCACGCCTGCTCGACGGTGGTGTCCCCGGCGGTCCCGCGGATGTTCGTCAGGATCGTCCCGGCGAACGGAGCCGCGTTCTGCAGGACGACGCCGCACTGGCGGCGGACGCCGAGGACATCGATGCCGCGGAGATCGCGATGGTCGTAGGCGATCGTGCCGGTGGTCGGCTGCTCGAAGCCGAGCAGGAGACGCAGCAGGGTCGACTTGCCGCATCCGGTGGGACCGACGACGGCGACGTACTCACCGGGAGCGATGGACAAGGTGATCTGGTCGAGCACCAGGGGCGTGTCCGGGGTGTAGCGGAACGAGACGTCCGCGATGTCGATGGCACCGTGAAGGGCACCGGCGGGCGTCTTGGCGGCGGTGGTCTCCGGGAGCTCGTCCAGGATCGGCCGCAGTTTGCGGTACATCGGCACGACGGCCCCAACACTGGACAGCAGGCTGGTGGCCCGGACGGTGGCGCCGAGTGCGATGCCGAACGCCGTGCTCCAGCTCAGGAACTGGCCGGTGCTGAGGTCGCCGCGCAGCGGGCCCGCGACGAGCGCGTACACGGCGATCGTGCAGAACGAGACGTATCCGCCGCTGAACGCGGCGGTGAGGTTCTGTGAGCGCTGCACCCGCCTGGCGAGGTCCTGGGCCTTGGCGAACTCGCCCGCCCACTGCGCGTAGGCGAAGCCCTCCGCCGCGGCGACCCGCAGCTTCGCCAGCCCGCGCAGGCGCTGGTAGACGAGGTCGGAGAGTGCGTAGCGAAGCTCGATCAGCCGCGCCTGCCAACGGATCTGACGGCAGGTCACCGCACCGAACGCCACCAGGTGGACCACGAAGAACGCCGCGGCCAGCGCCGTGAGGGGGCCGCTGTAGTAGGCCATGAGGGCGGTGTTGACGAGCACGAGAATCGCGGAGCTGACCGCGCCGAGGGCGACGCGCGAGGTGATCTCCCGGATGGCGCCGACGCCGAGAGCGGCATTGACGATCTCGCCGGTCGAGAAGCGGCGGAAGAACGCGGTGGGCAGGCGCAGCAGCCGGTCCCAGAACGCCGACTGGAGTACGGCGTCGGCGCGGCTCTGGAGGCGCAGGATCGCCAGCCCGTTCTGCAAGCCGAGGGCCGCCATGACGATGGCCGCCAGGACAACCGCGGCCGAGGTCTGCACGATCAGCGTGGTCTGCGCCCGCTGCACGTACTCGCCGAGGATCTTCCCGGTCATGACCGGCAGCGCCAGCCCGATGCTGAAGGCGACGAGGGTGCCGGCGAGCAACCGCACCAGGTCGGTCCGGCCGCCGCGGAACGCGAAACGGGCCAGCTCGAACCCGGTCGGCGGCTTCTCCGGGAGCGGGCGATAGAACATCGTCGCGGTGGCCCGGAGCTGCCCCGCCACCCGGGCGTCCACGCGGATCCGCGTTCCGGCGCCCCCGTCCGCGAGGTCGTATCCGCGGCGGCGGGGCAGCAGGGCCACCGGCGTGCCGTCCGTCCGCAGGCCGGCGAGCGGGCCGAGATCCTCCTTCCACCACCGGCCGGTCAGCGCGATGTCCCGGCTGCGGCAGCCGGCCGCGACCGCGAACCGCTCGGGCGTGCTGGTCTCGCCGGCGGCGCCGTCATCGGTGATCCCGGCGGCGACAGCGACCAGCCGGTAGGCGGACGTTTCGGCCGGGTGGGCAGCGAGCCCTGAATTGCTCGCGGCGGCGCGCAGCACGTGACCGCCGCTGGCGAACGCGTTCTCGCCGGCCCGGCGGGCGAGGTCCAGGCGTTCGCTGCCGCGGCGTTCCCGGTCGGACAGCCGGGTGTCGAGCGCGGCGAGGAACCGCTCCTGCTGGTCCGGGAGATGCGCCAGCAGCACGCCCATCGCGAGCAGGTCGTGCGTGTCGCGCACGTCCAGAGTGCTGTCCTGGACGGCGACAAGACCCGCGCCGGCCAGGGCCAGGATCGTGCCCGGACCGTGGGTCGCGGATCCGTCCATGCTGACGAACTGGCCGGCCTGCACGAGGACCCAACGGACGCCGTCCTCGGCACGCACCGCCTGACCAGCCGCGACGCGGACATCGCGACCGCAGCCGAGCTGCCCAGCCGTGACCGGGGGCGGTTCCTGGCCGGACCTGAGCGCACGCAGGCCCGCATCGACGGCGTCGGCAATCGCCGGGGGTGGGTCGCCCCGCTCGCCACGCGCCAGGCGCTCCATCGCCAGCCGCCGGAGGGCGCCGCCATGCGGCCTCGCGACGACGACCCGGCCGCTGCGGCGGCCCGATCCGCAGATCAGTGCGCCGGCGGGGGCCGTGCCGAGGTATCCGAGCGGCCCGCGCCCCGCGGCATCCGCCGCGTACAGCTCGACCGCACCGCCGGTGACCAGCCACAGCGTGTCCCGGCCGCCCAGGACGATCCGGCGGCCCGCGTTCCACGGGACCGGTTCACCCAGGTCACCGGCCTCGTCGACGAGCGACGACGGCGCCCCCGGGACCCGGCCGGCGGCGGGCGGATCCGGGTTCACCCGCCCGGGTGGCCCGCCGGGGATCATGGCTCCACCAGCGGCGCGAGCTGGGCATACCGGCCGCCTCGCGACAGAAGTTCCCGGTGCGTCCCCCGTTCCACCACGGCACCGCCGTCGAGGACGAGGATCTCGTCGCTGTCGCGGATGGTGCTCAGGCGGTGCGCGATCACGATCCTGGTGCAGCCGCGGCGGCGGAGGTTCTCGGCGATCACGTGCTCGGTTTCGGCGTCCAGCGCGCTCGTCGCCTCGTCGAGGACCAGCACCGCCGGATCCCGGGCCAGCGCACGGGCGATCTCGAGCCGCTGCCGCTGTCCGCCGGAGAAGTTGCGGCCGTCCTGCTCGACCCTCGCGTGGAGTCCGCCGGGCCTGGACGCCACGGTGTCGTAGAGCTCGGCATCGCGCAGTGCCGCCTCGACGGCCTCGTCGAGGATCGTCGGATCGAGGAGCGTCACGTTGTCGCGCACCGATCCGGCGAACAGGTGGATCTCCTGATCGACGAAGGCGACCGACGAGGCGAGTACGCCGCGGTCGATGCTGGCCACGGGCTCGCCGTCGAACAGGATCTGCCCCGTCCACGCCTCGTACAGCCCGGTCAGCAGCCGGGAGACGGTGGACTTGCCGCTGCCGGAACCACCGACGAGCGCGACCTGCTGCCCGGGCAGGACGCCGAACGACAGATCCCGCAGGACCGGGGGCGCCATGCCGCTGTACCCGAAGCTGACGTCGCGGACCGACACGGTGCCGGTCAGCCGGCGCGCCCGGCCCGACTGCGGCCGCGCGAACGCCTGGTCCTCGCCGAAGTCCTCGACGTCGCGCAGTTTCGCGGCGTCCGCACCGACATCCTGAAGCCGCGGCCCGAGGTCCGCGAGGGTCGCGACCGGACTCTCGACCTCGCGCAGCAGCGACTGGAACGCCACGAGCACGCCGATCGAGAGCGCACCCGCGATCACGCTCAGCGCGCCGGTCATCAGGATCAGCGCGTCGCCGGCCACGGCGAGCGCCGGGGTGAGTGCCGCGAGCAGCTGCACGGGCGCGCTGACCTGCTGCCGCCCGGTGAGCAGCCGGGCGTGCAGGCCGGACCAGCGCCGGAAGTATCCGTCCTCGCCGCCGGTGGCCTTCATCGTCTCGATGAGGTGCAATCCGCTGTAGGACGCGCTCATCAGGCGTGCCTCGTCGATCCGCACCCGGGCCGTTCCCGCCGCGCGAACGCGCATGATCAGGTAGACGAGGGTGAGGTTCGCGGCCAGTACCGCGGACCCGAACAGCGTCAGGCGCACGTCGTACGCCCACAGCAGGATCGAGTACGTGACGAGGACGACGACGCTGCTGACCGTGCCCAGGACGGCGGTCGTCAGGGCGCGGGTCACGGAGTCGTTCGAGTCGAGCCGCTGCCCCACGTCGGCCGGGCTGCGCTGGTGGAAGAACGGCAGCGGAAGCCGCAGAAGGTGCCGCATGAACCGTGCCGACGCCAGCGTCGACGCCGATATCTGCGCGCGCATCAGGTGCGTTCCGGCCAGCAGGGAGAGTCCGAGCGAGGCGGCCAGGGCCACCGACATCGCGAGCAGCAGCGGACCCGCGATCGTGCTGTGACCGGCCGTCAGCACTCCGTCGAAGAAGGCACGCGTGAAGCCCGGTTCCGCCAGCCCGGCCACGAGGGTCAGCAGGCCGGCCAGCAGGACAACGGTGAGCGCCGGGCCGGCCCCGCGCAGCCGGCCGGGCAGGTCCCGCAGCAGGTTCGGGCGCTGGCCGCCACGCCGGAATTGCCGGCCGGGGGTGAAGGTCAGGACGACGCCGGTGAAGCTGCCGTCGAACTCGTCCGCCGACACCGCCCGCCGGCCCTCGGCGGGGTCGTTGATGTAGGCGACCGGCTTACCGAACCGGCGGCCGAATCCCTCCCAGACCACGAAATGGTAGAAGTCCCAGAACAGGATCGCCGGAGCGGGCACGCCGGTCAGCGCGGCGACGCTCATCTGCATGCCCGTGGCCCGCAGCCCGTAGTTCCGGGCCGCCTGTAACACGTTGCCGGCCTTGGAGCCGTCTCTGGACACGCCGCAGCGGATCCGCAGCTCCTCCAGCGGCACGTGCATCCCGTGGTGGCCCAGCACGATCCCCAGCGCAGCGGGCCCGCACTCAACCTCGTCCATCTGCAACACGCGGGGGGTGCGGACCCGGCGCGTCGGGCCGGGAAACGCATCCGCGGGCCGCCGGTGGGCCGGTTCGTAGCCGGCGGGCGCTGTGGCGCGTTCCTCGCCGGCGCTCACGGGATGATCCAATCGACGGGCCGGACCGGCGGCTGCTGGATGGTGCCCCGGACCCCGATCCGGGATGTCAGCCGAAACGGGGGGCCCGAGTGGTTCGTCCACGCGTACCCGCTCGCCGTCCGCGGATCGGGTGCCAGGTCGACCGTGACGCGCCTGGCTGGCCCGTCAGCCGCCAGCTCGCCGGCCAGCTCGTCGTCACCGACGAAGCCGGCGATCTGCGCGCGCCCGTCGGGGGACGCCTCCACGGCGGTGACCGTGCCTCGCAGCAGCCCGTAGGACCCCACCGGGGCCGTATCGACCGCCAGGTCCACCGCGGCACCGGGGACCGCGGGTGAGCCGCTCCTCACCGGCAGATACAGCACCGCGACCAGCCGGTCGTCCGGGGTACCCGTGCGCTCGACGACGCAGACCACGGCACCCGCCGCCACGAACTGGCCCGCCTGGGTCACGATGGCCGCCACCCGGCCGCCGCTGACGGTCCGCAGCGCCACCGCCCGGCCGCCCACCACGATCTCCGCGACGACCGCGCCCGGCTTGAGCTGGTCGCCCGGGGACACGGTGACACGGGCGACCTGTCCAGCGCCCGGCGACTGAACGCCGAAGCTGCCGCGCACGAACGACAGCACCCCCGGCGCGTCCGTCGACACGGTCGTCTCCCCGAGGAAGCCCCACAGCACCCCGGCTGCCACGACCGCGCCGAGGGTGGCGAGGGCGATCCAGCTCCGCGCCGGTGTCAGCCGGACCGGAGCGGTGAGATCGTCGGGCACTTCCCGTTTCGCCAGTGCGCTACGCCGAAAGTCCATGGATCGACCACCCCTTCGTCTCGCAGCGGCATGCGTGACCTGCCGGACCGCGGGCGCGCCCTCCCGGCGAACCCCTCCCGGTCCGGACCGGTGCGCTGCGGGTCATCGCGCGGCCGAGGGCTGGGGCAACGCCTTGAGCAGCGCGCTCGTCGCATCGCCCAGGATGAGGTTGTTGCTGATGTCCATGGCGGCGGCCAGGCCAGCCGCCGCCGCGGTGACGACCTTGGCGGACGGGTCCGTCAGGTTGCCGGCGGCCCAGACGCCGGGCACGGCGGTGAGTCCGGTCCGGGTCGTGGGCACGTACGCGCCAAACGGGTCCCGCGTCAGCTCGAGGCCCAGTGACACGAGCAGGTCCGAGCGCGCGACCGAACGCGGCTGCACCACCACGGCGTCCCGGCCGACGAGCGTGCCTCCGCCGAGTCTCACGCCCGTGAGCCGGCCGCCGGTGGACACCAGTTCGGCCACCCGACCGCGCACGATGCGCACGCCGAGGGCGGCGAGCACGGCGGCCTCGGCGTCGTCCGGGGACGGCGTCGAGTGCTGGAACAGGACCACGTCCGCGCTCCACTGCCGCCAGGTGACGGCCAGCTCTGCCGCCCGCGCATCCGTACCGACGATTCCCAGCGCCTGATCGCGCACCTCCCAGCCGTGGCAGTACGGGCAGTGCAGCACGTCGCGCCCCCACCGCTGCTCGATGCCGGCCAGGCCGGGAAGCTCGTCGGTGAGCCCGGTCGTGACCAGCAGGCGGCGCGCCAGGACGCGATTCCCCGTTTCCAAGGTGACCGAGAACTCGTCGGGGCCGCCGGCTGCGGACGTCGCGTGGTCGTCGGCGATCTCGCCGCCGTAACCCCTTAACTCGTCCCGCCCGGCCGCGGCGAACTCCGCAGGGGACATGCCGTCGCGCGTCAGGAAGCCGTGAATTGCCCCGGACGGCGCGTTGCGCGGATGTCCGCTGTCAACCACCAGCACGGAGCGCCGGGCACGGGCGAGAGTGACCGCCGCGCTCAGTCCCGCCGGCCCGGCGCCGACCACCACCACGTCGTAGCGATCACGAGAGCTCATCGGAGGCCCACCGCCGCCGGTTCCGGCACCGCCGGCGCTAGGCCGCGTCATCGACGACCGCCGTTTCCGTCAGCCCGAGTCGTTCCCAGATTGGTGCGTGATCCCGGCGGACCGCCTCGACGAGCGCGACCAGCTCGCGGTGCGTGACGTCGGCCGCCCGCCGGACGCGTCCTTCCACCGTGATGTCGAGGCCGTGCTCGACGGCTCCGGCGCGTGCCTGCTCGGCGAGTGATCCGGCGCGCGCGTCGCCGCCCGTGAGGAGCGCGGAGAGCACGACGGTGTCGAGCAGACCCAGCCGGATCCCGCTGCCCACGGCGGGTGCCGCGAATGCCGCTCCCCCTCCGCAGGCGCGCCGGGCGATCACGGTGTTGAGCCGGCGCGCGGGCTCGCGGTCCGGTGGCGTCGCCGGGCGCAGGTACGGCACGGCCCCGCCGTCGGCGATGATCCCGCACGCGAAGCCCAGCAACTCGCCGAACCGGATTTCCCCGGCCTCGGCGATGCCCTGCCTCAGCTCGGCGAAGGTCAGGGGCCCGCGGTCGGCGAGCAGGCGCAGCAATGCCGCGGCCCTCGGGTCGCTCGCGTCCTCGGCCCGTTCGCGGCTCCTGTCCGGGACGAGGCCGAGGCCCGCCCGGTCCAGCCACTGCGCGAAATCGGGCCGGGACATTCTGCGCGCTCCGCGCACGAACACGTCGTGCCGGAGCGAGGCGTTGTCGAGAAAGTCCTTCATCGTCTCGCGCATGCGCGGCGCTACCCCGTCGAGCAGACTGCGCTGGGCGGGGGTCCGCAGCAGGTCCACCTGGATGCGCGGGAAGTCGGTGGTCGCGGCGAACTCCAGGCCGGCGGCCGCGAAGGATTCGGCGACGTCCCAGTGGTACAGCGCCTCCCAGCCGCGATCCATGAACTCGTGCGCGACGTACCCGTCCTCGCTGGTCTGGATGGAGTCCAGGCGGAATGCCAGCGTCGTGGTGTCGGCGAGAAAACGCGGATCGCAGGCTGCGAACTGCTGGAGCCACTGCCTCGTGCTGGTCAGCCTGCTGCCACGGGCTCCCTCCGACGCGTCGGAGACTTCGAGGACCAGCCGCTGGAGCGCCGAGGCGGCCGACCAGCCGGGCATGGCGTTGTAGTTGACGTAGACGATGCCGCCGGGCTTCACGTACCGGTCGAGAACGGTCAGGATGTGGGCGCGCTGCTCGCGGTTGACCCACGAATAGACGCCGCTCATCGCGACGATGTCGCAGGCCGGCAGCTCGACGGATCCGGCGGCCAGTCCGGCGAAACCGGCCTCGAGAACGGTGAGATTCGTGAGCCCCGCCTCGTCCTTGAGCCGATTCGCCGCGGCGACGTGGTCCGGATTGAAGTCGGCGCAGTAGAAGTGCCCACGCGGGTTTGCGGCGGCGAGTATCGCGGCCGTGGTGCCCGGTCCGGCGCCCAATTCGAGATAGCTGAATTCATCCGCGAACGGCGCGGATCGCACACCCGAGAACCCGCACGCGAAATTGAGTGAGACCGGGCTCAGCTGGGGATGGAAATACTCGGGATAGCCGATGTCCA
>JAOPVE010000348.1 GCA_025963185.1 Actinomycetes bacterium
GCGGGGAAGTCCAAGCCCGCCGCGCCCACCGAGGTGCCCGAGCTGACCGCCGCCGAAGGCACGCCCGCGGTCGAGGCGGTGAACCCCGAGGCGGTGAACCCCGAGTCGGTGAACGCCGAGCCGGCGAAACCCGAGGTGGCGAAACCCGAGCCGGCGAGCGCCAAGCCCGCGGGTAGCAAGCCCGCGAAGCCGAAGGCGGCCAAGGCCGCGCCGGTAACGCCCGCGCGCACGACCGGCGCCGATCCGGATCAGCGTGCCGCGAGCAGCGCACCGACCGGGCGCCGGGTCCGGGCCGCCCTCGCCCGGTTCAGCGCCGCGTCGTGGCAGGGCCAGGTCAACGTCGTCCTCGAACCGCTGGTCGCGACCCACCGCGCCGCGCACCCCAAGGCCGACGTCCGGCTGCTCCAGAAGGCCTACGAGGTCGCCGAGCAGTTCCACCGGGGTCAGCTGCGCAAGAGCGGCGATCCGTACATCACGCACCCGCTGGCGGTCGCGACGATCCTCGCCGAGCTGGGCATGGACACCACCACGCTGTCCGCCGCGCTGCTGCACGACACCGTCGAGGACACCGGGTACACGCTCGAACAGCTCCAGGCGGACTTCGGCGGCGAGGTCGCGCACCTGGTCGACGGCGTGACCAAGCTCGACCGCGTGCAGTTCGGCGAGGCGGCCGAGGCCGAGACGATCCGCAAGATGGTCGTCGCGATGGCCCGGGATCCCCGGGTGCTGGTCATCAAGCTCGCCGACCGGCTGCACAACATGCGCACGCTGCGGTTCCTGCCCCGCCCGAAGCAGGAGCGCAAGGCCCGCGAGACCCTCGAAGTGCTGGCCCCGCTGGCCCACCGGCTGGGCATGAACACGGTCAAGTGGGAGCTGGAGGACCTGGCGTTCGCGATCCTCTACCCGAAGCGGTACGACGAGATCGCCCGGCTGGTACACGAGCACGCCCCGGCCCGCGACAAGGCCCTGGCCGAGGTCACCGAGCAGGTCTCGGCGGACCTCAAGTCGGCCAAGATCAAGGCGACGACGACCGGACGGCCCAAGCACTACTACTCCGTGTACCAGAAGATGATCGTGCGTGGCCGCGACTTCGCCGACATCTACGACCTCGTCGGCGTGCGGGTTCTCGTCGACTCGGTGCGCGACTGCTACGCGGCTCTCGGGGTGATCCACGCGACCTGGCAGCCGGTGCCGGGCCGCTTCAAGGACTACATCGCGATGCCGAAGTTCAACATGTACCAGTCGCTGCACACCACGGTGATCGGTCCCGAGGGCAAGCCGGTCGAGCTGCAGATCCGGACCTGGGCGATGCACCGCACGGCCGAGTACGGCATCGCGGCGCACTGGAAGTACAAGGACGCCAAGGGCGCCGAGGTGGCCGGTCCGGCCGCGCAGGTCGACGACATGACGTGGCTGCGCCAGCTACTGGACTGGCAGCGCGAGGCCGCCGATCCGGGCGAGTTCCTGGAGTCGCTGCGGTTCGACCTCGGCGGCCAGGAGGTGTACGTCTTCACCCCGAAGGGCGACGTCATCCCGCTGCCCACCGGGTCCACGCCGGTCGACTTCGCGTACGCGGTACACACCGAGGTCGGGCACCGCTGCATCGGCGCGCGGGTCAACGGCAAGCTGGTGCCGCTGGAGAGCACGCTGGCCAATGGCGACACCGTCGACATCTTCACGTCCAAGTCCGAGGCCGCGTCCCCCTCGCAGGACTGGCTGAGCTTCGTCAAGAGCCCGCGGGCCCGCACGAAGATCCGCCAGCACTTCGCGAAGGAACGGCGCGAGGACGCGATCGACCACGGCAAGGACGCGATCCAGCGGTTCATGCGCAAGCAGGGGCTGCCACTGCAGCGGCTGTTCGGCGGCGAGGCGCTCATCACCCTCGCGCGGGACCTGCACTACGCCGACGTCAGCGCCCTGTACGCGGCGGTGGGCGAGAACCAGATCTCGGCGCAGTCGGTGGTGAACCGGCTGGTCGCGGCCCTGGGCGGTACCGAGGGCGCGGTCGAGGACCTCGCCGAGATCACGCTGCCGACCCGCGAGCGGGCCCGGCAGATCGGCGGCACGGATCCGGGGATCGTCGTCAACGGCGTCGGTGACGTCTGGGTCAAGCTCGCCAAGTGCTGCACTCCGGTGCCCGGCGACTCGATCATCGGGTTCATCACCCGCGGCGGCGGCGCGAGCGTGCACCGGGTCGACTGCACCAACGCCGAAGACCTGCGCAAGCAGCCGCAGCGTCTGGTCGAGGTGTCCTGGGCGCCGACGGCGGGGTCGGTGTTCCTGGTGGCGATCCAGGTCGAGGCGCTGGACCGGCACCGCCTGCTCTCGGACGTCACCCGCGAGCTGTCCGACGAGCGGGTGAACATCCTGTCCGCGACCGTCACCACCACGCGCGACCGGGTTGCGGTGAGCCGGTTCACCTTCGAGATGGCCGATCCGAAGCACCTGGGCCACCTGCTAGGCGTGGTCCGTAAGGTGGAGGGCGTCTACGACGCGTATCGCGTGACGTCCGGAACGTAGGAGGCGCCATGCCCGAGAGCCCCGACAAGCCCGTCAAGCCAGTCAAGTACGACTTCAGCCACCTGCCGGCGCGCGTGCTGCCGGAGGACATGGTGGAGATGCAGGACCAGCAGGAGCCGAACGACACCGGCGCCCCAGCCGGCGACGTGGTCACCCAGTTCATGCTGCGGTACTGAGGCCAGACGCAGAACGGGCCCGTCCTCCGAACTGGAGGCGGGCCCGTTCTCACGTGCGAGGTCCGGTCAGGTCAGCGGGCCGAGCTTCACGGTGTCGAACTTGACGGCCTTCTTGGGCTTGCCGTCCTGGCCGCCGCCCTCGACGCCCGCCGCGGCGACCTCCTCGACCTTGTCGATGCCCTTGGTCACCTTGCCGAAGATCGAGTACTTCGAGTCCAGGGCGCTGCCGTCCTTGTAGACGATGAAGAACTGGCTGCCGTTGGTGCCCGCTCCGGCGTTGGCCATCGCGAGGACGCCCTTGACGTACCCCTTCTTCGGATCCGCGGGGAGGTTCTCCTCGCCGTACTGGTAGCCAGGGCCGCCGCCACCGGTCGCCGTCGGGTCGCCGCACTGGAGCACGAAGATGCCGCTCGTGGTGACCCGGTGACAGGAGGTGCCGTCGTAGTACTTCTTCGCGGCCAGGAACTCGAAGCTGTTCGCCGTGCAGGGCGCCTTGGCCTGGTCGAGCTCGAAGGTCAGGTCCCCGACGCTGGTCTTGATGGTCGCGGTGCGGGTGCCCGTGTGGGCGACGTTCTTCGTCACCGGGGTCCCGACGTTCTTGACCTGCCCGCCGCTGCTCTTGGGGTACGCGCAGGAGCCCGGCGGCAGCGAGGCGGCCGCGGACGGCTTCGGCGCGGCCGTGTTGGAGGCCGGCTTGTCGTCCGAGCGCAGCTTGAGCACGAGCAGCGTCACGCCGCCGATGATCACTACGACCGCGAGGGCGGCTGCGGTGCCGGCCTGCAACTGCCTGCGGCGCTTGGCGGCGGCGGCCCGGCGGGCCATCTGGCGCTCGAGTTTCTGGCGGGCGAGAGCGCGCTGGCGGTCCAAGGTCGGCACGTGCTGCTCCTGTCGTCGGCGGCTCGCCTGTGGCGGCGACCACAAAAGTTTACGAGGCAGGCCTCGGACCGCCGGCGAGCACCCCGCGACTCGCGGCGGCGGAACGCGGTCGCTCGGCGCCCCGGCGCGTCGGTAGGCTGACCTGGGGCCGATCGTAAGCCAGGCCGGCCGATCCGCGGTGGTTGCCGCGGCAGGATCGTGAGCGAGAGATCGTGAGAGAGGACGAGCCGTGCTGGTCGCCGGGTTTCCCGCCGGGCCCCCGGGCACCAACTGCTGGGTGATCGCCCCCGGCGCGGGGCAGGAGTGCGTGGTGGTGGACCCGGGCATCGGCGCGGTTCCCCAGCTCGGCGCCCTGCTGGCGCGCCACCGGCTTCTGCCCGCCGCCGTGGTGCTCACGCACGGTCACTTCGACCACACCTTCTCGGTCGTGCCGGTGTGCGGCGCGAAGGACATCCCCGCGTACATCCACCCGGCGGACCGCTGGCAGCTCACCGACCCCGGTGGCGGCGTCGGCATCCCGCCGGGCACCCCGCTGTTCGGCCAGCTGGAGTTCGCCGAGCCCGACGACGTCCGCGAGCTCGCCGACGGGCAGGTCCTGCGGCTCGCCGGGGTCGAGCTGACGACGAGGCTCGCGCCCGGTCACACCCCCGGATCCGTCGCGTTCTCCCTCACCACCAGTGACGAGCAGCTGCTCTTCTCCGGCGACCTGCTCTTCGCCGGATCGGTTGGGCGGGTCGACCTGCCCGGCGGGAGCGAGAGCGCGATGGCCGAGTCGCTGCGCCGGGTGGTGCTGCCGCTGGACGACGAGACCGTGGTCCATCCGGGCCACGGGGAGTCGACGACCATCGGCCGCGAACGCGCCACCAACCCCTTCCTGCGGACGGTCGCCCAGGCGGGCACCCCGCAGGCCCCGAGGACAGGACTGTGACGACACCTTTCACCGCCCCCAAGGGCACCTACGACCTCCTCCCACCCGCCTCGGAGGAGTTCCTCGCGGTCGTGAACGCGCTGTCGCGGCCCGCCGAGCTGGCGGGCTACCAGTACGTCCAGACGCCGATGTTCGAGGACACCGCGCTGTTCACCCGCAGCGTCGGGGAGTCCACCGACGTGGTCTCCAAGGAGATGTACACCTTCGAAGACAAGGGCGGCCGGTCGCTCACGCTGCGTCCCGAGGGCACGGCGGGGGTGATCCGGGCGGTCGTCGAGCACAACCTGCTGGCCGGCCAGCTGCCCGTCAAGCTCTGGTACACCGGTCCCAACTTCCGGTACGAGGCGCCGCAGTCGGGCCGGTACCGCCAGCACGTCCAGGTCGGCATCGAGGCGATCGGTGTGGACGACCCGGCGCTGGACGCCGAGGTCATCGCCACCGCGGCCGAGGGGTTCCGGGCGCTGGGCCTGACCCAGGCGCGGCTGCTGCTGAACTCGCTCGGCGACGCCACCTGCCGCCCCGCCTACCGCGAGCGCCTGCAGGAGTTCCTGGGCGGGCTCGACCTCGACGCCGACACCCGCCGCCGGGCCGAGATCAACCCGCTGCGGGTGCTCGACGACAAGCGGCCCGAGGTGCGCGCCCAGCTCGCGGGCGCCCCGCTGCTCGCCGACAACCTGTGCGAGGCGTGCCGGGAGCACTACGACGAGGTCCGCGGGTACCTCAAGGAGCTGGGCGTGCAGTGGGAGGAGGCCCCGCGCCTCGTCCGCGGCCTGGACTACTACACGAAGACCACGTTCGAGTTCCAGCACGACGGGCTGGGCTCCCAGTCGGCGGTCGGCGGCGGCGGGCGCTACGACGGGCTGGTGGAGTCCGTCGGGGGTCCGGCGCTGTCCGGCATCGGGTTCGGCCTCGGGGTGGACCGCACGATGCTGGCTCTGCGGGCCGAGGGCATCGCGGTCGCCGATCCGGCGCGCTGCCAGGTGTTCATCGTCCCGCTGGGGGCGGCGAAGGCGCGCGCGGTCACGCTGGCCGGCGAGCTGCGCCGCGCGGGCGTGAGCACCGACCTCGCCTACGGCGGACGTGGGCTCAAGGGCGCGATGAAGGCCGCGGACCGCTCCGGCGCCCGGTACGCCGTCGTGATCGGCGAGCGAGATCTCGAGGGCGGAACCGCCCAGCTCAAGGATCTCGCCAGCGGCGACCAGGTCGCCGTCCCGCTCACCGACGCCGTCTCGACCATCCAGGAGAAGCTCTCGTGACTAACCGCACCTACCGCGCGTACCGCTCAGCTTCCGCCGGCACCCTGCGTGCCGCGCAGGACGGCCAGTCCGTCACGCTCGCCGGCTGGGTGTCCCGCCGCCGCGACCACGGCGGCGTCATCTTCATCGACCTGCGCGACGCGTCCGGGTACGTCCAGGTGGTGTTCCGTGAAGGCGACATGGCCGCCGCGGCGCACGCGCTGCGATCCGAGTACTGCGTGCGGGTCGAGGGCACGGTCGGGCGCCGTCCGGAGGGCAACGAGAACCCCGACCTGCCGACCGGCGAGATCGAGGTGACCGCGACCGCGCTGGAGGTGCTGTCGGAGTCCGCGCCGCTGCCCTTCCCGATCGACGGCCAGGGCGCCGGCGAGGTCGGCGAGGAGGCCCGGCTCAAATACCGGTATCTGGACCTGCGGCGCAGCGGCCCCGGCAGTGCCCTGCGGCTGCGCTCGAAGGTCAACAAGGTGGCCCGCGACGTGCTCGTGGACCGGGACTTCATCGAGATCGAGACGCCGACGCTGACCCGCTCGACGCCGGAGGGCGCGCGCGACTTCCTCGTGCCGGTCCGCCTGCAGCCGGGCAACTGGTACGCGCTGCCGCAGTCCCCGCAGCTGTTCAAGCAGCTGCTCATGGTCGCGGGCATGGAGCGCTACTTCCAGATCGCCCGGTGCTACCGCGACGAGGACTTCCGGGCGGACCGCCAGCCCGAGTTCACCCAGCTCGACATCGAGGTCAGCTTCGCCACCCAGGACGACATCATCGCGCTCGGCGAGGCCGTCATCGCGGCGATCTGGCGGGACGTGCTGGGCTACGAGATCGCGCTGCCGATCCCGCGGATGACCTACGCCGAGTCCATGACCCGGTTCGGGATCGACCGTCCCGACCTGCGGTTCGGCTGCGAGCTCACCGAGCTGACCAGCTACTTCGCCGGCACCGGGTTCCGGGTGTTCCAGGCCGCGTACGTCGGCGCCGTGGTCATGCCGGGCGGCGCCGCCCAGACCCGCAAGGAGCTGGACGGCTGGCAGGAATGGGCCCGCTCGCGCGGCGCCAAGGGGCTCGCCTACGTGCTGCTCGACGCCGAGACCGGCGAGGCCCGCGGCCCGGTCGCCAAGAACCTGTCGGAGGAGCACCTGACCGGGCTGGCCGACGCGGTCGGCGCCAAGCCCGGCGACGCGGTGTTCTTCGCGGCGGGGGAGAAGACCGAGGCCCAGACGCTGCTTGGCGCGGCCCGGCTCGAGATCGGCAAGCGCGCGAACCTGATCGACGAGAGCCGCTGGGAGTTCGTCTGGATCGTCGACTTCCCGATGTTCGAGCCGGACGGCGAGGGCGGCTGGACCGCGATCCACCACCCGTTCACGGCCCCGACGCCCGAGTGGCTGGACCGCTTCGCCGACGACCCGGGCGCGGCGATCTCCGACGCCTACGACATCGTCCTCAACGGCACCGAGCTGGGCGGCGGATCGGTCCGTATCCACCGCGCCGACACCCAGGAGAAGGCGTTCGCGGTGCTCGGGCTGTCCGAGGAGGAGGCCAGGAGCAAGTTCGGCTTCCTGCTGGAGGCGTTCCAGTACGGTCCGCCGCCGCACGCCGGGATCGCCCTGGGCTGGGACCGGCTGTGCGCGATGCTGGCGAACTCCGAGTCGATCCGGGACGTCATCGCGTTCCCGAAGACGGCCTCGGGCGGTGACCCGCTGACCGGCGCACCGACGCCGATCACGCCTGCTCAGCGCAAGGAGGCGGGTATCGACGCGAAGCCCAAGGAGGCCGGAGCGCCCCCCGCGGACGTGCCGAAGGTCGCCGAGGGCGACCAGCCGCCGAAGGCGTAGGCCCTGAAGGCGTAAGCCCCGCGAAGTGCGGTAACCGCGGCCGGTCCCGACCGGCCGCGGT
>JAOPVE010000388.1 GCA_025963185.1 Actinomycetes bacterium
GGCGTTTACCGCACTTCGCGGGGTGGGTGCCGTGGTTACCGCACTTCGCGGGGTGGGTGCTCTAGGGATGCCGCGCGGCTCTCGGGCGGCTCGCCAGCGGCGGCTCGGCGGTGTCGATGTCGCGGCCACCCGGACCGTCGTCAGGCGTGTGGACGTCCGTCGCGGGTGCCGCCTCTTCGGCCGTGCCTGGCGCGGCGGGCACGCGGGGCGCGGTACCCGGCGGTACCCCGCCCGCCAGCAACTCCCCGTCGGCTCGCACCGGATCGGCGTGCTCCACGTCCGTGGCGGCGTTCGGGCCGGTCCTGGCCTCGGATGGCATCGTCGCCGGTGCGGCGTCGGGCAGCGGGATCCCGTCGGGCAGCGGCGCCTCGTCCTGCTCGCGGGCGGCGTTCTCGGTGTCGGACACGATGACCCCTTTCGTCACCGCAGTCCCTACCCCGGGCGGGCGGCCCTTACCCGTTGCCGAATGGCGGGCTGCCGTCGGGAAGCGAGATGTCCGGCTTCTCGAGCTCCTCGACGTTGACGTCCTTGAAGGTCACAACCCGAACATTCTTCACGAACCGGGCGGGCCGGTACATGTCCCAGACCCACGCGTCGGACATCTCGACCTCGAAGTACACCTCTCCGTCGGCGTTGCGTACCTGCAGGTCGACCGAGTTCGCCAGGTAGAAGCGGCGCTCGGTCTCGACCACGTACGAGAACTGCCGCACGATGTCCCGGTACTCGCGATAGAGCTGGAGCTCCATCTCGGTCTCGTACTTCTCCAGGTCCTCGGCGCTCATGCCCGCCCCTCGCTCCGCTCCGGCCGGCCATGCGGCCTGCCCCTCGGTCCTGTCCGGCCTTCGCTCGAGCCGGCCATGACCATGGGACGCGCTGCACTGCTGATTCGCTCGGTCATGTCGTCACGTCCCTCACCGGGCCATTGTCGCGCACCACGGCTCCCGCCGGTGTGCTCGCCCCACCTGCGCCGATGCCCAGGCCGCCGGACCCTACCCCGTCGCCGGGGCGCCAGGACACCTCGCCGTCGGTGAGGTCGAGCTCGCCGTCCAGCGGATCACCCACCGTACCGGCGGCGAAGCCGGCGGTGTCCACGGGCAGGCCTGCCAGGGCCGCCACGACGTTGGCGTAGGACATCCGGTGCTCGGCGCACGGGCCGTGGCGGCGGAGTGCCTCGGAGTGCGCGGCCGTGCAGTAGCCCTTGTGCTGGGCGAAGTCGTACTCGGGGTACTGCTCGTGCAGGCCCGTCATGATCCGGTCCCGGACGACCTTGGCCAGCACGGACGCGGCCGCGATGCACGCGCTGACCCGGTCGCCCTTCCAGACGGCCAGGGCGGGCACGCCGGTGCCGTCGACGCCGAACCCGTCCGTGAGCACGTAGTCGGGACCGGGCGCGAGCTGCACCAGCGCCCGCCGGAGCGCTTCGAGGTTGCAGCGGTGCAGGCCCCGGGCGTCGATGTCGGCGGCCGGCACGATCACCACTGAGTACGCCTCGGCGCGGGCCAGCACCTCGTCGTAGGCGCGATCGCGCGCGGCCGGGGTGAGCAGCTTGGAATCGGCCAGGCCGGGCACCTCGCCGCGCTTGCCGGCGGGCAGCACGACGGCGGCCGTCACCAGCGGACCCGCGCACGCGCCCCGCCCGGCCTCGTCGGCCCCGCCGACCCGGTCGAACCCGCGCCGGTGCAGGGTGCGCTCCAGCGTGTAGAGGCCATGCTCACGGCGGACCACGGCGCGCGGCGGACGCAGCACCTCAGACCCCCGGACCGGCGGGCGGAATGCTCGCCAGCAGCTCGATCAGGGCGTCGGGGTAGACGGTCTCGGCGGTGACGGCGAGCTCGGCCGGGGTCCACCACCGGTGCCCGTCGATGGATCGCCGTTCCAAGTCGGTGAAGCCGGACGTATCGATCTCCCGCCGATCCGCCCGGACCACGAAGAACCACTCGCGCTGGCGATAGCGGACCCCATCGAGCCCGAACTCCGCCACCCGCTCGTGGACCGGCCCGTGGAACTCGCTCACGGGCACCGCGAGGCCAGTCTCCTCGAACAGTTCCCGCGCCGCGCCAGCAGCCGGATCCTCACCGGGCTCCAGCCCGCCGCCGAGGGTGAACCACCACGTGCCCGCCTGCGGATCCGCGGGGTCGAACCCGTGCAACAGCAGCACGGCGCCCTCGGAGTCGAGGAGGAGGACCCGGGCGGCCGTGCGATCGACGAGAGCCGAACTCATCCAGCGCTCCGGCGTCAGCCCGCGTGCGGGGCCGGGATGCCGCTGAACGTGTCGGGCGGGGACAGGGTGCCCGCGCGGTTGAGCGGCCAGAAGATGACGAAGGCGCGGCCCACCACGTCGGTCAGGCCGATCGTCCCCGAGTTGAACTCCTGATGGACCCGCGAGTCGGCCGAGGCGCTGCGGTGGTCGCCCATCATGAACAGGCGGCCCTTGGGCACGGTCACGTCGAACTCGGTCTCGGACGGCTTGTCGCCCGGGAAGAGGTACGTCTCGGTGAGTGGCTTGCCGTTGACCGTGATCCGGCCCTGGCTGTCGCAGCAGACCACCCGGTCGCCGCCGATGCCGACGACGCGCTTGATGTAGTCGTCCTTATTCGGGCCGGCATTCCAGTTCGCGGGGGGCTTGAATACGACGACCTCGCCACGCCGGGGCTCGCGCATGTCGTAGACGACCTTGTTGACCAGCACCCGGTCGTTGATGAGAAGCGTGTTCTCCATCGACTCCGACGGGATGTAGAACGTCTGGATCAAAAAGGTCCGCACAACGACGGCGACCAGAATCGCGACCAGAACCAGAATCGGAAGTTCGATCCAGAACGATCGCTTGCTTTTCGGCTTTTTCGTCTCCCCCATCACCGCTGAAGCGTACGGCCTAGCCCCCACGGACCGCGCCCCGAGGGTGCCTGTTGCGTCTGGTGCGCCTGCGTCCCCACGTGACGACGGGCACGAACGCGAGCGCGGCAGCCGACGCGGTCAGCGGATTGGCTGGCAGAGACCCCCGAGAGGCCGCTGAGGGGCCCGCCACGGCCCCACCACCGCCCGGAGCACCCACGGGCTGGCGAGCGGCCGCGCGAACAGGCTGAGCACCGCTCGTGGCACCCGGCGCGCTGCCGCCGACCCCCGCCCGCGACGGACCGGCGGCCGGAGCGGCACCCGCGAGCGGGACCCCCTGCCAGGCCGGCGGCACCGGCAGGCCGCCCCAGCGGTCGACGGGCCACACCTTGACGAACGCCCGGCCGATGACCTGGCTGATCGGGATCGTGCCCTTGAACTGATCACCGATGTAGGCGCGCGAGTCCTGGGAGTTGCCGCGGTGGTCGCCCATGACGAACAGCCGCCCCGCCGGGACCGTGATCGGGCCGAACGGGCGCCGGTCATCCTGGAACAGGTACGTCTCGTTCAGCGGCTTGCCGTTGACCATGAGCCGGCCCTGGGCATCGCAGCACTGCACGACGTCGCCGGGGGTGCCGATGACCCGCTTGATGAAGTCCTTCTCGTCGGGCTCGGCCAGGCCGACGAGGCCGCCGACCGTGCGGCTGGCCTTGGCGACCAGCCCGACCGGCTTGGGGGTGGTGGTCTCGGGCGCCCACGAGTCGACGCCGCGGAACACGATGACCTCGCCCCGCTGCGGCGCCCGGAAGTCGTAAACGATCTTGTTGACCAGCACCCGGTCCTTGATCAGGAGCGTGCGCTCCATCGATCCGGAGGGGATGAAGAACGCCTGGAGCAGGAAGGTCTTGATCAGCAGGGCGAGCGAAAAGGCGATCAGCACGAGCAGCGGGAGTTCCTGCCAGAACGGCAGGGGCCTGCTGTCGGGCTGACCGCCTCTGGGGCCGCCGCGCGACGAGCCCGCGCGGTGCCGCCCGACATGGCGGCCCTGCTGCGAGGCCTCGGAGACATAGAGGCGGCCGCGTTGCTTGGGCGCAGGTGCGTAGCCGCGGGGGGCCCGCTCGGGCGCCGCGTACGCAAATCCGCGGCCACGGCCGCCTGGGCTAGTCATCTCACGAATGAGAGTAACCGGCCCGCGCCCGGTTCGGAGGAACCGCGGATCAGTTGGCGGGAGTCTCGCGCTTCTCCTTGATCTTCGCGGCCTTGCCACGGAGCTCACGGAGGTAGTACAGCTTCGCCCGGCGGACCGCGCCGCGGGTCAGGATCTCGATCTTCTCGATGATGGGGGTGTGCACCGGGAACGTGCGCTCGACCCCGACACCGAAGCTCACCTTGCGGACCGTGAAGGTCTCCCGGACCCCGGCACCCTGGCGGCGGATCACCACACCCTGGAACACCTGGATCCGGGAGCGGTTGCCCTCGACGACCCGCACGTGCACCTTCAGGGTGTCGCCGGGCCGGAAGGCCGGGATGTCGGTACGCAGCGACTCGGCATCCAGGGCGTCCAGCGTGTTCATCGCGGTGTTCGCTTCCTCGTCATCAGGCACGCCGGTGCTTGCGCGTACCAGGGATTGAAGTGTCTGGCGGACCGGCGGCACACTGACGGCCGCGGTCGGGCAACCTGGTTACTGTGCCACATCGCCCACCTGAACGTGAAACCCGCCCCGCTCGTTAGTAGAGCGTGCGCGGTCAGGGTTGCGCTGGCGCGTCGGTCACCAGGGCGTCGAGGATCTTGTGGTCGTGCTTGTCGAGGGTCTCGGGCGGGAGGGCGGCGAGGAGGTCGGGGCGGCGCTCGGCGGTCCGGCGGAGGGACTGGTCGCGGCGCCAGCGCTCGATCCGGGCGTGGTGGCCGGACAGGAGCACCTCGGGCACCTCGTGGCCGCGCCAGACCTCGGGGCGAGTGTAGGCGGGCCCTTCGAGCAGTCCGGCGGCGAACGAGTCGTCCTCGACCGAGCGCACGTTCCCCACCACACCCGGCACCAGGCGGCTGATCGCCTCGGTCATCACCAGCACGGCGACCTCGCCACCAGCCAGCACATAGTCGCCGAGGCTGACCTCGTCGACGGGCATCCGGGTGCGGGCGTGCTCGACGACCCGGTAGTCGATGCCCTCGTAGCGCCCGCAGGCGAAGATCAGGTGCGGTTCGGCGGCCAGTTCGGCGGCCAGGGCCTGGGTGAACGGCCGCCCGGACGGGGTGGGCACGACCAGGCGCCCCGGCTCGCCCGGTGGGCAGACGGCGTCGAGGGCGTCACCCCAGGGCTCGGGGCGCATGACCATGCCCGGTCCGCCGCCGTACGGGGAGTCGTCGACCGTGCGGTGCACGTCGGAAGTCCATTGCCGCAGGTCGTGGACGTGGACCTGGACGAGCCCCTTCTCCTGGGCCTTGCCCAGCAGGGACTCCCCCAGCGGCGCGAGGTACCCGGGGAAGATCGTGATGACGTCGATGCGCACTACAAGTCCAGCAGGCCCTCGGGCGGCGCCACGACCACCCGTCCGCCGGCGAGGTCGACCTCGGGGACGAACTCGCGGATGAACGGGATCAGCACCTCGGCGCCGCCGGTCCGCGCGATGGCCAGCAGCTCGCCCGCCGGCCCGTGGATCACCTCGGTGACCTCGCCGAGCTTCTCCCCGCCGGTGGTCAGTGCGGCGAGCCCGACCAGCTGGTGGTCGTGGAACTCGTCGGGATCGTCCAGGGGTTCGAGGTCGTCCGAGTCGATCACCAGGCAGACCCCGCGCAGCCGCTCGGTGGCCGTCCGGTCGCCGTAGCCCTCGAAGGCGAGCAGGAGCTTGCCGGAGTGCCAGCGGGACCGCTCGATCGTCAGCGGTCCCGCCGCGGCCGGATCGGTGAGCAGCACCGATCCCGCCGCGAACCGCAGGTCGGGTTCGTCGGTGCGCACGTCGACGAGGACGTCACCACGGATGCCGTGGGCACGGCCGATCCGCCCGACTACCAGTTGCACTGCCGCGCCGCGATCAGCGGTCGGTGTCGACGACGTCGACGCGCACACTGCGCCCGCCGATGCCGGCCATCACCGTGCGCAGTGCCTTCGCGGTACGCCCACCCCGGCCGATCACCTTGCCAAGATCGTCGGGGTGGACGCGCACCTCGAGGATGCGCCCGCGCCGGCCGGTCACCAGGTCTACGTGGACGTCGTCGGGGTTGTCGACGATGCCCCTGACGAGGTGTTCCAGTGCGGTTTCGAGCACGTCAGGACTCCGCGGGGGCGTCGGTCTCGTCGGTGGCGGCAGCGTCGGGCTTGGGCTCGGCGGCCTTCTTCGGGGCCTTCTTCTTCGGGGTGGTGGCGTCGGCCACCGGCGTGTCGGCGATCGCTCGCGCGGCCGCCTCGAACGCGATCCGCTTGTCGGCCTTCGGAGCGGCGACCTTCATGGGGGCCGGAGCCGGCTCACCCTTGAACTTCTGCCAGTCGCCGGTGACCTTGAGGATCGCCAGCACGGGCTCGGTCGGCTGCGCGCCGACGCCGAGCCAGTAGAGGGCCCGCTCGGAGATGACCTCGATGAACGAGGGGTCCTCCTTGGGGTGGTACTTGCCGATCGTCTCGATGGACCGGCCGTCGCGCTTGGTACGGGCGTCGGCGACGACGATGCGGTAGTACGGCGCGCGCATCTTGCCGAGCCGCATCAGCTTGATCTTGGTGGCCACGGGTGTGGTTGCTCCTGGGTGTTGTGTTTTCGGTTGAGCGGTCTCGGCACGTGGGGAACGATGCCAGCCACCGCTCGGCGGACCTGACGGCCGCGGGTGAGAGGGGCCACACGACTGCCAGTTCAGCGGCTTATTCTGCCAGACACCACGCGCAGCACCGAATCGGCCACGCCGGGCAGCCGTCCGCCGGGTCAGCGCACGTGCCGCGGCGTGTCCCACTCGGGCGGCAGGGCGGGCACGGGCCACGACGGATCCGGGGTGAAGTCGACAAATCGCCCGTCGAACGGGGGGTGGGCGGCGCGGGCGAGGGCCATGATCCGCTCGCCGGCCTCGCGGATCCCCGGGACCCGGTGCTCGGTCCAGAAGTCCGGGAGGCCGATCGCCACGTCGAACTCGTCCTCGTCGCGCCACTCGCACTCGCGGTCCGGGGTCACCCACACGTCCAGGTGCAGGTCCGCGGTGTCCAGCCCGCCCGGCCAGCGGACCGCCTCGTCCTCGAGGTTGCCGTACCAGCCGAGGAACCGGCGCTCGGAGTCCCAGAACAGCCACACCGAGTACGGCGCGCCGGGCGGGAAGACCATGACGATCCCGGTGCCGTTCCAGGTGCGCTCCCGGCGGACCACCGGGGTGACGAACCGCTCCCGGAGCGGCGCCGACGCCACGGACCGCCCGTCGGCGAGCACCGACCGGATCATCGGGGTCTGCGGCGCCAGCCACACGGCGAGCCCGTCCGGACCGTCCTCGATGACCGTGACGGGCCGGACCTCGCGCACCTGGGATCCCCGGCAGTACCGCACGAGGATCGCCTCACCCGGCGAGAAGTACTGCGACGCGGGCTGCGCGCTCAGTAGGAGCGCCCGACGATCGCGACCAGGCCGTCCTCGTCGCCGGACTCGGGCACCGAGCCGTCGGCCCGGAGCAGGCACCGCACGGTGACCGCCTGCTCGGCGAGCTTGGCCTCGCCGTCGGGGCCCACCGCCGACCACGGGATGCGCGCCCAGCCGGTCGCCGCGGCCTCGGCGGCCTCCCCGATGCTGGCCACCTCGGCCGTACCCTGCTCGCGGCGGGCCAGGGCCTCGTCGTGCAGGGCCTTCTGGTCCTCTGTGAGGGCCGCGGTCACGGCGGTGGCGACCGCGCCGATCGCGGTCGGGGTCTTGGTGCCGGGGATCCGCCGGGCGAGGTTGACGTTGCCCTCGGCGAGGTCGCGCGGGCCCACCTCGATCCGGATCGGGATGCCCTTGAGCTCGGCGTCCACCGCGCGGCGGCCGAACGGGGTGTCGGTGCGGTCGTCCACGGCGACGCGGACCCCGGCCGCGCCCAGTTCGGCGGCCAGCTTGTGCGCGGCCTCGCCGACGCCCTCGCCGTCCTTCACGACCATGACCAGCGCCTGGACCGAGGCCAGCCGCGGCGGCACCCGCAGCCCGTTGTCGTCGCCGTGGCCCATGATGAGCCCGCCGACCATGCGGGTGGAGACGCCCCACGAGGTCTGCCAGGCGAACTCCCGGCCACCGTCCGCGGCGGAGAACTGCACGCCGAACGCCTTCGCGAAGTTCTGGCCGAGCTCGTGGCTCGTGCCCATCTGGAGCGCCTTGCCGTCGCGCATCATGCCCTCGCAGGTGAGGGTGTTCGTGGCGCCGGCGAACCGCTCGCGCGCGGTCTTGCGGCCGACCAGGACCGGCAGCGCGAGCACGCTGACCATGAAGTCCTCGTAGACCTCGTGCAGGATCCGGCGGGCGTAGTCGCGGGCGTCGTCCTCGGTGGCGTGGCAGGTGTGGCCCTCCTGCCAGAGGAACTCGGTGGTCCGCAGGAAGACACGCGGGCGCAGTTCCCAGCGGACCACGTTCGACCAGTTGTTCACGAGCATCGGCAGGTCCCGGTAGGACTGGACCCACTTGGCGAAGAACGAGTTGATGATCGTCTCGGACGTCGGCCGCACGACCACCGGCTCTTCGAGCTTCTTGCCGCCCGCGTGGGTGACGACCGCGAGCTCGGGGCTGAAGCCCTCGACGTGCTGGGCCTCCTTGTGCAGGTAGGACTCCGGGATGAACAGCGGGACGTAGGCGTTCTCGGCGCCGGTGGCCTTGATCCGGTCGTCGACCTCGCGCTGCATCCGCTCCCACAGGGCATACCCCGTCGGGCGGATCACCATCGTGCCGCGCACCGGCCCGTTGTCGGCGAGTTCCGCCTTCGAGATGACGTCCTGGTACCAGCGCGGGAAGTCCTCGGCCTGGGGCGTGAGGACGGGAGTCTTGGCCATGGCGTCAGATCCTAGAGTGTCAGCGGATGACCCGGCCGCGCAGGACGATCCGCGCCGGGGCCGCCAGCACCCGCAGGTCCTCGCGCGGGTCGCTGTCGTAGACCACCAGATCGGCGAGCCCGCCGTGGGTGAGCCCGGTCAGGCCGAGCCAGTCGCGGGCGGCCCAGGATCCGGCGGCGAGCGCGTCGGCCGCCGGCAGGCCCGCTTGGTGCAGCCGCAGGATCTCGCCCGCCGCGAGCCCGTGCCGCACTCCCCCGCCGGCGTCCGTACCGGCGTAGATCGGCACGCCCGCCTCGTAGGCCGACCGGACGACCTGCGGAAACGTCTCGTGCAGGCGCCGCATGTGGGCCGCGTAGGCGGGGAACTTCGCGTCGGCTTTCGCGGCGATCCCCGGGAAGTTCTCGATGTTCGTCAGCGTCGGCACCAGCGCCGTGCCCCGGCGGGCCAGCTCGCCGATCAGGCTCTCGTCCAGTCCAGTGCCGTGCTCGATCGAGTCGACGCCCGCCGAGATCAGGGCGGGCAGCGCGGCCTCGCTGAAGGTGTGGACGGCCACCCTGGCCCCGGCGGCGTGCGCGGCCTCGACGGCGGCGGCCAGCGCCTCCGGGGGGAACGTCGGGCCGAGGTCGCCGGTGTCACGGTCGATCCAGTCGCCGACGAGCTTGATCCAGCCGTTGCCCGACCTGGCCTGCTCGGCGGCCCGCTGCGGGAGCTCGCCGGGGCCGCACTCGATCGCCACGTGCGGCAGGTAGCGCTTGGGCGGGGCGAGGTGCCGTCCGGCCCGGATCAGCCTCGGCATCTCCGGATCGCCGTCCAGCTCCCGGTAGTCGACCGGCGAGCCCGCGTCCCGGATCGCCAGCACTCCCGCGTCCCGGTCCACCAGGGCGAGTTCCTTCGCGGCGGCGACCCCCGGCACCGGCCCGTCCGGGTCCAGGCCGGGGTGGCAGTGGACGTCGACCAGGCCGGGGACGATCCAGCCGCCGCTCGCGATCGTCTCGGCACCGCGGATCGGCTCGGTGCTGAGCCGGTCTCCGTCGATCCAGAGGTCGGTTTCGGTTTCTCCGGGCAGCAGGACGCCGCGCACATGCAGTGGCCCCATCACGCGCCGCAGTCTCGCACGCAGACGCTCCAAGCGGCCGGCGTGCCGGCCGGCCCGGGGATCGCAGTGCGCCCGAGCGGAGGATCGCCGGACGCCCGCACGCACCTCACCCTGGACGGATGCGAGTGCCCGAGCTGTCCACCACGCCCTCCCGCGTCGCCGCGGCGGCGGTCACCGTGGTCCTGTGCGGCGGACTGGCCTACGGCACCCTCGAACTGTTCTCGCCGTCGGTGCCCGCCCCCGTGGTGACGTCCCGGCCGGACCACGTGACCGGCGAGCCGACCGCGACCATCGAGTTCACCGGCACCCAGCGCGGACTGCCGTTCCAGTGCTCGCACAACGGATCGGCCTTCGCCACCTGCGAGAGCCCCGTCGTCTACGCGAACCTGGAGCCGGGCCGCCAGGTGTTCGCCGTGCGCTCGATCGCCCCCGGCGGATCCGCGAGCCCCGCCCGCACCATCACCTGGCGGATCCGGCGCTGACCACCCGCGCCCACTGGCCGAAGTGCGGAATCTGCGGCCGCCCAGGGCCGGTCGCAGGTTCCGCACTTCCCCTGAACCCCGGGACGCCGGACCCCTGATCGCTCGTTACTGGTCGGGCTTGCGGAGCTTGCTGAAGTCGATCTTCGGCATCCCGCCGGGCAGCCCGGGGATCCCGGGCGGGAGCGCGGGCTGGCCGCCCTGCTGCTGACCCGGCATCCCGCCGGGCATGCCGCCGCCGGGCATCCCGCCGGGAAGGCCCGGGAGCATCCGCCTCGGTCCGCCGCCGCCCTTTTTGCCCTTGCGCTTGTTCTTGGACGAGCGTGTCGCGCTGCGGCGCGCCCCGGGCAGGCCCATCTGGCCGCCCATCTGCTTCATCATCTTG
>JAOPVE010000436.1 GCA_025963185.1 Actinomycetes bacterium
CCGCTGTGTCCAGCGCAGCGCCGGCCCGACGCGCGCGGTGGCCCGTGACGAGGTGCTCGGATACCAGCGGCGCTTCCTCGAGCTGGCGGATCGGTTCGCGCTGTTCGACCTGTTCGCGCCCGAGTTCGAGCGGGTGTGCCTGAACCGCGAACGGCTGCTGCCCGGCGGCTACCACGACCGTGCGGCCCGGGATGCGTCGTTCCACCTCGGCGCGGACCCGGTCCCGAACCCGCTGCTGGCCCGGTGACCTCGCTGGACCCGCTCCTCCGCTGTTCAGCCCACCTATGCTGCTCGCAGCCAACTCGGGTCAGCTCGGGCGGTCGCTCGGCTTCCGTGCTGTGCACCTGCTCGGGCAACCAGGGAGGACGCGCATGGACATCGTCACGGTGGGCCGTGGCCGGATCGGCGGCGGACTCGCCCGGATCTGGTCGGACGCTGGGCACAAGGTCACCACGTTGGGACGAGACGGCGGCGACGGCTCGGCCGCGGACGTGGTTCTCGTCGCCGTACCCGGGCAGGCGATCGCGGCCGCGGTGGCCAACGTCACGGGTATCGCGGGCAAGCTGACCATCGACGCGACCAACGCCTACGGTGAGCGCTCCGGCGAGTTCCCATCGCAGGCCCACCAGATCAAGTCGATCATCGGCGGACCGACCGCCAAGAGCTTCAACACCAACTGGGCGATGATCTACGACCAGATCGGCGCGCAACGCGTCCGGCCCGGCAACCTGTTCGCCGCCGACGCCGAAGCCCGGCAGGTCACCGAGCAGTTGATCGCCGATGCCGGCTTCGACCCGGTCTTCGTCGGAGATCTGGACCACGCCCGGATGCTCGAGGACCATCTGGCCCTGGTCCAAGCCGTCGCATCCGCGGGCCTGGGGCCGTTCTTCTACCGGATGGCCGCGCCGGGACAACTTTGATCGGGGCTTGCTCCGCGCGATGGCTGCGAGAGACCCCCTCACTTTCATTTATAGCAGAGTCCGGTGGCCCTCATGAGCGGCAGAAATTGGATCTAAGCTCACGGCCTCAGACCGGAGCTCATGAGGTGAACCCCCTGACTACCAGCGCGTTTGACCTTCCCGACCGCCTCGCGCCCAAGGCCGACCCGGCGCTGATCGCCGGCGACGACCAGCACTTCGCGGCCATCGCGGAGAGCCTCGAAGAGTCGATCGCCGACCTGTCCGGCCGCCTCGATGCCGAGCGCAAGGCGCCCGGCGGCAAGGGCCAGGCAGCGCTGGACCGGGACCTGGAGATCCACCGGCTGACCGCTCGCCTGCGCGCCCTGCGCCGCTTCGGCTTGGACCTGTGCCTCGGGCACATCGTCGGCGCGGACCACCCCGAGCCCGTGTACATCGGGCGGCTCGGCCTGACGGACAGCGCGGGCCGCCGTCTCCTGCTCGACTGGCGCTCCCCCGCCGCTGAGCCGTTCTTCGGAGCGACCCACGCCAACCCGATGGGGCTGGCAAGCCGCCGCAGGTACCGCTGGACCCGCGGCCGGATCAGCGACTACTGGGACGAGGTGTTCACCTCGGACGGGTTCGCTGGGCACGCCGCCGCGCTCGACGACCAGTCCGCGTTCATCGCCAGCCTGGGCAGCAACCGGTCGGCCCGGATGCGAGACGTGCTCGGCACCATCCAGGCCGATCAGGACGCCATCATCCGGGCGGGATCCCAGGGGGCTCTCGTCGTCGACGGCGGTCCCGGCACGGGCAAGACCGTCGTCGCGCTGCACCGCTCCGCCTACCTCCTCTACTCCGACCCGCACGTCGGCCACCGCCGGGGCGGCGTGCTGTTCGTCGGGCCGCACCAGCCGTACCTGGCCTACGTCGCCGATGTCCTGCCCAGCCTCGGCGAGGAGGGCGTGCAGACCTGCACCCTGCGAGACCTCGTCGCCGAGGGTGCCACCGCGGCGGCCGAGACCGACCCGAGCGTGGCTCTCCTGAAGTCATCCGCGAGTCTCGTCAACGCGATCGAGGCGGCCGTTAGGTTCTACGAGGAGCCGCCCGCCAAGGGGGTGACGGTCGCGACCGAGTGGACCGAGATCCGGCTGACCGCCGCCGATTGGGCCGAGGCGTTCGAAGCCGCGGAGCCCGGCGCTCCGCACAACGAGGCGCGCGAGGCGATCTGGGAGCAACTACTCACGATCCTGGCGGACAACTACGACGGCGACGCCCCCGCTGACCTGCTCCGGAAGTCGCTGCTGGCGAACAAGGACCTGCGCGCAACCTTCAACCGGGCGTGGCCGCTACTCGAAGCGGCCGACCTCGTCGGGGACCTGTGGTCCGTGCCCGCCTACCTGCGAAAATGTGCTCCCTGGCTGGGCCCCGACGAGGTCCGGAAGCTCCAGCGCGCGGACGCCCAGGCCTGGACGGTGTCCGACCTCCCGCTCCTGGACGCGGCACGGCAACGGCTCGGCGATCCGGAGCAGTCCCGGCGCAAGCACAGGCACGACGCCGCCGTCGCCGTCGAGCGCGAGCGCATGGCCGGCGTCATCGACAACCTCATCGCGGCCGACGACGACGGCGAAGGCCTCGTGACGAGCCTGCGCCAACAGGATCTCAAGGACGTCCTGGTCGACGAGGCCGGGCTGCCGAGCGCCGATCCTGACGAGCTCGCCGGCCCGTTCGCGCACGTCGTCGTGGACGAGGCTCAGGAACTGACCGACGCCGAGTGGCAGATGCTGCTGCTCCGCTGCCCGTCCCGGAGCTTCACCATCGTCGGGGACCGCGCCCAGGCCAGGCACGGGTTCACGGAGTCGTGGCAGGAAAGGCTCCAGCGGATCGGGCTCCGCCGCATCAGCCTCGCCTCCCTGAGCATCAACTACCGGACGCCGGAAGAGGTCATGGCCGAAGCCGAGCCGGTGATCCGGGCCGTGCTCCCGGACGCCAACGTGCCGACCTCCATCCGCAGCAGCGGCCTCCCCGTCGTCCACGGCGCCGCGTCGGATCTGGGCTCGATCCTCGACACCTGGCTCGCCACGCACGCCGAGGGGATCGCCTGCGTCATCGGCGCTGCCGGCACGGGGGCGTTCCGGGGGTCCTCCCGCGTCCGGTCGCTGACCCCGGAGCTGTCGAAGGGACTGGAGTTCGACCTGGTCGTCCTGGTCGACCCCGAGGAGTTCGGCGAGGGCATCGAGGGAGCGGTCGACCGCTATGTCGCGATGACCCGAGCGACCCAGCAGCTCGTCATCCTCACGACCTCCTGACCCCGGGGCCAGTGCGGCTCAGATGAGCTCGTCGACGGTCCGGCCGGCGAGCAGCTCGGCGGCGGCCTGTCCGGAGACCCGGGTACCGCCGAACGTCGAGACGACCGTGACCGGCTCCTCGTACGGTGCCGCACCCATCTCCACCACGACGACGTCCTCGCGCCGCTTGATGAGCTCGTCGAGCAGGGCGACCATCCACGGGTGGCGCTGCGCGTCGCGCACCGCCACGACCAGAGACCGCCCCGCCGCCGCGGCGAGGATCCGCTCGGCGACACCCACGTCGGAGGCGGCGTCGTCGGTGAGGCGCAGAGACGACGTGCCGGGCACCAGCACCTGCAGCGGCCGGGCGATGCCCCACGCGGTGTGCTTGTCGACCGCCTGGTTCATCTCGGGAGCGAGTTCCACGACATGGGCCGGGCCGGCCAGCGGCAACGTGGCCGGGCCGGCAGTCACCCGGACCGCGCGCCGGGCGGCGGTCAGCCCGATCAGCGGATCGCCGGCGAACGGCAGTTCCGCCGCGAGGCGCCGCAACTCCGCCGACCACTCGGCGAACGCTCGGACCCGGGCGGCGGCCTCGGCCAGCCGCTCCTCGGGGAGCACTCCGGTGATGACCGCCTCGACCAGCGCGTCCCGCAGCAGCACGGCGGTGCCCTCGTCGGCGTGTCCACCCCCGACGCAGATCGCGTCCGCGCCGGCGACGATCGCGCGGACGGTCGCGCCCGCGATGCCGTACCGCTTGGCCATCGCGCCCATCTCGATGCCGTCCGTGATCACCAGCCCGTCGAAGCCGAGCTCGCCGCGGAGGAGATCCTCGATGATGCGGCGGCTGACCGTCCCGGGGTCCTGCGGGTCCAGCGCCGGGACCAGCAGGTGGCCGGTCATCACCGCCCGGGCGCCGCCGGCGACGGCGGCGCGGAACGGGACGAGCGCGTCGGCCTCGAGCTGCTCCCTGGTCGCCGTGACGACGGGCAGGTCGTCGTGGGAATCGACGGACGTGTCGCCGTGGCCCGGGAAGTGCTTGATGCATGCGGCGACGCCACCCGCCTGCAGGCCGCGCTGCCACGCCACGGTGTGCCGGGCGACCAGGTGCGGGTCGGCGCCGAAGGAGCGCACGCCGATGACCGGGTTGCGCGGGTTCGAGTTGACGTCGGCGTCGGGGGCGTAGTCGAGGGTGACGCCCGCTGCCGCCAGCGTCCGGCCGAGGTCGCGCGCCACGGCTTCGGTGAGCTGCGGATCGTCGACGGCGCCCAGCGCGAAGTTACCCGGACGGCTCGATCCGTGTTCGGCCTCGAAGCGGGTGACGTCGCCCGCCTCCTCGTCGACCGCGACGATGACATCGGGGTTGCGCTCCCGCAGCTGCGCGGTGAGCGCGGCGACCTGGTCGAGGCCGACGATGTTGCGCGAGAACAGCACCGCGCCGCCGAGCCCCTCGTCGATGCGGCGCAGCAGCCAGTCGGGTGCCTGCGTACCGACGAATCCGGGCTGCAGGAGTGCGTCCGCCATCGCCCGAAGGTGCCCGCCTTTGTCGTCCTGCGCCACAGTCAACCTCTCGAAGCCTCAGCGAAGTGCGGCACCAGGGCCTCACTGCCGGAAATTGGTCCAGACCAATGCTGCCACAGCTCAGTGCGGAAAGGCAGCGGCAATCTCAAGTTCCCGCTCGGCCGGCGCCACGGGGACTTCGTGCAGCGCACGGCGGAACCGGCCGACGCACGCCGCCACCAGCAACGCCGACGCGGCGACGGCGCCCATACCCCACGCGAGGCTGGTCCGGTCCGCGATGAACCCGATGACCGGGGGTCCGGCCAGCAGACCCGTCGTCCCCATCGCCGCGACCAGGGTCAGCGCGTCCGAACCCTCGCGGGCCGCGGCGACGTAGAGGCAGGGCGTGACCGCGGCCATCCCCAGCCCCACGCAGGCGAAGCCGACCAGCGCCGGCCCGACACCGCCGACCAGCACCGCGACGGCCAGACCGCCGCCGGCCACCACGGCGCCGGAGATGAGTACAGGTGCGTCACCCCAGCGCGCCCGCCACCCGTCGGCGAACAGGCGCGCGAGCACCATCGCAGCGGAGACCAGGGCGATGCCCAGCGGCGTGAGCTTCTCCGCCGCCTGGGCCACGTCCCGCAGGTACAGGGCGGACCAGTCGTTCATGGCGCCCTCGGTGACCGTGCCGAACACCATCGCCGCGCTGAGCCAGACGGTCACCGGTGACGGGACGCTCCACCTGCGCCGGGCGTTCTTCTCGGCGGGCTGCTCCTGGTTCGGCTGATACTCCGTCACCGGGCCGGTCCAGGCCACGCCGAGCATGACGGTCAGGAGCACGGCGGCCGTAGCGAAGTGCGCCGTGAGAACCGGGGTCAGGGAGGCGACACCCGAGGCCAGCAAGGCGGCGCTGAACGTGCCGGCGCTGAAGACCGCGTGGAGCTTCGCCATGGTGTTGCGCCGGTACCGCGCCTCCAGGGCGGCGCCCTGCGCGTTCATCGCGACGTTCAGACAGGCGACGGCGACACCGTCGCAGAACAGGACGACGAGTGCGGTCGCGTAGTTGGGCGCGGCCGGCAGCGCCGCCAGGACGAGCAGCAGCACGAGCGCCGACACCCCGGCGAGGTGCCGGGAGCCCAGCCGCTTCATCAGGCGGGCCACGACCGGGAACGACACGGCAGCACCCACTCCCGTCGCGAGCAGGAGCAGCCCGACCTGCGCCTCGCTGAGGTCCAGCCTGGTCTTCAGCGCCGGGACCCGCGACACCCACGTTCCGTACTGGAAGCCGAGGAAGCAGAAGAGCGCCGCGATCGCTAGCTGGGACCGGCCGAACTGATCGCGATGGCGGGCCATTGGCGGGCCTTCTTTCTCGGATGGTGCGGGCGAGTCACGAGCGTCCTGGACATGTAGGCCGCGTCCGGGCCGTATCCGGCCGGGACCGGTACGCGCGGATGACCCCGATATCCCTGTGCGGACCAGAAGCCGGCGGTGCCAGCGACCGCGACGAGCGAGATCCGGCCGTACCCACCGTCGCGCGCCGTCGCCGTCAGCCGGGCCAGGAGCCGTCGCGCCAGCCCCAGGCCCCGATATCGCTTGGCGATGACGAGGTCGTGCAGGTGCAGGTTGGACGTGTCGAAGCGGTCCGCCTCTGGCCGGGCCAGGTCGGGATACCGGAACCGCGGATACGGCAGCGCCAGCAGGTACCCCGCCACTGCGCCGCCGGCGTCCAGGACGAACGACGTCGCCGGGAACGCACGGGACTGGAGCGCGTCCAGACCCTCCGACAGGCCGCAATCGGCGTACGCACTCGCCTCCAGTTCCACGATGGCGGGCCAGTCACGGTCCTCGATGTGCCGCAGCGTCATGGCGTCGCTCCAGCGGCGGCGAGTTCACCGCGGACCGTCGTATAAGGCAGCGGATCGAAGCCGTTGAAGCCCTGCGTGAGGTAGCTGGTGGCGTAGGCGCCACAGGACAGAACCCACACCGGATCGCCGGACCTGACCGCCCCCGGCACGAGGACACGGTGCTCGGATCCGAAGGTGTCGTCGCTGTCGCAGGTCGGACCCGCGACGACGGCGGCTACGAGCGCCCCGCCGCGGTGGGAGGGGAACTCCAGGCGGTACCCAAGCTGGTCGGTCTCGTAGAGCCCGTTGAACTTCCCGCAGCTCAGGTAGAGCCAGTGCTGCCGCTCCCCGCTGCGGAGCTCGCGGCGCGTGAGCCGGGCCACGTGCGCCCTGATCGCGCCGTGGTCGGCCACGAGGTGGCGCCCGGGCTCGATGAGGAAGCCGAGGTTCCCGCCCGCGGCGTCGCGTAAGCGCCGCGTCCCCGCCCGGATCGCCCCGAAGATCTCGTCCATCGGAGCGGTCAACGGCCGGCCGCTCCTGTCGAGACAGCCGGCGGCGGGAAGCCCGCCGCCGAGGTTGACGTGGTCGACGGCGATCCCGCGCTCACGCAGGGCCGCGAGCACGGCGCCGAGATCCTCGAACGCGGTGCGCCAGGCCGCCGCCGTCATCTGCTGCGAACCCACGTGGACGGACAGGCCGGACGGCACCAGCCCGGCATCCCGAGCCGCGGTCAGGACTACGACCGCATCCGCGCCGGAGCACCCGAACTTGTCGCTGAGCCGCCACAGCGCCCCGTCTCCGCTGGTCGCGACCCGGCAGAACACCCGGGCGCCGGGCGCCAGCGCCGCGATCGCCCACACGTCCTCCACGCTGTCGGTCGCGAAGTCACGCACGCCAAGGCGGTACGCGGCGGCGATGTTGAGGTCCGACTTGACGGTGTTGCCGTAGTGGATCTGAGTGACCGGTACCCCCGCCAGCAGCGCCTGCTCGATCTCGTTGGGGCTGGCCGCGTCGACGCCCGCGCCGCGCCGCGCCAGACAGGCCAGTACCTCGTCCACCGCGCACGCCTTCATGGCGAACCGGACGGCGACGCCCGGCAGTTCGCGCACCAGTGCGTCGTACTGGTCCTCGATGCCGGGGAGATCGAAGATGATCTGGTCGTCCGCGGCGGCGGCCAGCGCGGACCGCAGGCGTTCATACATGGACGGCGACCGGCTGGCGGGACCATGGGGCGCCGATGGTCTTGCTCGCCATGACGAGCGGCGCCCACGCGTCGATCAGCAGCGCGTAATCCTCGATGTCGCGCCGCGCCTCGGCGAGAAGCTGCTCGCCGCGCGCCGCCAGCATGTCGGCGAACCCGGCGAACTTGCCGCCCAGCCGCCGGTACGAACGGTCAAGGCTCTCCAGCCGCGCGACGTTCGCGCCGTCGGAGACCCAGGTGCTGTCCCGGACGACGGTCGCCAGCCGCGCGGCGCTGACACGCTGGTGACCGTCGAGAAGCGAGTCCCCGAGGGCGGCGAGCTGCCCGTAGATGTCGTGGAAGTACTGCATGGAGAGGAAGAACTTCGCCAGCCGCAGGTGGTACGCCAGGAAACCGGCCCCGCTCTTCCGCTCCGCGGTGTGGAAGTTGACGATGTGGCGGTTGTGTAACACGCCGGGCAGTCCGGTGTCGTGGACGAGGTGGAGCAGGAAATAGTCGCTGCCGATGGTGTTGCACGCGGGCGGCAGCGGGACCTCCTCGTGCACCCCGTGGAAGCTGACGTTGCACATGTCGACCCGCATGGGATCGACCACGGTGAGGGTCGAGTGGTCGGCCGTGAACGGCGCGGTGCCCGCTCCGGTGAACGACTCGGCGACGAGTTGCCGCTTGTCCTCGTCCGAGGTGCCGTCGGCGGCCCACAGACTGACGAGGTCGTAGTAGACCCCCGGGTCCAGCTCACGGATCTCCCCGACGTCGACGGAGAGCTCGCCCACGAAGGAGGCGCCCGCCATCACGACGGTCCGGTCCGTGTACCGGGCGTCGAGCGCCACCTCGGACACCACGTCGGCCACCTCGGCCGCCCGCCTGCCGAGCGACGCGAGCTCGTGCTCGATCGGGAAGACCACCGCCCCGTTCAGGACCTGATACCGGCTGTCGGAGTCCCGCCGGTGGACGGACTCGCAGCCGAGCGCGCTCCCGATCAGGAACGCCCGGTTGGTGCACGCCCCGTACGAGACGTCGGCGGGGAGCATGAGCTCGGCGATCAGCTCCGGCCTGGCGACCTCGGCCGTACGGATCACACGGTCCAGGAAGTCCCGCTGTGCCGCCTCGTCGAGGTGGACGACCACCACGTCCGGCGCGGACGGGGTGCGGGCGATCAGATCTCGGTGCGCGGCGACGGTGGCCTCGTCGGACGAGTCCAGGATCAGCAGGTACACCTCGACACCGAACCGCGTGGCGGCGAACGCGGCCTCCTCAGCGATCGCCCAGATCGCCGCGCCGCACGCGCGGTTCGTCGGCAGAGTCAGGCAGATTCGGCGCACGCCAGCTCCTCGACAGGCGCATCCAGCTCGGTGCTCCGCCACGGCTGCTGGCCGAGGAGCCGGGCCCCGAGACCCGTCAGAGCCGCCCTGCCGTAGCGCAGGGACTCGTGGCGGGTCGCGTCACCCAGCAGCGTCGCGTTCCACTCCGGTGTGCGCAGGTATCGCCACGACTCGACCCGGGACCGAACGAGGTCCTCATGGGACTCGAGCGCCGGCATCATCGACAGGTACTGGACTGCCCGAACACCGGACTCCGACAGGTTCGCCGCCACCCCGTGCGCCAGCAGGCCGTTCCAGATCAGCAGGTCGCCCGCCTTGAGCTCCGGCCGGATCACCGGGAAGTCGCTTCGGTCCGTGTTGGGCCGGATCGGGTCCCGATCCTTCGGCGCTCCGACCCGCCAGTCCTCGAACTGCCGGAACAGTTCCGGCGCGCACTGGAACCCGCCCTGGTCGTACTCGGTGTCGGTCAGCGCGATGAGTCCCTGTACCCGCTGCGGCAGCACGCTCAGGGTCGTGTCCACGTCCCAGTGCAGGTCGATGTCGAAGCCGCGCTCGGTCGCCGGGATGAGTGCGCGGTCCCGGTTCCAGCGGTTGGGCGGGTTCAGGTTGAGCCGATCGAGCGTGACCCAGAGCTCTTCGCAGTCCCACACGTCCGCGAACGCGTCGTAGACCCGCTGGGCCTGCCGGTTGTCCCAAATCAGCTGGTGGTGGTACGCCTCGACGAACCCGTAGACGAACAGGTCACGGCGCAGGTCGGACTCGAACTGCTGCCTGGGGTACCAGGTGTCCGGCCGGGCCGGGTCGAGCCCCTGGAAGTCCCAGGCGAAGTCCAGCAGCTGACCCGCCGCGGCCGCCGGGATCGCCTCCCGCACGATGACGTAGCCGTAGGTCTGCCAGCACGCGAAGTCCTCGTCGGAGAGCACCCGAAGCGGCCGCGACTTGCGCAGGTCCCGCAACGGGACCTCTGCCAGGTACGTGTCCGCATCGCGACTGAAGTACGGAATATCCGAGGAGGCCCGATACAGAAATGGGGTCGGCGTCGGCATTGGATCGCTCCCAGGGTGTCATGCGTTGCGCCCGGCGGAGCACGCCGGACTTTGCCGCGGTGATCATGCAGAAATGGCCGAGTCGGCCGGTGGACCCAATGTCGCGCCACGGTGCTGGGAATCGCATTCAATCCGCCGCAGGAGAGGCGCGCCTTTGATGCTGAAGGCCGCCTCAACGAACGTGAACGCGACGATCTGCTGTGCCGGCTCGCCTATCTCACATCGAATCCCAGCCGTCCGAGGTAACCCCCGTTTTCATGGCGCAGAAGCTAGCACGGACCGGTCTAGACCAGCAAGGAGAACTGCGCACTTGTCCTGCAAGCGGCCGTGCGAGGCGTCGCCGGCGACGGGCCCCGAAGCCAGGTAACCGCCCGTACATGGCCGAATGACCGTCGGCTCACGGTCGAGTGCACGCGATTCCCGGGCACCTGTGAGTCATCGAACAATCACTGGCCGTTGACCAATTGTTGAACCTTTCCGATGGCTCCGCCGATCGGGCGAACAGCCGGTCCGGTCAATTGGTGGAGCGCCAAAAGAAAGCGGCCGGCAATCCGCGATGAATGTGCTACGGCGGTGCCACGGCGTTCCTCCTCGCCACCGGCTGCGAACAAGTCCACTCCATTACCACCGCACTCAGGAGTCACGGGCGGCCGTCCGTGAGTTGCAGTTCGAACTGTCCCGAGACGGGTATCTGCCCGGTCGGCCTTGGCGCCCATGCCCTCGTCAGCGACGCCGGAGTACGGCTCGGCTCGGCGCCAGGAATTCGGGCGTAACCTCGCGCCGCCGCCGGGCACCGTGCCGACCGCCGAGTCGGCCGAGCCCGCGACGCGCAAAGCCGCCGCGGACCTCGGCCTCCCGGGTGGAAGTACGGCAACTTCTCGGTTCTGGTTCTGGTTCCGACCCAAATTTCGTGACACGGGCTGCTCCGCGCTCGTATCCGTCCACTATGTAGCCGACGTGTGCACTCACCGTGATCTTGAGGTGCCGTTGCCGCAGCTGTCTGACGGCGCCAGCGAAGGATCCATCTCGCCGTGCCGAGTGCCGTCCATCGACGGCGACCCCGGCCGCGCGTTCACGACACCCAGCGCACCTCCACCTGCCTGCTACGGAGCCTCGGCGTGGCTCAGGAGGCAGCCGGGGGCGATGCGTTCGGGGGGATCCGTGCAACGGACCTAGATGAGTGAGTCCGAAGTCTGGGCTGGTGGCGGAGGCCGTGACACATGGCGAAGGGTGTCGTTGTCGGTTTGTGAGAACGGACCGCGACACCCTTCTGACCGCACTTTACGTCTACCTCGATGATCAGGTGGTCCCACCTCGGCGGATCGGGCGCCCGCCGCTGCTGTCCGATTCCGAGCTGTTGTGCTTGGTCATCGCCCAGGTCCTGCTCGGGTTTCCCGGTGAGCGGCACTGGATCCGCTACGCCCGCAAGAACCTGCGGCACCTGTTCCCGAACATCCCGAACCAGTCCGGATACGGCAAACGGCTCCGTGGGGCCGGGCCGCTGATCGCCGCCGTGATCCGGGCGCTTGCCCTGGCCACCCCGACCGCGGCACCGGCGCTGCGGCTGATCGACTCCACGCCTGTGCCGTGCGGCGCCTCCAGGGAAACCGCGAAACGCTCCGATCTGGCCGGCGACGCCGGCTACGGCTACTGCGCCTCGCACTCCCGGTACTTCTGGGGCATGCGCCTGCACCTACTCACCACCGTCGAGGGCATGCCGGTGATGTGGGCACTGGCCAACCCCAAACTCGACGAACGCGACGTCATGACGGCGATGCTCGACGTCGATCACCAGCTCATCACCGCAGGTCAGGTCATCCTCGCCGACCGCGGCTACGCCGGGCCCGGCTTCGAAACCGCCGCCGCTGACCTCGGTGTTCACCTCGTGCGCCCAGCCCGCAAGAACGCCAAGTCAGACCACCAACCGGGACCCGCCGAACGGAAACTACTCAAGATGCGCCAGTGGATCGAAGCGGTCTTCGACACCCTCAAAGGCCAGCTGTCCCTCGAAGCCCACGGAGCCCGCCGCCGCGCCGGACTGTTCGCCCGCGTCGGCCAGCGACTCCTCGCGATGGCCGCCGCGATCTGGCACAACACCAACACCGGCGCACCCAACCCCCGGTCCCTGATCGCCTACGACCATTAGGACTCAATCATCTAG
>JAOPVE010000502.1 GCA_025963185.1 Actinomycetes bacterium
CCGCGGCGGCCTCGGGCGTCCCCAGCAGGCCCACTCGCGGATCCGGTCGACGGGCCAGCGGCACCCTTGCGGCGGCGGCCCGTCTCGCCGAGGTCCTCGACCTCTTCGGCGGCGAGCCCGGCCCTGGTGCGCTCACGGTGGGGGAGCGTGCCGGTGGCGCGGGCGGGAATGTCCAGCTCGGCGTAGAGGTGCTCGGACGTCGAGTACGTCTCCGGCGGATCCGCGAAGGGCAGGTCAAGCGCCTTGTTGATCATCTCCCAGCGCGGAGTCTCGTCCCAGTCGACGAAGGTCACCGCGACCCCGCTGGCTCCGGCGCGGCCCGTCCGGCCGATCCGGTGGAGGTAGGTCTTCTCGTCTTCGGGGCACTGGAAGTTGATGACGTGGGTGACCCCGGTGACGTCGATGCCACGGGCGGCCACGTCGGTCGCGACCAGCACGTCGACCTTCCCGGACCGGAACGCGCGCAGGGCCTGCTCACGGGCGCCCTGGCCCAGGTCGCCGTGGACGGCCGCCGCCGCGAAACCGCGTTCGAGCAGTTCGTCGGCCACCTTCTGGGCGGTCCGCTTGGTGCGGCAGAAGACCATGGCCAGACCGCGCTCGCGAGCCTGCAGGATGCGGGCGAGCATCTCGGTCTTGTCCAGCGCGTGCGCCCGGTAGATGTGCTGGGCCGTCTCCGGGACCGTGCGGCCCTCGTCGGGCTCCTCGGCGCGGATGTGCACCGGCTGGCGCATGAACTGGCGGGCCAGCGTGACGATCGGGCCGGGCATCGTGGCGCTGAACAGCATGGTCTGGCGGAAGTCGGGAATCATCCCGAGGATCCGCTCGATGTCGGGCAGGAAGCCCAGGTCGAGCATCTCGTCGGCCTCGTCGAGGACCAGGATGTGCACCTTGCCGAGCACGAGCGTGCCCTGCTCGGCCAGGTCCATCAGGCGGCCGGGGGTGCCGACCACGATCTCGACGCCCGACTTCAGCGCCTTGACCTGCGGCTCGTACGCGCGGCCGCCGTACACGGCCAGCGTGCGGACCCCGCGGGTGCTACCGGCGGCGGCGATGTCCCGGGTGACCTGCACACACAGCTCGCGGGTCGGGACCACCACGAGCGCCTGCGGGACGCCGTCCGAGCCCTCGCGGGGGCCCTTCACGCGCTGCAGGATCGGGATCCCGAAGCCGAGGGTCTTGCCGGTGCCCGTCCGGGCCTGGCCGATCACGTCGGATCCGGCGAGCGCGATCGGCAGGGTCAGCTCCTGGATCGCGAACGCGCGGGTGATACCGACCCCGGCGAGCGCCTCCACGGTCTCGTGCCGGACCCCGAGGGTGCCGAACAGCGGATTGGACTCGCTGACGGGCGCACGGGCGGCAAGTTCTTCTGCGGTCTCCACCTCGGGTGCGCCGGTGGTGGCGTGATCGAGCGCGACCGCTTCGGGCAGGTCGGTGCTCACACTGTTCTCGGTGCTCAGAGTCTTCAGCCTCTCTAGGACGCGCAGACGGCGAGGCAGTAGGGCCTCGAGCGGGCCGGGCCCCGCGGCGGTCATCGCCAGAAAGAGCGATTTCGGCGGGCCAGGCGCCTGCGGCGCGTCCACGCACACAGTTCCGGCAGTGGCCAGTTGCCACCGCCTCGCGTGCCATCCTACGCGGCGTGGCGGGACGGAACCACCGTGACCGGGCAGAACGGTTCTGAGTCCCCAGGACGGGGTGCAGTTCCGGGGCGTACGGTGAGGCCGTCACCGGCGCTGTCGCCCCCGGCGCGCCGTGTTTCCGCCCGCCGCTGGAGGCCCACACTGAGCGCTGTCGACCACTCCACCGGCACCGCAGCCCCGCACCGCACCGCCGCGGTGATCGACCTGCTGGGCATCCTCGGGTACGGCGTTCTGATCGCGTTCGACCGGCTCGCCGCCGACGCTCGCCTCTCGCCCGACCTGCACCGCCGCGCGCTGCTCAGCGAGATGGCAGCGGCCGAGGTAGCCCACTACCGGCGGCTCCACGACCGGCTCGCCGAACTGGGCGCCGATCCGGAGGCGTCGATGTCCGCCTTCGCCGCCCCGCTGGACGCCTTCCATGACTCGACCGCCCCCAGCGACTGGCTCGAAGGGCTGGTCAAGGCCTACGTGGGCGACGGGATCGCCGACGACTTCTACCGCGAGGTGGCCGGGTTCCTCGACGAGCCGGATCGCAGCCTGATCCTCGATGTCCTCCACGACACCCGCCACGCCGAGTTCGCGGTTACCGAGGTACGGGCTGCCATCGAAGCGGATCCGCTGCGGGCCGGACGGCTGGCCCTGTGGGCCCGGCGGCTCGTCGGCGAGGCGATCAGCCAGGCCCAGCACGTGGCCGCCGAGCGCGACGCCCTCACCGAACTGATCATCGAGGGCTACGGCGACCTGACCGGCATCGGCACCCTGATCAAGCGCCTGACGACGGCCCACACAGAGCGCATGAAACTCCTCGGCCTCAACAACTGACACCTGACCGCCCCGCACCCGTCCCCGACTCCCAAACGGGAACATATTTCGCGATGGGACGGGCGCGTCGCGATGGAGCGTCACGGCGCCGAAGCGCGTGCCGTTGTGCCGCCTGGGACCGGCGTGGCGGCACACACGTCCGCGGACTGGGGTCGGGGCTCGGGACGGGCGGAGACGTGAGGGCCGGCCACGGGTGGCGGCCGGCCCTGTGAGTTGCGGGGTCAGGACGGGGAGAAGCCGACCCGTCGCGCCTCGGTCTCGGCGATCTCCACGTACGCGAGCTTGTCGGCGGGCACCAGTACCCGGCGGCCCTTGTCGTCCACGAGCGAGAGGACCCCGCTGCGGCCGGACAGGGCCTCGGCGACAGCCTGCTCGACCTCCGCCGCGGCCTGCGTGCTTTCCAGCACGAGCTCGCGCGGGGCGAACTGAACGCCGATCTTGACCTCCACGTGGTGCCTCCTTCGACATCCCGGGCGCCGGTTTCGGCACCCGGGACGAAAGGCTATCCGAGTTTGCCGGACCGGACGGCGCCGCCGGGTCCGCTCGGAGCGAACAACCGCGAGCGACCGCGAGCAATCGGCGAGTCACCCGTGGGCCGGGCGGCCAGGCTCAGCCCTGCAGCGGGAAGTTCGAGATGCCCCGCCAGGTCAGGGACGCGAGCAGCTCGACGGCCTCCTCCTTGGGGACCGCGCGGTCGGTGTTGAGCCAGAATCGCGCGCCCATCTCGGCCGTGCCGGTCAGGCCGATCGCGAGCAGTTCGGCCCGCTCGCGGCTGGCGCCGGTGTCGGCCGTGATCGTGTCGGCGATCGCCGCCATGCAGGCCAGCGAGGCCCGCTCGACGCGCTCCCGGACCGCCGGCTCGTTGCGCAGGTCGGACTCGAAGACCAGCCGGAACGCCTCGCCCTTGCTGTCGACGAAGTCGAAGTAGGCGCGCATCGCGTTGTGGACGCGCTCCTTGTTGTCCGGGGTCTCGGCCATCGCCTCACGCACGGCGAGCACCAGCCCGTCGGCGTGCACGTCGAGCAGTGCCAGGTACAGGTCCAGCTTGCCGGGAAAGTGCTGGTAGAGGACCGGTTTGGATACTCCGGCACGCTCCGCGATGTCGTCCATGGCGGCGGCGTGGTACCCCTGCGCGACGAATACGTCCTGCGCGGCGGCCAGCAGCTGCTTGCGGCGCGCGCTGCGGGGGAGCCGGGCCGTACGCGCGCCAGGGGCGGGACCGGCTGGATCCGGGCCGCTCAGCGAGCTCGTGGTCATGTCTCCTCCGCATCGGGCCGGGGCTGGACCCTACTAACGGGTAGTTAGCGTAAACGAGCGGGCGGGATGAGGGAGCCTGTATGTCCGGTCCGCGGGACGGCAGGCAGGCTGAGCAGCAACGTAACCATCGCTCGGTACGCTCACGGAAGCGAGCCGAACCTGGAGGAGCCTGTCAGGTGCATGCCCGTTCGCACGCCCACACGGGCCACGCCGCGCCCGACGAGCGGCCAAGCCGTCCCCGACCCGGCACCGAGCCGGGCGTCGGGGTCGCCGCGCTGCTCGCGGCCGTCCGCGCCGTGCCCGGGGTGAGCGACGCGCAGGTCCGCACGTCCGCCGACGGGGATCGCACGCTGCGGCTCGACCTCGTGGAGGGTGCCGATCCGGCCACCGTGGCGGCCGAGGTCAGTGCGGTGCTCGAGGATCGGCTGGGGCTGCTCGCGGATCCGTCGCGCGTGGTCACGGGGTCCGACGGGGGCGCGGGGTCCGACCGGATGGTGGGGGCGATCAGCGTGCCGATCGGGGCGCCGCCGCGGTCCGTACTCGCCGGGCGGGTCCAGGTCACGACCAGTGGGCTCGACGCGACCGCCCAGGTGACGCTACGGGCGGGGGAGCGGGACGTGACCGGCATCGCCACTGGTCCGGCGGTGGAGGACGCGATCCTGCGGACCGTAGCCACAGCGACCCTCCAGGCCGTGGACCAGTTGCTGGACGGCCGGGCGCGGTGCGGGCTGGACTCCGCCGTGGTCACCGAGGCCGGGGCCGACCGGATCGCCGTGACCGTCGTCACCCTCCTCACCGAGGCCGGCAGCAACCGGATCGCAGGCGCGGCGCTGATCAGGGGCGACGCGCGGCAGGCCATGGCGAGGGCAGTCCTCGGATCCTTAAATCGTCGCTTGGATGGGTTCTTTTCGGGCGTGGCGACAGCCCCGGGCGATGCCGAAACGGTGAGTCCCGTTCAGAATCGGGAACGTGAAACGCGCTGAGCTGGTTCCCGACGACGCCCTCCCGCCCGATCCCACGGATGGGCTGCCACCTCCGTGGCCGGGGCGTGCCGTGGAGATCGACGGCAGCTGGACCTTCGTCCGGGAGACGCCCGCCACCAGTCCCGACGCCGAACCGGCCCTCTACGTGCACGGACTCGGCGGATCCGCACAGAACTGGACCGACCTCGCCGCCCTGCTCCGCCCGGAACTCGACGGCCAGGCGATCGACCTGCCGGGCTTCGGCCACAGCGACGCGCCCCCGGGCGGGGGTTACGGGCAGGCGGCGCTGGCCGCGCGGGTGATCCGCTGGATCGAGCACAGTGGCCGCGGGCCGGTCCATCTGTTCGGGAACTCGCTCGGCGGCGCGATCACGGTCCGGGCCGCGGCGATGCGCCCGGATCTCATCCGCACCCTCACCCTGATCTCTCCGGCGATGCCCGTGATCCAGCCGCTGCACCCGCACGGGCGGATGCTTCCCGCGCTGATGGTCCCGCCGATCCGCAGGGCGATCGAGCGGCGGGTGCGGTCGCTGCCCGCGGACGAGATGACGACCGCGGTGCTCGACATGTGCTTCGCGGATCCGTCCCGGGTGGCCCCGCAGCGCCGCGCCGAGGCGATCGAGGAGACGGTCCGCCGGCAGCAGGTGCCGTGGGCGGGGGACGCGTACGTCGGCAGTTTGCGCGGGCTCGCCGGGTCCTACCTGCGGCCCGGCAACGGATCCCTGTGGCGCCTGGCCGCCCGCATCACCGCCCCCACCCTCGTCCTCTGGGGACGCGAGGACCGCCTCGTCGATGCCCGGCTAGCGCCCAGAACGGCCCGGTTGATCCCCGGGAGCCGGCTGCTCGTACTCGACGGCGTCGGCCACACCGCCCAGATGGAGGTTCCGCGAATCGTGGCGCGCGCGGTGCTCGCGTTCTTGCGCGAGAACAAACCAACCGCCACGGTGTAAGTCGCTGTAACCGACGCAATGCACGTAAGGAGAAGGCCTCGGCTCCCCCGGTGCTCACTCAGGAACCGCCCCGCCAGCGCTCCCGGCGGGACGGCGGGCGTGCGATGACCGCCCGCAGGCGCGCCCGTCAGCGCGCCATGCGCCGCCGCAGGGCGGCCGTTCTCGCGCTGCTCGCCGTCACCGTGGCGCTCGTCGGCGTCGACTTCCTGCGCGGCGGGACGAGCGCCGACCAGGGCACCGAGGTCACCCCGGTGCACTCGATCATCACCGCGGACGGTGCCGAGCTGGCGCCCCCGCAGGCCGCCCTGCCCCCGAACCAGCCCGGGTCGGGAGGCGCGAAGACCCCGGTGAAGAACGTGGTCAAGCACGGTTCCGGATCGTTCACGATCGCCCCCGGCCGCACTCCGGTCGTCGGCACGGGCCAGCTCATGACGTACCGAGTGGAGGTCGAGAACGGCAGCGGCGAGGACCCGGCCGGGTTCGCCGCACAGGTCGACGGCACTCTCGCGGATCCGCGGAGCTGGACCGCCAAGGGGCAGTGGGCGTTCCGGCGGGTCTCCTCGGGATCCGTGAACTTCGTCGTCCGCCTCGCCAGCCCCGACACCGTCGACCGGATCTGCGGCGCGGCCGGACTCGACACCGGCGGCTTCACCTCCTGCCGGACCGGCCAGTACGTCGTGCTCAACGTGGCCCGCTGGGAACTCGCGGTGCCCGACTTCGCCGGGGACCTGGACACCTACCGGCACTACGTCGTCAACCACGAGGTCGGTCACCGGCTCAAGCACGGCCACGAGGCCTGCCCCGGGGCCGGGCAGCTCGCCCCGGTGATGATGCAGCAGACCTATGGGCTCAAGGGCTGCGTCGCCAACGGCTGGCCGTTCGTGGACGGCAAGTACATCTCCGGCCCGCCGACGGTAGGCCAGTAGATCCACCGCGGGACGCACGGGGAACAATGGCCAGGCGCCGCCGGTTTTCGTGACGAGAACCCGATGAGCGAGAACCCCGCAGAGGATGAGAAGAGGAGCACCACCGTGGCCCTGCCCCCGCTGGTCGAGCCAGCCGAGAGCCTGACCGTCGAGGAAGTCCGGCGGTATTCCCGGCACCTGATCATCCCCGACGTCGCCATGGACGGCCAGAAGCGCCTCAAGAACGCCAAGGTGCTCGCCGTCGGCGCCGGCGGCCTCGGATCCCCGACCCTCATGTACCTCGCGGCGGCCGGAGTCGGCACCCTCGGGATCGTCGAGTTCGACACCGTGGACGAGTCGAACCTGCAGCGCCAGATCATCCACGGGCAGTCCGACATCGGGCGGTCCAAGGCCGAGTCGGCGCGCGACTCGGTCAAGGAGATCAACCCGCTCGTCAACGTCGTCGTCCACGAGACCCGCCTCGACAACGACAACGTCTTCGAGATCTTCAGCCAGTACGACCTGATCGTCGACGGCACCGACAACTTCGCGACCCGCTACATGGTCAACGACGCGGCCGTGCTGCTCGGCAAGCCCTACGTGTGGGGCTCGATCTACCGCTTCGACGGGCAGGCCAGCGTGTTCTGGGCCGAGAACGGCCCCTGCTACCGCTGCCTCTACCCCGAGCCGCCGCCGCCGGGCATGGTCCCGTCGTGCGCCGAGGGTGGCGTGCTGGGCGTGCTCTGCGCGTCGATCGCGTCGATCCAGACCACCGAGGCGATCAAGCTGCTCACGGGCATCGGCGATCCGCTGGTCGGCTCGCTCATGGTCTACGACGCGCTGGAGATGACGTACCGCAAGATCAAGGTCCGCAAGGACCCGAACTGCCCGCTGTGCGGCGTGAACCCGACGATCACCGAACTGGTCGACTACGAGGAGTTCTGCGGGGCCGTCTCCGACGAGGCCGTCGAGGCCGCTCGCGGGTCCACGATCACGTCCGCCGAGCTCAAGGACATGCAGGACGCGGGCAAGGACTTTCTCCTGGTCGACGTCCGGGAGCCGGCCGAGTACGAGATCGTCAAGATCCCCGGCTCGGTGCTGATCCCCAAGGGCGAGATCCTCTCCGGCGAGGCCCTCTCCAAGCTCCCCCAGGACAAGCCCGTAGTCCTCTACTGCAAGACCGGCATCCGCTCCGCAGAAGCCCTAGCGGCATTGAAGAACGCCGGCTTCTCCGACGCCGTCCACGTCCAGGGTGGGGTCATCGGCTGGGTCAACCAGATCGACAAGTCCCTCCCAACGTACTGAGCCGCTACGACTACGAGTGGGCCATTGCCCAGCACCAACGAGGTAATCAAAATGCAGTTGATCTTGGGATTTTGATCAGGAGCCAAGATCAAGAACTTTGCTGATGACCTCGTTGTGGCTGAGCGACGGCCCACTCGTGCGGCCGTAAGGGGCGCGAGCCGGAAAAGGGAAATGGAACCGTCGGAGTACGCCGAGGCCGTGCTTGAGCTGGTCGAGCGGATCCCGCCGGGCCGGGTGATGTCCTACGGCATGATCGCCGAGCTGGTGCGCGAGAGCACCGGCCGCGGGTCCGCGCGCACGGTGGGCACCGTCATGGCCCGCTACGGGGGCGGAGTGCCGTGGCACCGGGTGGTCTCGGGCGCGGGACGGCTGCCACCCGGTCACGAGGTGGAGGCGGGTGCGCGGCTGCGGTCCGAAGGAGTGCCGTTTCGGGGCGAGCGAGTCGAGCTGGACGCCGTGCGCTGGTGGCCCGGCGAATAACTCGGCGGACGGCTCAGGCGGCGGGCTCGGGCTCGCGCTCCGGACGGCGGACCGGGATCGCGGCGAGCAGCGCGAGGGCGAATCCGGCGAACCCGCCGAGCACCACCCCGGCCGCTGTGGTCTTGGCGAGCGTGGCCTCGGCGAGAGCGGCCTTGTGCACGGCGATCAGGTCCAGGGCGGGCCGGTCGTTCTGCGACACCGTCGACGGCATCAGCCCGTAGCCCAGGAACCCGGCCCTGTCGTGCACCGCGGTCGCAGCCTTCGTGGCCGCGGCCGGATCCTCGGACTTGACCTGGTACGACAGCTCACCGAAGCCGGGACCGGGCACCCACGAGCCGTCGATCTTCGCCGGCGTCGCCTGGTGGGCGATCGAGCCGGCGATGCCGTCGTCGCGCAGGATCCGCAACGTCTGCTCGGCGAGGATCGTGCGGCTGAGGCTGACCGTCGTGCCGTTGTGTACCTGGTCGACGAGTTCGAACTCGGCGCTCGCCACGTACACGTCGGGCCGGGCCGCGGAAATCGCCGCGGCGGCGATCCCGCCGAGGATCGCGGCGATCACGGCGGCCGCGAGCGCCAGTGGCAGAGCCCGGCGCAAGAGCGGATAAACCGCCTTCCACGCCGAAACGGACATTCGGTACAGGGTAGGGGCGCGGCCGATCACGGGCCAAATCCTAGCCTGTTAGTGTGAAGCCGCCCTCGTTCGCACCTCCTGCGGCACGCCTTCCCGACCCGAGGCCGACGACACTGATGACTTTCCCCGCATCCGCCGTACCCGATCGGGGACGCCGGTTCCGGCCCGCAGCACTGGCCGTTCTCGGAATTCTGGGCGCGTTGCTCGGCGCCGCCGCCGCGGTCCAGGTGATGCACGGCAGCCTGATCCCGGCCCTGTGCCTGGTGCCCTACCTCGGCCTGCTGTGCGCGGTCTGGTGGTTCACCAACGGCAACCTGCCCGTGCTGGTGATGGTCGCGTACCTGATCGCGCCCGTCCCCGCCGACAACCTGCTGCCCCAGGTGTTCATCTACCCGCAGACGGACCTCTCGCTGCGCGCCCGTGACCTGCTCTTCCTCGCCGACCTCGTGCTCGCCGGTGCGCTGATCGCCGCGCGTCCGCCGTGGCCCAGGCAGCGGCTCGCCCGGGTCTGGCTCGGCTGCCTCGCGCTGCTCACGGTGTATCCGATCGTGGTGGGCCTGGTGGCTGGTCCGGGTCAGACGGTGACCGCGCTGATCCAGGGCGCGATGATGCCACTGCGCGGGATCGGCGTCATCGTGCTGGTCATGTGGTGGGCGCGCACCCGCGGGTGGGAGGGCACGATCCGCGACCTCGGGCGCACGCTCGTGCTGTGCGCCGCCGCGGTGTCGGCCGCCGAGTTGCTGCTGGTGATCGCCGCGCACGGCCAGCCCAACTTCTCGCTCGGCGGGTTCCCGCTGGTGGTCGACGGCCGTCCGGGGCTGCCCGGGTGGGGCAACAACATCCTCGCGAACTTCCTGTGCACCAGCCTCGCCGCGCTGACGTTCCTCGGCGCCCGGCTGCAGTGGCGGCGGCGCTGGCGGGTCCTGCTCGGGGTACTGCTCTTCCTCGGGCTGGACTACACCCAGGTCCGGATCGCGATGCTGCTGGCCGTGGCGATCGTGGAGATCCCGCTGGCACTCGCGCTGGTCCGCAAGCTGTGGCGCCGGCGCGGGCCCGTGCTGGCGATCGTCGGCGGCGGTATCGGCGGGGTCGGGATGGCGTTGCTGACGCTGATCTCGCTGCTGCTGATCAACCCCCGGTACACGACCCTCGCGCCCTTCCTGGTGCCGTACCTGCCCAAGTTCGGCTCTGGATCCGCGGTCTCCAGCATCGCCCTCGGCGCGTCCGCGGACGAGGGCGGCGACTCGCTGTCTACTCGGAGCCGGCTGCTGCGCACCGCGATCGAGGTGTGGCAGCACAACGTCGTGGTCGGCAACGGCTGGAACGGCTGGGGTTGGGGCAAGATGCAGGTCTCCCAGAATCTGCTGCAGCCCGTCGCCGTGGATCCGCACAACGGCTTCACCTGGCTGCTCGCCGACACCGGCATGGTCGGGATCGTGCTGCTGTACCTGGTCCCGATGCTGCTGTGCCTGCGGCGGCTCGACCTGTGGTGGCTGCTGACGATCCCCGTCGTCGCGACCGCGCTCGAAATGGTCAATCCCAACCTGCGCAACGGCCACTTCGCGGTGCTCGTGTGGGCGTTCTTCGCGATCGCCTTCACCGCCTCCGAGCCCGCCAGCCGCTACACCCCGCGGCAACTGGCCGCGGACGGGCTGAACTGGATCCGCGGCAAGGACGCCCCGACCCCACCCGCCACCCCGAGCCAGCGCACCGAAGCGCCGCCCGCGGAGCCGCAGGTGCACCCCACCGCACCCGAGTCCGTGGAGACGCCCCGATGAGCAAGCCCGCCGCCCTGTTCCTCGTCGGCGCGGGACCGCAGTTGCACAGCGCGCGGCGGGTCAGCGCCTACCTGGAGCGCCCCGCCGCGCTGCTCGACCTGTGGAGCGCGACCGTGGTCGGCCTCGACGCAGGCGACGGCGCCGGGCACGTGGCGCCGGTGACCGTGGGGCGGCTGCGGGCGGTGGCCGCGGCGGTCAAGTCGTGGGCGGCCGCGAACCCGGGCGGGATCCTCGTCGCGCCGCAGGACGTCGGGCTGGTGTATCGGCGGGCGATCGCGGTCGGGCGGCGGTCCGGGCTGAGGATCGCGCTGCTCCCCGACGGGGTCGTGTCGGACGGCAAGGTCACCCAGCGCAGCCTGCTCGGCGGGGTCGTGCCGGCCGCGGACGCCGTACTGCGCTCGGCGGGACTGTTCGCCGGAGTCCACGGCGAGATGGCCGCCTCGAAGCCCGACCTGGTGCTGAGCTGGGGACCGGGCTGGGACGGCGTCTACACCGCCCGCGGCGCGGGCCGGATCGCCGACGTCGGCAACCCCCGCGCCGACGGGCTCGACGCGCTCCCCGCGCCCGAGGGCGACAAGCTGCTGGTGTGCAGCCAGCCGACCTGGCACGCGGCGATCGGCGGCGACCCGGTGGCCGCGATCTGGTACGGCTTCCTGGAGCGCCTGGTCAGCGGCGCGCCGCAGGGATCGGTCCAGGTGCGGCTGCACCCCTGGGAGCGCGACCGGCTCGCCGAGCTGCCCGTCGGATCCGCCACCCGCGCGGTGCTCACCGAGGGCACGACGTTCTACCAGGACCTGGGCTGGTCGTCCTCGGTTGTGAGCTGGGGATCCACCACGATGATCGAGGCGGCCGGGGCGCGGCGGCCGATCGTGTCCGTCTCGCCCAACGAGGCCGCGGCGGAACTGGTGCGCGGGTACCCGTTCATGCGGGATCCGCGGATGGTGATGGTCCGGCCCGACGACCTGCCCGACTGGCCGTCCGTACTCGCGCTCCTCGACAAGGCCCGCGCCCAGCAGGACGGTTACGCCGACGACTTCCTGGTCAACGTCGGATCCGCGTCCCAGGCGGCCGCCACCGCGCTCGACGAATGGCAGGACTGAATCTGTCAGGCCTCCGTGGTCTCATGTAGCCCGTGACCGAGGTCCCCACGGCGCAGCCGCAACCTGAGCGCGCGGCGCAGCCACGTCGTCACCGCCCGGCGCGGTACCGGCTGGTACGGCGTCCGTCCAGGCTGGCCGGTCCGCCGCGGCTCGATCCGGCGCAGCGGGCCGTCGCCGAGCACCGGGCCGGTCCGCTGCTGGTGCTTGCCGGTCCGGGCACGGGTAAGACGACGACGCTGGTCGAGGCCGTGGTCGCGCGCATCGAGGCCGGTGCCGATCCCGAGCGCATCCTCGTGCTGACGTTCGGCCGGAAGGCGGCCGGCGAGCTGCGCGAGCGCATCACGTCCCGGCTGGGCCGCACGACCGCCGAACCCGTCGCCCGCACCTTCCACGCGTACGCGTTCGGGCTGCTCCGGCGTATCGCGAACGACCGCGGCGAGCCGCCGCCGCGGCTGCTGTCGGGTCCGGAGCAGGACTTGCTGATCCGCGAACTGCTGGCCGGCGACGCCGATGGGGTGGGCGTGGGCTGGCCGAAGTCGCTGCGCCCCGCGCTGAAGACCCGGGGCTTCGCCGCCGAGCTGCGCGACCTGCTGCTGCGCGCCTACGAGCGCGGGGTCGACCCGGTGCAGCTCGACGCGTGGGGCCGCACGAACGACCGGCCCGACTGGCAGGCCGCGGCCCGGTTCATGGAGCAGTACGCCGACGTCACCGAGCTGCGCGACGCCAGTACGGCGGGCGGGGTCGCCTACGACACGGCCGAGCTGATCCGGGCCACGGTGGCCGAGCTGAAGGCCGATCCGGGTTTACTCGCCGCCGAGCGGTCCCGCCGCGAGTTCGTGTTCGTCGACGAGTACCAGGACACCGATCCGGCCCAGGAGGAGCTGCTCCGGCTGTTGTGCGGCGGCGGGCGGTTCCTGGTCGCGGTCGGCGATCCGGACCAGTCGATCTACGCGTTCCGGGGCACGGACGTCGAGTGCATCCGGCACTTTCCCGACCGGTTCCCCACGCCTGCGCGCGAACCCGCCCCCGTGATCGCCCTGCGCACGAGCCGGCGCAGCGGCGAGAAGCTGCTCGCCGCCTCCCGCCGGGTCGC
>JAOPVE010000514.1 GCA_025963185.1 Actinomycetes bacterium
AGGGGTTAAGTGACTCGCCAGTAACTACCCACAAACCCGAAGTGCGGTAACTGCGACCGGTCCCAGCCGGTTGCGGTTACCGCACTTCGCGAGGGAGGGTCAGGCGGCTTGGGGGGCCGCCGTGGCCGCGCTGACCGAGACGACGCCCGCCTCGCGGTCGGTCACGAGGGCGACCGGGAGAATCAGCGCCGTCGCGATGAGTCCGCCCGTGACCAGCACGATCCCGAGGATCGCGGGGCTGGCGTCGAGCGCGACCCCGGCGATCAGCGGGCCGATCGCGGTGCCCAGGCTGATGCCGCCGCCGAGCACGGCGCTCCACCGCCCACGCACGTCGAGCACCCCGCAGATGATCAGCAGGAGCAGCACGACCGCCGGATATGTGACATTCCACAGCGCGATGGCCACGGCGAACACCACCGGCGTCGTGGTGACCGCGATCAGCCCCTTGAGGGCGGTGCCGCAGAGCAGGAAACCCAGCAGCGGGACCGTGCGCCGCCAGCGCCCGGACATCCACGCGGCCCCGCCGACCCCGGCCAGCCCCGCGAGCACTCCGCCGGACAGCACTGCGACGAGGACGCCCGAACTCAGGCCGGCGTGCTCGCCGAGGGTCTCGGCGTGGGCCCATAAGCCCAGATCGGTGACCGCGAAGACAACCGCTCCGGCCGTGATCGCGATGCCGCGGCGCAGATTCGGGATCGGCTCCGCCGGTGCCCCGTCCATCGGTGCGTCGGGCGCCTCGGGAAGCCACTTGACCAGCGGGAACAGTGCCACGCACAGGGCCGCGAGCAACAGGAAACCGCTACCGGACAGGACCGCGCTGACCCCCGCAACGGCCGCGAGGACCACCGCCACCCCGAGCACGTTGCACAGGACCGTCACTCTGGTGGCGCGCTCCGGATCGGCGGTGTTCGGTAAACCGGCGAGCGCCATGGCCCCGACGACCCCGACCCCAGACCCGGCGACGATGTTCGTCAGCCCGAGCACGATCGCGTTCGGCGCGACCATGCTGGCGGCGAATCCGGCCGCCGCGACCAGGAGGCCTATGCGGGCGAGCCGGGCTCGCCCCGGCCGGCCGGCCCGGGAGGCGAAGGCGAGGATGAACAGCGCGGTGGCGAGCAGTTGCGAGGTCGCGATTGCCCCCGCCGAGGTGCTCGACAGGTGCCGCGTGTGGGTGATGTCGCCGAGTAAGGCCGGCATGACGTTACTTCCAAGTGAACCGAGAGTGACGGCAGCGGCTAACGCGGCGAGGGTGCCCCGGGTCAAAGGCGTCGGCGTCACGTCGGGCACTGTTTCCTCCTCGGCCAACGAAAAATAACGATCTGCGGAGAGCATGAACGGCATTCGCTTTGACGTCTATCGTCCAGACGCTGGGCAGTTGGAAGATTGTCGGTCTTGGTCCTACCCTCGTCCGGCAGTGCCAGGCAGGAAGCACATGGAGGTGCCGTGAGCAAGGGCGTGCCGTCGGAGCCACGCAGCGGATTTGCCGCGATGCTGGGCAGCGGCGTGATGGTACTGATGACAGCGTGCGTGGTGATCGTGCACGCCATGATGTTCGCGATCGCCCGGACCGCGTCGGCTGGCGACCCGGCGATCTACCTCTGGCTCGGCACCGCGGAGGCCGCTGCCACCGCGGCCGCCGCGGCCGTGCTCTACCGCCTGCAATGGAGCCCGATCACCCCAAGCCGGATCCTCGTTCTGGGGCTCGGAGCCGCCTCGGCCTTGCTCACGCTCGGTCTCTGGTTCTCACTCTGAGTGACATCGCCCGTTCACTTCCTGCGGGCGATCGTCAGGCCGTCGGCGATCGCGAGCATCACGGCCTCGACGCGGTCGTCGGCGACCACGTGCGCGTTGAACGCCCGGATCGCGTCGGCGCTGCCCGCGTGGTCGGACTCGTCGGTCACCCGCCCGCCCGAGAACACGTTGTCGACGAGCAGGACCCCGCCCGGCCGCGTGCGCGGGACCAGTTCCTCCCAGTACCCGATGTACCCGTCCTTGTCGGCATCGAGGAACGTCAGGTCGATCACCGGATCGGCGGGCAGCGCGCGCAGGCTCTCCAGCGCCGGGGCGAGCCGCAGCTCGATGCGGTCCTCGACGCCCGCCCTGGCCCAGTAGCGCCGGGCGATCTTCGTCCACTCGTCGCTCACGTCGCAGCACAGCAGGTGCCCGCCGGGGCCCAGTCCGCGGGCGATCGACAGCGACGAGTACCCGGTGAACGTGCCGACCTCGACGGCGTTGCGCACGCCCAGGATGCTCGTCAGCAGCGTGAGGAACTGACCCTGTTCGGGCGAGATCTGCATCGAAGCCGATCCGCCGAGCTGGGCCGTCTCGTCGATCAGGTCGAGTAGGAGCTGGTCAGGTGGGGTGCTGCTGTGCGTGATCATGTACTGCTGGAGCTCGGGGCTGAGGCGATCCGACTTCGGCGTCATTGCCCCACCCTAGGCGGCCGGTAGGACAAGATCCGCCGATCCCCTGGCGCCGCCCTCCTACACTGCGCGCGACTTCCCGAGAGGACGACTCTGTGGATCCCGCGCCGCCCATCGGCAACCTCGCCCCCGCCATCGGCGATCCCGACATCAACCCGTTCACCGGCGAAGACCTGAACCCGGAGCGGCTGGCCCAGCGCCGTCGCCGAGGTCGGATCCGGGCCGG
>JAOPVE010000530.1 GCA_025963185.1 Actinomycetes bacterium
CGCCGCCCAGCCGGCCGCCGCGAAGCCCGCCGCGCCGGCCGAGGGCGGCCGCCAGACCCTCCGCGGCGCCGCGGCCCGGATCGTCGTGAACATGGACGCCTCGCTGGCCGTCCCCACGGCCACCAGCGTGCGGGCCGTCCCCGCCAAGCTGATCGCCGACAACCGCATCGTCATCAACAACCACCTCTCCCGCGCGCGGGGCGGCAAGGTCTCGTTCACGCACCTGATCGGGTATGCGCTGGTCAAGGCCATCGCGGACGTCCCGGCGATGAACAACTCCTTCGCCGTGGTGGACGGCAAGCCCGCGCTCGTCACCCCCGAGCACGTCAACCTTGGCCTGGCGATCGACCTCCAGAACAAGGACGGCTCGCGCAGCCTCGTGGTGCCGAGCATCAAGGCCACCGAGGCCATGGACTTCACCCAGTTCTGGCAGGCCTACGAGGACGTGGTCCGCAAGGCGCGCGGCGGCAAGCTCACGGCCGACGACTTCGCCGGCACCACCGTGAGCCTCACCAACCCGGGCACGATCGGCACGGTCCACTCGGTGCCCCGTCTCATGCAGGGCATGGGCGCGATCATCGGTGTCGGGGCGATGGAGTACCCGGCCGAGTTCGCCGGGATGAGCGAGGAGGCGCTGTCGGCGTCGGCAGTCAGCAAGATCATCACGCTGACCTCGACGTATGACCACCGCATCATCCAGGGCGCCCAGTCCGGCGACTTCCTGCGCCGGATGCACCAGCTTCTGCTCGGCGAAGACCGCTTCTACGACGACATCTTCCAGTCGCTGCGGCTGCCCTACGAGCCGGTCCGCTGGGTACGCGACCGCACGGTCACCCACGAGGGCGAGATCGGCAAGGACGCCCGGGTGCTGGAGCTGATCCACTCCTACCGGGTACGCGGTCACCTCATGGCCGACACCGACCCGCTTGAGTTCAAGATCCGCAACCACCCCGACCTGGACATCCTCCAGCACGGGCTGACCCTGTGGGACCTCGACCGGCAGTTCCCGGTCGGCGGGTTCGCGGGCCGCCCGACGATGAAGCTGCGGGACATCCTCGGGGTCCTGCGCGACTCGTACTGCCGCCGCATCGGCGTGGAGTACATGCACATCCAGGACCCGGAAGAGCGGCACTGGATCCAGGAACGCGTCGAGATCAAGTACGGCAAGCCCGACACGGAGAAGCAGAAGCAGATCCTGTCGAAGCTCAACGCGGCCGAGGCGTTCGAGACGTTCCTGCAGACCAAGTACGTCGGGCAGAAGCGCTTCTCGCTGGAGGGCGCCGAGTCGGTGATCCCGCTGCTCGACGAGGTGCTCCAGGCCGCCGCCGAAGGCGAGATGGACGAGGTCGTCATCGGCATGCCGCACCGCGGGCGCCTCAACGTGCTCGCGAACATCGTCGGCAAGCCCTACCAGAAGATCTTCGGCGAGTTCGAGGGCAACATCGATCCCGAGACCGTCGGCGGATCGGGCGACGTGAAGTACCACCTCGGCGCCGAGGCGAAGTACACGACGCCCGACGGCACGGCCACCACCACGGTGTCGCTGACCTCGAACCCGAGCCACCTCGAAGCCGTCAACCCGGTCCTCGAAGGCATCGCCCGCGCCAAGCAGGACCTCATCGACAAGGGCCTGGAGGGCTACACGGTCGTCCCGGTGCTCATGCACGGCGACGCCGCGTTCGCCGGCCAGGGCGTGGTCGCCGAGACGCTGAACCTGTCCCAGTTGCGCGGGTACCGCACCGGCGGCTCGGTGCACATCGTGGTGAACAACCAGGTCGGGTTCACCACGGCGCCGCAGTACTCGCGGTCCAGCTTCTACTGCACCGACGTCGCGCGCATGATCCAGGCGCCGATCTTCCACGTGAACGGTGACGATCCCGAGGCGTGCGTGCGGGTGGCCCGGCTGGCCTTCGAGTTCCGCCAGGCGTTCCACAAGGACGTCGTGATCGACATGGTCTGCTACCGGCGCCGTGGTCACAACGAGGGCGACGACCCGTCGATGACCCAGCCGCTGATGTACCGCCAGATCGACGCCAAGCGCAGCGTCCGCAAGCTCTACACCGAGGCGCTGATCGGCCGCGGCGACATCACCGTGGCCGACGCCGAGGCCGCCCTGCGCGACTACCAGGAGCAACTCGAAGCGGTGTTCCGCGCCACCAAGGACGCCAACGGCGGACCCAAGCCGAAGCCGCTCATGTCCGCCGCCGCGTCCGCCGACAAGGTCGAGACCGACGTCCCGCTCGACGTCATCCACCGGATCGGCGACGCGCACGTCCGCTGGCCCGAGGGCTTCGAGCCGCACCAGCGGATCAAGCCCCAGATGGAGCGCAGGCACTCGATGTCCCGCGACGGCAACGTCGACTGGGGCTTCGGCGAGATCCTCGCGTTCGGATCGCTGCTGCTCGACGGCCGTCCGGTCCGCCTGGCCGGGCAGGACAGCCGTCGCGGCACGTTCGTCCAGCGGCACGGCGTGATCTTCGACAAGAACACCGGCGAGGAGTACAGCCCGCTCCAGCACCTCGCGCCCGACCAGGCCCGGTTCTGGGTGCACGACTCGCTGCTCAGCGAGTTCGCGGCGATGGGCTTCGAGTACGGCTACTCGCTCGCCAACCCCGACGCGCTCGTGCTCTGGGAGGCCCAGTTCGGCGACTTCGTCGACGGCGCGCAGACCGTCATCGACGAGTTCATCTCCTCCGGCGAGGCCAAGTGGGGGCAGCGCTCCGGCGTGGTCCTGCTGCTGCCGCACGGTCACGAGGGCCAGGGCCCCGACCACACGTCCGGGCGGATCGAGCGGTTCCTCCAGTTGTGCGCCGATGACAACATGACGGTCGCCAACTGCACCACCCCGGCGAACTACTTCCATCTGCTGCGGCGCCAGGCGCTCACCACGCAGCACCGCCCGCTCGTGGTGTTCACGCCGAAGTCCCTGCTCCGGCACCGGGCCGCGGTCTCGCCGATCGAGCACTTCACGTCCGGCGGGTTCGCGCCCGTTCTCGCCGATCCGGGGATCGGCGGGCGGCCGCTCGATCCGTCCAAGGTCGAGCGCGTGCTGCTGTGCTCGGGCAAGGTCTTCTACGACCTGCTCGCCGCCCGGGCGGACCGCGGGCTGGACAACACCGCGATCCTGCGGCTCGAACAGCTCTACCCGCTGCCCGTCAGCGAGGTCCGCGCCGCGCTGGGCCAGTACCCGAACGCGGTCGACCACGTGTGGGTGCAGGAGGAGCCGGCCAACCAGGGCGCCTGGAGCTTCATGGCACTCAACCTGCTCGAACAGCTCGGCGAGGGCATCCGCCTGCGGCGCGTCTCACGCAAGGCGGCGGCGAGCCCGGCGGCCGGGTCCAGCAAGGTCCACGAGCAGGAGCAATCGATGCTGATCGAGGCCGCGCTGCCCACGTCCCGCGGCTGAGCCATGTACTTCACCGACAAAGGCATCGAGGAGCTGGCCGACCGCCGCGGGGAAGAGACCGTGACGCTCGGCTGGCTCGCCGATCGGCTGCGCGAGTTCGTCGACCTCAACCCGGAGTTCGAGATCCCGGTCGAGCGCCTGTCCACCTACCTCGCCCGCCTCGACGACGACGAGTAGGCCCACCGCTCCCGAAGTGCGGTAACCGGAACCGGTCCCGACCGGCCTGAGTTACCGCACTTCGCTGGGTCGGAGCCCGTCCGGGTGTTGCACGTTGGGGCCGGGATGTGTCCCGCTTCGTCGCGATCGGCCGGAATCGTCCTTCGGTTGACTGCGGCTGCCTGTGGTCTCAGTGGCGTCCACCTGCAACTCTGTGCCGCGAAAACCCAACACGGGGCTGGACCGTCCCATCTGGCGGGTGCCGCGCGCACCCCGGATGGCAGAAGACACGGAGTAGTGCGATGCGCCGAATGGCGTTAGTGGGAACAGGCGTGCTGGCAATCGCGGGACTCGGCGCGGGCGCGCTGGCGGTCCTGCCAGGTCTGACGTCGGCGGGGGCGGCCACCGCGCCGCCGCTGGCCCCGCTGCAGGCCCCGGCGGTCGTGAGCACCTCGGCCGGGTCCCTGGACGCGTTCAGCCGCGACCGTCTGACCAGGGCGATCACCCAGCAGTCGTTCACGGCGGGGGGCTGGGGCAACCCGTCCTCGCTCGGCGGTGGCTGGTCGACCGGCCCCGGCGCGGCGGCCGACCCCGGGGGACGGGTCATGCTCGCCGCGGCCGGAACGAACAACAAGGTCTCGATCCGGATCCGCACCAACGGCTCGTGGGGCGCCTGGGCCGCTGTCGACGGATCCGTCTCGACCACCGCGCAGCCTGCCGTGGCGAGCACCGGCAAGGATTCGTTCGCCCTCGTCGTGCGCGGTACCGACAACCACGCGTGGATCCGGTTCTGGACCTCGGGCACGTGGGCCGCCTGGCGATCCCTCGGCGCGACCCTGAGCACGGCGCCGGCGGCCGCGGGGCTGCCGAACCACTCTGTCGCCGTCGTCGCGGCCGGATCCGGCGGAGTGCTGTGGACGACCACGGCAACCCTCGCCGCCGCCCGGCAGGCCCCCACCTGGACCAGCGTCGGCGGCAAGACCACCCAGACGCCGGCGCTCGCCGTCGACCCGGTCAACGGGGAGCAGGAGATCTTCGCGACGGACCCGGCGGGCGCGATGACCCAGCGCCAGCACCGCGCGGACGGCGTCTGGGAGTGGAAGACGTTCGCATCCGGCGCGTCGACCGGACTCGCGGTCGCCACCTCGGGCCATGGCCAGGCAGACGCGCTCGCCTACGCCGGCGGCAAGCTGTCGCAGGCGAGCATGCGGCGCAACTACACGCCCGGAGTCGCGGTCGGGTACACGTGGACCCGCTTCCAGGCCGTCCACTCAGCACAGTCCGGTCCGGGGGTGACCACCCGGGTCAGCGGACCGGCGAACGGCGACGAAGCCAACGGGGACGTCATCGATCCGGTGCTCTCGGCCGACGGGCGGTACACCGCGTTCACCTCGTTCGCGACGAACGTCGTTCCCGGTGACACGAACGCGGCGGCCGACATCTTCCGCCGCGATTTGCGGACCGGCGCGGTGATCCGCATCAGCGTGTCGACGGCGGGCAAGGAAGGCAACAACAGCAGCACCGAGCCCAGCATCTCGGCCGATGGCCGGTACGTGTCGTTCGTGTCGCCCGGTGACCTCGGCGACCCCGGGGACCAGGACGCCTACCACGACGTCTACGTCCGCGACACCGTGGCCGGCACGACGACCAGGGTGTCGCTCACGCCCGACGGCAAGTCGCCCAACGGTGACAGCGAGCACGCGACCATCTCCGCGGACGGCAACGTGGTGACGTTCGTGTCCCGCGCGTCGAACCTCGTCGCCGGTGACACGAACGGCAAGGCCGACCTGTTCGTCCGCAACCTCACGACCGGCAGGACCAGCCTCGTCGACGTGGCCGCCGACGGCACCCAGGCGGACCGCGGCGCGACCGGCGGCACCTTCGACAAGCCACGGCTCTCCGCCGACGGCCGGTACGTGTCGTTCAGCACCGACGCCACCAATCTCGTGCCCGGCGACACCAACGGCAAGACCGACGTGTTCGTCCGCGACACCGAGGCTGGCACGACGACCCTGGTCAGCGCGGGCCTGGCAGGGGCGCCGGGGGATGGCAGCAGCAACGCCCAGACGATGTCCGCGGACGGCCGCCTGGTGGCGTTCCAGTCGCTCGCGACGAACCTCGTCGAGGGCGACACGAACCACACCTTCGACGTGTTCGTGCGCGACGTGGTCGCCGGCACCACGAGCAGGGTGAGCCTCGGCGCCGGCGGGACGCAGCTGAACCGCCCGTCGTTCCAGGGATCCCTGGCCGCGGACGGCAAGGTCATCGCGTTTGTCACCGACGATCCGGCGGTCGTGGCCGGCGACACGAACGGGCACGCGGACGGCTTCGTGCGCGCGCTCGGCACCGGCGAGATCCGGCGGTTCACCACAACCGCCGCCGGCGAGCAGTCCGAGGGCGCGCCGGAGTCGATGGATCCCCTGGAGCCGGCCCTCTCGGCCGACGGCACCCGGATCATCTGGGCCTCCACCGCCAGCGATCTCGTGCCCCGGGACCTCAACGCC
>JAOPVE010000546.1 GCA_025963185.1 Actinomycetes bacterium
AGTCTCGGTCACCGCACCCTCGCCTCCTCCGCTGGCCATATCCCCAGATGGGCCTTAACCACCGCATAGGGGCTACTGAGGGCGATGTTAGACGCCGGCTCAGGCAATGCTGTTGACCGCCGGTCCGGTCGTGGTGGCGGGTCCGGGCGCAGGGTCGCCGATTGCCGGCCAGAGGATGATCCGGCAGACCCCCGAGATGCGCGCTGGTGCTGTTTGCCGTGCTGGCCGGTCCGGGCGGCCGGGAGCCTGTCACTGCCGCGGTTCCTGAGCTTCATCATCGCGCCCGCGCGGGCTGGACGGCTAGGTGCCGTGGAGTGCGTCGCGCAGGAATGCGGCGCCTTGTGCGGTCGCCGCACGGGCCGCGTTGGTGCCGGCCAGCGGGTGCAGCATCACGAAGTCGTGGATGATCCCGCCGTAGCGGGTGGCGGTGACCGGAACTCCGGCGGCGCGGAGCCTGGTGGCGTATGCCTCCCCTTCATCGCGCAGCACGTCGGCTTGCCCGTTGACGACCATGGCCGGCGGCAGCCCGGACAGATCGTCGGTGCTCGCGCGCAGCGGGGACGCGAGGAGCTCGCCGCGGCGGTCCTTGTCGGGCAGGTACTGGTCCCAGAACCACGCCATGGCCGGTGCGGTGAGGAAGTAGCCCTCGGCGTACTCGTGGTAGGAGTCCGTGTCCATCCCGGCGTCGGTCACCGGGTAGTACAGCAACTGGGCCGCGAAGGACGGGCCGCCGCGCTGCTTGGCCATCAGGGTGACGGCGATGGTCAGGTTCCCTCCGCAGGAGTCGCCGGCGATCGCGAGGTGACTCGGGTCGAGGTCACGCTCGGCGCCGTGGCCCACGATCCACTCCGCCGTGGCGTAGGACTCCTCGATCTGGGAGGGGTATCGCGCTTCCGGTGCGCGGCGGTAGTCCGGGAACACGACCGCGGCGTGCGCGCCGACGGCCAGGTTGCGCACGAGCAGGTCGTGGGTGTCCGGGCTGCCCAGGACCCATCCGGCACCGTGGAGGTAGAGGACGACCGGCAGCGTCCCGGTCGCCCCGGCGGGCTTGATCAGCCGGACCGCGATCTGGCCGTTCGGGCCGCCCTGGATCGTGAGGTCCTCGACGTCGACGCGGGGCTTGGCGATCGCGGATCGCTGCACGCCTTCGAGCACCTCGCGGGCCTCGTCCGGGCTGAGCTGGTAGATGAATGGCGGCTGCGAGGTGGCGTCGGAGAACTCCTGCGCGGCGGTCTCCAGGACGACGGTCTGCTGGCTGGTGGTCATGGTGCGCTCCTCACTGGTTTCTGGTGCTGGTCGTGGTGGATCCGGCGGGGGTGGTCTACGCCGGGAGGAGGTTGTGGCGAGCGAGGAAGGTCAGCGCGAGTTCGGCGACGGAGCGCCATTCCGCGTCGAGGACGTAGGAGTGGCCCGCGTGCGGCACGGTCACCATCTCGGTGACAGCGGGGTTTCGGCGTTGCTTGGCGTAGGCCGCGCGGACCGCCGACGCGGGCACGGTCCGGTCGGCTTCGGCGGCGACGAGCAGGAGCGGCCCGCGCCGCGCCGTCACGTCGACGCGGGTGGGACTGCGCGGAACAAGATTCGCGACCGCGGCTTGGAACAGCGGCCGGGCTGGCGCGGGAATGACGTATCGCTCGAACAGGTCGTCGGATTCCTGCCGGGTTACTCCGTTGGCGAATCCCGCATGGAAGCTGTCCTTCGTGTGGGCCCACGTCTTGTGCCGTAGCCCAGGATGGGTGAGCACCGGCGAGGCGGTCTTGAGCTGCACAGCCGGGACGCCCAGAATGCCCCGGAACTGGGCGGGTGAGATGGCGACGCAGGCCCGGGCCAGCCCCGTCGCGAGCAGCTTCTGGGCGACGAGCCCGCCGAAGGAGTGCCCGACGACGGTCGGCGCGGCCGGGAGCCCGCGGATGTAGGCGGCGTAGTGAGCGGTCACTTCCGCCACTCCCTGGTCCGCGAGCGCCGTGGCGTTGGCCCGTGTCTCCTGCACGGTGCCGCCGTCGCCCGGCCATCCCGGAGCGTGGGTCTCGTAGCCGCTGCCGGCGTAGAGGTCCTGCCAGTTGCGCCAGGCGCTGGAGTGGATCCACAGTCCGTGGATGAAGACGACGTGGAGCGGATCCGTGTGACCGGACATGATTCCTCCTGTGGTCCTCGACCGCCTTCCTGACCGCGCGATCGTTACCGCAACCTTGGCGCCGCCGCGTTCCGGCGGTGTGCTCGACGTGCACGAACGTCGTGCTCAGCGCGCACTGCCTGCGGGCGCGGGAATCCCGGCCGCGGTCGGGTGGCTGGGCGGCAGTCCCAGCTGTGTTTCGGTGGGCGTCTGGCCGTACGCGGCCCGGTAGCGCCGGCTGAAGTGCGAGACATTGCGGAATCCGCACCGGTGAGCCGCCGCCGCCACAGACAGCCGTGGCGTCGTGGCAAGCATGCGCCGGGCAACGGCGAGGCGGGTCGAGATGATCATCTCGGTGAACGTCTGCGGTTGCGACGACCACAGCTTGAACAGGTACCGGGTGGAGATGTGGTGCTCGTACGCGACCAGTTCGGCGTCCAGTTCGGGCCGGGCGTGGTTGACCTGCACGTACAGGCGGATCCGCTCGATCAGGGTCGCCTGTGCCGCGTCGGTGCTCGCCGAGTTGCGGAGGCCCGCCGCGTCCAGCAGAAGGCACTGCGCCAGCTGCAGGGTCGTCGCGGCGACCGGTGCCGCGATCGTGCTGGGACACATCGCCTCGGCCGCCTCGATCAGCCCGAGCAGGTGGTGGCGGAAAAGCACGGCGAGGGGACTGGATTGCAGCCAGCGTGAGGCGTCCCGGACCTGTTCGGCGCTGACGTGCGCGGCCGACCGCTCGATCTGCAGGATCTGCGCGGTCCCCGCCCCGGGGCGCTCGTACCGGAAGGGCGCGCTCATGTCCGTGACGTAGATCCCGCCGCGCCGAAGCTGGTGCTGCACGCCGGCATGGTCGTACACCCCGTCCCCGCCGTGATGTACGACGAAGGCGACCCGCTCCGGCGCGTCCCGGCGGGCGTGGCGTTCGGTCCGGACGTGGCAGATGCCCGAACTGGCCTGGCGCATGATCACGATCTCGCTGCCCAGTTGCCAGTGCTCGAGGCGAGCCTGAACCCGGCTGCCGTGCGCGAGGAACCGCACCTCGTGGTCGGCGGACGCGACGCTGAGACGTTCCCGGAGTAGCTCCGCGCGGTGGTGTGGGTCCACCTGGGCCGTGTCGACGATGACACCCATCGCGATCACCCTCGGCTCGTCGTCTGAGGGATATTCATGCACCGGGCCGGGCGTCCTGGCACCGGCCGCGGGTCCTCGTATTGGCGGCGCGAGATCCCGCACCCAGACGCTATTGCGGATCGGCGCCCACCAGTGTGCCGAGGACGCCGGGTTCCTGGCCTGAGCGTGCCACGGCGCTACTCTTACCGTGCGTAGCCTGCCCGGCCGAGGAGGCGACCAGATGGCCGTGCTCTTCGACAGCGGCGGACTCTCGCCGAGCCACTCCGACGAGGCGCTGACCGCGCTCTTCGCCCAGGGTGGCCTGCCCATCAGGGTCAGCCACGTGAGGCCCAGCGCAGCCGGCCGCACGGTCGTCGAGCACTGGTCCTTCGACGAGCAGAGCCTGTTCGTCGCCCGCGGTAACACCCTCCGCCTGGCCCGCTCCCGAGGCGAGCTGAAGGCCTGTGCGCCGGAGGGGATCCGGCTCGGTTACCAGCTCACCGGCAGCTACCGCCTTCAAGCCGGTGAGCACCGAGAGGCCAACAGCGCCGGTCAGCTGAACGTCACCGACCTCACCCAGCCGTGCGAGTTCACCCAGTACGGTCCGGACGCGGCCGTGGCCTCGCTCGAACTTTCCTGGGACGACCTCGGCCTGTCCGCCGAGACAGTCCGGCGATCGGCGCCGTTCCTGCGGCACAGTCCGGCGTACTCCCTGATGCAGGCGCACATGGCGCGGCTGTGTGCCGATGCCGACTCCCTGCGCAGCCCGGACGTCGGGTCCCAGGTCGGGCACGCCACCCTTCACCTGGCCAGGGCACTGATCGCCAGCGCGGACGCGGCCGAGCCCCACGTGCGGGCCATCCTGAACGAGGCGCTCTACAGCCGCATCGCCGAGTACGTTCTGCTACACCTCGCCGAGCCCTCGCTGACTCCCGACCGGATCGCCGCAGCTCACCACATCTCGCTGCGGACGCTGTACCGCGTGTGGTCGCACACCGAAAAGGGCGTAGCCGAATGGATCATCGGGGAGCGGCTCGCGCGGGCCGCCGCCGCGCTCGCCGACGATCGCCAGCGCCGCCGCCCCATCTCGGCCATCGCGTTCAGCCTCGGATTCCAGGACGCCGCCCACTTCAGCCGGCGCTTCCGCGCCGCCTACGGTGTGGCCCCTCACCTCTGGCGGCAGCAGTCTGGCCACGAGCCGGCCGGCCTTCCGCCCATGCCCGGCCGGGACACCGTCCCGAGGCCTACCTGAAACAGGCCCTTGCGGGGTACACCGGCCGGGTCGAGGTCGTGGTCGGGGCGCTCATTGGAGTAGTTCGCGGACCCGCGGGATGACCTGCGTCCCGTAGAGCTCGATGTTGCTCATCAGCGCGCCGTGGGAGAGACCGCCCATGCCGTATTTCAGGTCGAAGCGGGACGCGCCGAGCGCGGTGAGATTCGCGGCGATCTTCTGGGCGACAGTCTCGGGCGACCCGACGTAGAGCGCCCCGTGCGGCCCGACCTCGGCTGCGAAGCTGTCCTTGGTCGGGACCGCGAACCCGCGGATCCTGCTGTAGTGGCGCAGCACCTCCAGGTAGTGCGGCCAGAACTCCTCGCGTGCCTGCTCGTCGGTGGCGGCGACGTGCCCTGGCGAGTGCACGCCGATCGGCCGGGGCGGCTGCCCGAACCGTTCGAGCGCCTGGTGGAACAGCTGGGAGAAGGGCGTGAAACGGGCGGGGGACCCGCCGATGATCGCGAGCATCAACGAGTATCCGTAGCGTGCCGCGCGGATCACGGAGTGCGGGCTGCCGCCGACGCCGATCCAGGCCGGGAAGGGCCCGGACTCGGTGTGTGGCACGACGTCCTGGTCGTGCAGCGGCGCGCGGGTCTTGCCTTGCCAGGTGACAGGTCCGCCCTTGAGGAGCTCGGCGAAGAGATCCGCCTTCTCCTCGAAGAGGTCCTCGTAGTCGGCGAGGTCGTACCCGAAGAGCGGGAAGGACTCGGTGCTGGATCCCCGTCCGAGGATGACTTCGGCCCGGCCGCCGGAGATCGCGTTGAGCGTCGAGTAGCGCTGGAAGACCCGGACGGGATCGTCGGATCCCAGCACGGTGACCGCCGATCCGAGGCGGATGCGGGTCGTGCGCGCGGCGATCGCGCCGAGCACGACGTCGGCGGCCGGCATCGGAAGGTCGTCGGTGTGGTGTTCGCCGATCCCGAAGAAGTCGGCGCCGGCCTGGTCGGCGAGAACGCCTTGCTCGACGACGTTCCGGATCGTCTGGGCGTGTGAGAGTGGGCGGCCGGTCTCGTCGTGGGTGGCATCGCCAAAGGTGTCGAGGCCGAGAACGAGCGGGAAGTTGGTGGTCACGTCGAGTCTCGCTGTCTGCTGGTGAGTGCGGGGCCGCGCTAGGCGGCTGGGGTGTGGACGGCTTGCTCGAACTCGGTCCGGCTCATCGATGCCCCGAAGACGGGCCCGCCGGGCTCCAGGACACGGCCGGTGTGCAGGCTGCCCAGCGGGACGGCGTCGTAGCCGAGGCGTTCGATGACTCCGGCCACGACGTCCAGCGCGGCGGGGTCGTCGGCGGCGACGCCGAGTGCGCGGCGTTCCGGCGAGCCCGCGGGCCGGCGTCCGTCGTCGAGTTCGTGGTAGCCGATGTGGTTGAGGGTTTTCACGATCGCGGACCGGGCGAGCCGGCGGGCGACGATCTCGCTGCTGCCGTACCGCCGGTCCTCGAAAAGGTCTTGTACCCCGTCGGTGGGCGGCCAGTAGTTCATTGTGTCCACGACGAGCTTGCCGGCCACCAGGGACGGGTCGAAGGCCGCGAACCTGTGCAGCGGGATCGCCAGCACGACGACATCGGCGCCGGAGACGGCATCGGCCGCCCATCGCGGCTCGGCCCCGGGGGCCAGCACGCTCGCAATGAGCTCGATCTTCTCCGGATCGCCCGAGGCGGCGATCGACACGCGGTAGCCGGCCTCCACGGCGACCCGCGCGATCACCGGGCCGGTGTGCCCGGCGCCGAGCACGGCGATCCGCGGGGATCGCAGCGACGACAGCGCTCTGCCGGTCATGTGTCCCTCCTCCGCACGTCAGGTTCGGCCGATCGCCCAATAAACGGACTTCACCCCGCTTAGTATTCCCGAGTAGCCTGCACCCTGTGGAACGAGGCGTCCTGCCGGTGGGAACCCCCCGCGCCGAGCGCGCCGACGCCGCGCGTAACCGTCAGCTTCTGCTGGCCACGGCACGCGAAATGGTCGCTGAACAGGGCGTCGAGAACGTGACGATGGACGCCCTGGCCGACCGCGCGGCCCTGGGCAAGGGCACGGTCTTCCGCCGGTTCGGCACCCGGGCGGGCATCTTCCACGCGTTGCTGGACGACGACGAGCGCGCCTTCCAGGAGCGGGCCCTATCCGGACCGCCCCCGCTGGGCCCGGGAGCGGGGCCGGTGGAACGGCTGGTCGCCTACGGCCAGGCGCGGATCGGCTTCCTGCTGGAGCACTACGACATCGCCCGCGCGGCCCTGGACGGCAGCCAGCCGGCACCGGCTGGGGAGGGCACCATCTCGCGGGTCCACATCCGCATGCTGCTCGGGCAGGCCAGCCTCGGCGCCGCCGATCTCGACATGCTGGCGGTCCAGCTCACGGCCGCCCTCGAAGGCCCCTTCCTGCTGTACCTGTCGGCCTCGGACCCGGCCGACGCGGCCCGCCATACCGGCCGGATGGCACAGAGCTGGCAGGACCTGGTCCAGCGCATCTGCCGGACGTGACAGCACCGGCCGCCCGTACCGCTAGGGACCAGCAGAAGCCGGGGCAAGCTCGATCACCCACGTCTGCCCGGCTCCCCGGCTCAGTGCGGGTCCGCACAGTTCGGCGCAACGGGCGGTGCTTGAATGGCCGCAGCGCCTGTGAATGGCCGGCCTGGCCAGAAGCGGGTGTGCCCGCCCGGTGTCTTGTGGCGCCAAGCCCTCGACCGACGAAGGGACCGGAGCTCATGGGCTTCCGCCACACGTTCCTGTCCGCCGCCACCGCGTACGCCGACACTGTGGGCAAGGCGGCGAGCGTGTCGTGGGACGGCCCCGGCCTGGGCGAGTGGACGGTGGCCGAGTTGATCGGGCACGCGACCGGCTCCGGCCTGGGCTGCGTGCCCACTGTGCTGCGCACGCCTGCCGAGCAGCGGTCCATCGCCACACCGGAGGACTACTTCGCGCTGGCGAAATCCGTCCCTCCGGAGATGCTCGCCGCGGCCCGCGCGGCGTCGACAGAGCTCGGCCGCCGAGACGCGACCGCACTCGGCGACGACCCTGGCGCCGCCGTGCGCGCGATGGCTACGGCGGCCGAAGCCGCGCTCGCGGAGGTGTCCGACGACGACGTCGTCGAATCCGCGGCCGGGGGCATGCGAGTCGTGGACTGGCTACCCACCCGCACGTTCGAGCTGGTGGTCCACGGCCTGGACATCAGCGCGGCGACGGGAATCGCGTTCGAGCCGTCCGATGCGGCTCTCGCCGACGTCACGGCCCTGGCGGCGCGGCTGGTGGTAGCGGTCGGCGACGGCGCCGTCGTCCTGCGTGCGCTGACCGGCCGCGGCGCACTGCCGGCCGGCTTCGCCGTGGGCTGACTCGGCCCCGTCCCGTTCGTGATGTCGCGGCGAAGCTAGTTGTAGGCCTCGAACTCGTAGATCCGGGCGACGGGGTCGGTCGTGGTGATCCGGATCCACTGGCCGTTCGCGCTGATCGTGTGGTTCGTCGTCGCCGCGGTGTTGTTCGTGACGGTGGCGACCGTCGTCCAGACGCCGCCGCCGGTCGACACGTCCAGCGTGAAGTTCTTGGTGTTGAACGCGGCGGACTCGCCACCGGCGCCCGCGTGCCTGACCGTCAGCTTCTTGAGGGCCTTGCTGGCGCCGAGGTCGACCTCCAACGACTTGGCGCCCGCGACGCCGGAACACCACTTGTCAGTGGTGCCGCCGGACACGCTGCCGTTGACGGCCTTGGCCGGTCCCTCGTTGGCGCTGCACGAAGCCTGCTTGGACTTGGTCGGCTTGTTCAGCGCCAGGTTCGTGCCGGTGCCGGCGCCACCGGTGGCGTTGTTGATCGCCGCCGCGTAGTCCGCCGCCGTGCCCTGGCTGGTGCACGCCTGGATGTCGTCGAACAGCCACAGGAACCCGCCCTGGATCCCGGCCGAACTGTGCCACGACGTCATCTTGCTCTGCACGGTGCTGGGACTGTCACCCGCCGAGCAGCCCGAGCCGTTCCGGCCCCACAGTCCCGGATCCACGGTCATGCCCAGAGCCTGATTCCACGTCGACGGATTGTTTCCCGCGCCCCCCGCGTACTCCTGGAGGTAGGCCCGGTCGACAACGGATCCGAGGCCGGATTTCACGCTCGCCCAGAATCCACTGTTCGTGTACGGGGCCAGGGCGAAGTTCTTGTAACCCACGGCGGTCGCCATCTTGCCGAAACTCACGGTCGAGGCGACGTCGTAATGCGTTTCGTCGTCGTTGTTGATCGCGTCCGCGCCTGTCGCGGTGAGCAGCGCCTTGAAATTCCGGTAGAGGATGCTGCCCGTGCCGGTGCCCTGGCTGGTGATGAGTGAATGGATCGTGCCCCAGTCGTCCACGCCCCAGGATCCGATGCCGATTTCGATGCGGTTCACGGAGGTCGGCGCCTGCTTGAGGGTCGCCAGCCGCCCGGGCCAGCCCGAGTCGCCGGTGTACTGGCCGTTCGACACGACCGGGATGTCGTTGAATACGAGATCGCCATTGGCGCGGACGTGAATGGTCCACAGCACGACCGTCGTGAATCCCGAGGATCGCAGCGTGTTCATCACCGCCTGGCCACCGGTGTAGAACGGCCCGCCGCCATAGATCGCGGACCGGCCGCCTGCCAGCGGCGCGACAACGGATTCCGCCGTCGTCGCCGTTGCGGCCGACGGGAGATTGACGGCGGCGGCGAGGGCGAGAGCCGACACGCCGAGGACGGATAATCTGCTGCTGAGAATAGTCATCCGGTACTCCAGGGCGCAGAACCGGCGGATGCCGGGCTTCCGGCAAGTCGGGCAGCCTCATTGTGCGCAGACAAATACCGCGACCGGAAATACATGCACCGGATAGCTGGGATTCACGCGTTGAACGCCTGCTTCTGGCAGTCGCGGACGATCGGGCCGACTTCGCCGGGCATGCCGTGCGTGAAGCCGAACATGCCCGGGTTGTCTGGCTCAGCCTGGACGTCGAGTCCTTTCTTGCGCATGCAGGACAACCACCTATCGAACTTGTCGCGGTAGGCGGGGTCCTCCCGGGCGGCCCGCTCGGGGACCGTCTCGGGGTAGTACTGCTTCTGGCAGTCGAGGCTGATGCGGCCGTAGTCCTTGCCGGGCGGGTGGGTGCGTCCCTCCCCGACGGCCAGGCCTTGCGCGTTCCTGGTGACGTACAGACCGTGGTCGGTCAGGCACTTGAAGTAGGGCTGCAGGAGCTGCGTGAGCTCGTCCGGGGTGGTGTCGGCGCGCTCGAGTGGCCGCTGGTGCGCCGCGGGTGAGGGGGCGGGGCTGGTCCCGTCGGGCAGGGGGCTCTTCACAGTCGCGACCTGGGTGGTCTTCCCCGGCCCGCTCGACGAGTCCGCCGAGCCGGAGGAACAGCCGGTGACCAGGCCGGCGGTGGCGAGCGCTGCGATGGTGATCCGGAACGGGGTTGCGGTCATGGCGGTCCTTCGGTCAGGCGGAGGCGAGGGCAGTGGTGGGGGAGAGCCGCGAGGCGCGGATCGCGGGGTACACCCCGGCGATGACCCCGACGAGCGCCGCGCCGGCCAGCCCGCCGCCGGTCGCGCCGAGCGGGATCACGGGCGGCCAGTTCTTGTATGTGGCGTAGCCGATGGTGGCGAGCACGCCGAACGCGACACCGGCGATCCCGCCCAGGCCCGACAGCGCGATCGACTCGGTGAGGAACTGCCAGCGGATCTGCCCGCGGTTCGCGCCGAGCGCCCGCCGCAGCCCGATCTCGCGGCGCCGCTCCAGCACCGAGATGACCATGGTGTTCGCGACGCCGATCCCGCCGACGAGCAGCGCCACCCCGGCCAGGCCCACGAACAGCCCCGCGAACGTCGTCTCGGTCGACCGCTTGGCCGCCAGCGCGTCGGAGGGGCGGCTGACCAGCACCGCACTGGGCTCCTGCGGATCGATCGTCGCCGGGAGCACGGCGTGCACGTCCTCGATCCCGGCCTCGTCCGCCTTGACGAACAGCTGGGTCGGGCGCCCGTCGAAGCCGAGCTGGGTCTTCGCCGCGTCCCACCCGACGAGCACGCTCCGGTCGAGGTCCGGCGAGAGCGGCACCTGGTAGAGGATGCCGACGACGCTGAACCAGCGCTCGCCGATCAGCACCTGGCGGAGCGGATCGCCGGGCCGCAGATCCGGATAGCCCAGGCGCGCGGCCGCGACGGATCCGAGGACGACGGCAGGGAACTTCTCGGTGACCGCGCTGAGGAACCGTCCGGACCGGACCCGCCCGTTGACCAGGCCGAGCAGGTCCCGCCTCGTGGCCAGCACGGTCATGCCGGAGGAGTCGGCCGGGTCGAGCCGGTCGGATCGGCGGACCGGCAGGTGTGTGTTGCCGACCGCGCTCACCGCCCGCACCGGCCCGACGCGGCCGACCATCGCGACGGACTCCGCGGGGAAGGACACCGGCTTCCCGTCCCCGGCCTGCGAGTTCGCGATGGCCTGGAGCCGATCCGTACCGAGGGCCTCAAGCTGCTGGTTCAGCGCCTTCTGGCTCGACGCGGGGATCCCCGTGACCACGATCATCGTGGCGATGCCGATCGAGATGCCCAGCGCCGAGAGCGCCGCGCGCAGCCTCCGGGTGCGGATCCCGACCAGTCCGAGCCGCAGCAGGTCCAGCGGGGACAGCCGGACCGGGCGGCTCCAGGCGGTGCTGGCGCCGGTCATGATCCGCTCGCCACGGTGGCGGCCGTGTCGGCGACGATCCGGCCGTCGAGGATCTCGATCCGGCGGGGGAGCTGGGCCGCGATGTCCCGGTCGTGGGTGATCAGCGCGATGGTCGTTCCTTCGGAGTTGAGACGGGTCAGCAGGTCGAGTACCGCCCTGCCGTTCGTGGTGTCCAGCGCCCCGGTCGGCTCGTCGGCGAGCACGAGCGCCGGCCTGTTCACCAGCGCCCTGGCGATCGCGACCCGCTGCCGCTCGCCACCGGAGAGCTGAGACGGCCGGTGGGTACCGCGGTGGCCGAGGCCCACCCGGTCGAGCGCGGCGAGTGCCAGGGCGCGCCGCTCGCGTTGCGGCACCCCGGCGTAGAGCAGGCCGGTCGCCACGTTCTCGATCGCGGTCAGGCCGTCCGCGAGGTGGAACTGCTGGAACACGAAGCCGAGCCAGCGTCCGCGCAGCGCCGAGAGCTGCCGGTCGCCGAGGGTCCGGACGTCCTGCCCGGCGATCTCGACCGTCCCGCTGGTCGGCAGGTCGAGGGTGCCCATGATGTGCAGCAGGGTCGACTTGCCCGATCCGGACGGGCCGGCGATCGCCAGCAGCTCCCCGGCCTGGATCTCCAGCGACACCGAGTCCAGCGCCCTGACCCCGCCGGGATAGACCACGCTCGCGTCCCGGACCGACAGCACGGCCGTCACGACGCGGTCACCACCCTGGCGCCCTCGGCGAGACCCTCGCCGGTGACCTCGACGGCGCCCTTGGAGAACAGGCCGGTCTTCACCGCGAGGATCCGGCCGGTCGCGAGCTGGACGCCGTAGCCGCCTTCGCGCAGGGCCAGCAGCGCGGTGAGCGGGACCGTGAGGACGCCGGTGTGCTTCTCGCCGGCGAACTCTGCCTGGACGGCGGCCGAGTCGTACTTCCTGACCTTCGACGGATCCGCGAGCGTGACGACCACGGTGATCTTCTCCGGCCCGGTCGCGTTCGGCCCGTCCTGCTGGGCGGCCGTCGTGCCGACGCTGGTCACCGTGGCGGCGGCCGTGGTGCTGTCGGGCAGGTGCACGCTCACCTCGTCGCCCCGGTGGACCGTGCCCGCCTGCCCGGCGTCGACCTGGACCAGGACGGCCTTGGTGGTGGGCGTGACCTTGACCAGCGGCCCGCCGGCCGGATCGCCCACCTGGACCGCCGCGGCGTCCACCCGCACCGGCCCGGGCAGCACCGTCACGTCACCAGGCCCGACCGCTCCGGTGGACGGCATTCCCAGCGCCGACTGCCACTTCTTGATCGCGCCGACCAGCCCGGCCGTGAGCACGCCGTCGCCGGTCTTCACCTTGACCTGGGCCTCCGCAGGCGGTGCGGGGGAGGCCTTTCCGGGGTCCGCCTTGGGCCCGCCGCCAGCCTGAGGAGCGCCGCCCGCCTGGGGCGCTGGCGGCGCCGGGGAGGGGCTCGCCGGGGGAGCGCTGCCGCCTGCGCCGGCGGTGGGCGTGGTGATCGTGACGATCCGGCCCGGCGCCGGCTGGGTTCCGATCGCGAAGCCGAGGGCCTTGAGGTTGTCGGCGATCACCTTGACGTCGTGGCCGACCGTGTTGCGCACCGAGACGGACCGGTACAGCGGCACAGCGCCGTAGAAGAGCGGTACCGGCACCTCGTCGACCTTGTAGAGGGGCTGGTTGCGGGTGACCGTCGAGCCGGCCGGCGCGAGCCAGGTGACGGTGCCGTCCTTGGCGCCGCGGACGGTCTGCGGGGTGCCGAAGCCGAGCGTCCCGTCGAAGGACTGGCTGGTCGACACGTCCGTGCGGGTCACCGTCGCGGTCTGGGCCGACGGCTCGGCGGCCGCCGGGGTGGCGCTGTCGTTCGCCCCCGCGTGCCACGGCACCGCGATCACCAGGGCCGTGCCCGCCACGACGGCAGCCGCGGCGGCCACGGCGATCCGGATCCGGCGGCGGCTGGTGCGCTCGGGCGGAGACTCCGGGATCGGCGGGGTGGCGCCGGGATCCTCGGCGGCGGTGGTCACCTGCGGGTCTCCCACCGCAGGCAGCGGGACGTGGCTGTTCGCATGGGGACGACCGTGCCGGACGAACATCATCTGCCCGTCAGCCACCCGTATCGGGATTGTCAGGATCGCCAGGCCGGCAGGGCCGTCCGCGCCCCGGCGGAGCTACGAGCGGGCAGGCCGGCGGATCCCGCTCGGCGGGTGGCCGGTCACGCACCTTCGGCGGGCGGACAGTCCACAGCACGGCCGGCGACGAGGGCGGCGACATCCACTCGCGACCGGACCCCCAGTTTGCCGAACACCCGGCCGAGGTGCGCCTCTACCGTCCGCGCGCTCAGGTAGAGGCGTGCGGCGATCTCGCGGTTGGTCAGCCCGGCCGCCGCGAGCTCGGCGACCTGGCGCTCCCGCTCCGACAGCGCGGT
>JAOPVE010000051.1 GCA_025963185.1 Actinomycetes bacterium
GCCGCGCTGCTCACCGCCGCGGCCGTCGCCGCCGGGGCCGCCGGGTGGGCTGCCCTGCCGGCGAGACACCCGTCCACTGTCGCCAGCGCGCGAATGACCGTCGCCGAGCTGACGACGTCCGCGTGCCCGTCGGAGCAGGTGCTCCGCCAGAACCTGATCCATTACCCGCACGGGCGGATCCCCGACGGCTTCACGCCCGTCACCGCGGTCATGTGCAGCCTCGACGCGCTGCCCACCCCCGGCGGGGGCAGCTACCAGGCGCTGGTCGAGCGGCGGGGAACGACCGGGATCGAGCGGCTCACCCGCGAGCTCCGCAAGCCCTCCACCGACCCGGCACCGCCAGCCGGCGGCGGATGCACCCTGGAATTGCGGACCATCCCCTGGTTCACGCTGGCCGACGCGGCGGGGCGCGCGATCCGTCCGGAGGTGCCGATGGGGGTCTGCGACAAGCCCTCACCGGCGGCGATGAAGGCCCTGTCGGAGGTCGGCTGGACGGTCGTCCACGAACAGCGGCTCCGGACCATCGAATCCGACCGCGCGCACCAGGCGGGCTGCGCGCAGGACTACAAGGATCAGTTCGCGCAGACTCTCGAACCCGCGGCGGCCCGCGCCCCGGCATTCACCACGCCGCCCTCGGCCCTGCACGCCTGCGTCTACTCCAAGACGAGCACCACCGCCAGCACCGGCACCTTCGCCTCGGGCGGCACGGCGAGCGGACCGGCCTCGGCCCAGGTCCTTGCCCAGCTGGACTCCGCTCCCCCGGCCACGCCCTGCACCACTAGGGCGCGGTCGTTCCTCACCCTCGAACCCGCGGGGGTGACCAACGGCGCGGTGTCCGTCGAGCTCGACGGCTGCCTGCGGGTGTCAAGGGAGGACCAGAAGCTCGTCCAGCTGACCCAGGCCCAGGTCACCGCGCTGCTGGCGGCCCTGCCGAGGTGACCAGATGGCCTCTCAAACACGCGCTAGGTTGACCGGTATGTACACGACCCAGGTCTCCCGGCACGTGGGTGCCTCGCGTGCGGCCGTCTACCAGGCGCTGGTGGATCCGGCGGCGATCGCCCGATGGCGGGTGCCCGCCGGGATGAGCAGCGTGGTGCACGAGTTCGACGCGCGCGAGGGCGGACGGTTCCGCGTCTCGCTCACCTACGACCTGCCGTCGGCTACCGGCAAGTCGGCAGCGCACCCCGACTCCTACCACGGCCACTTCGCCAAGCTCACCCCGGACGAGCAGGTGGTCGAGGTGTTCGAGTTCGAGACCGCGGATCCGTCCCTGCGCGCCACCATGACCATGACGACCACGCTCACCGACGCGGACGGCGGCGGCACCGAAGTCCGGATCGTCCACGCGGGGATCCCCGACGCGATCCCCCCGGCCGACAACGAGACGGGCACCCGGATGGCCCTCAGCAACCTCGCCCACCTCCTCGAACCCTGACCTCTCCGCCTCACCCCCGCGAACTGTGTGCCGTCACGCCGGTCAGAGGCGGCGCAACGGCACACACTTCGGTGGGGCCGTCGGCGTGATGGGGGTGCGGTTCAGCGCCTAACTGAGGGGCGGGGGGACCGCCCGGGCGACTGGTTCGGGGGGACGGGCATGGCTACGCCGGGGCGGGGTACCCACTCGTGCGGATCCCCCTCCGGACCACCTCGGAGACGTGATGAGCCGTCTGTTCTCGCCGCTGACGCCGCGCGGCACCCCGATCCGCGATCGCGCCTGGCGGCAGACCCGCCGTCCCGCCTGGCCGCTGCTCACCGCGCCCGTGCCCGGCGACGACGTGGCGTGGCCGCCGCAACACCCGCGCGCCCGGTGGGCGCACGACACCGGGCCCAGACCGCCAGCCGACCGGGACGAGGCCGTCCCACCGTGATCCGAGGAGAGAAACCATGAGCGGACCGCAACTCCTGAAGGCACCGCCCCGCGTCCCGGCGGGAGCAACCGCCGACAGCGCCGGCATCGCGCTGGGCGCCGGCCCGGCCACCGTCGAGGCCTACATCGACTTCCTCTGCCCATTCTGCAAGCGGTTCGAGGAGCAGTCCGGGCCCGCGCTGCGGACCATGCTCTCGGACGGCCTGATCACGCTCGTCTACCACCCGCTCGGCTTCCTGGACGACCTGTCGACGACGAGGTACTCCTCGCGCGCGGCCGCGTCCTCGGGGTGCGCGTCCGACGGCGAGGCCTTCCTGCCCTACGCCGAGGCGCTGTTCGCCAACCAGCCGCCCGAGGGCGGGGCGGGTCTGAGCAACGCCGAACTTCTGCACATCGGGTCGTCCGTGGGGCTCAGCCCCGAGAGCTTCGGCCGTTGCCTGGACGAGGGCGTGTACCTGCCGTGGGCGCAGTACGTGACGGGGACCGCCGTCGCCCTGGGCGTGCGCGCGACGCCGACCGTGCTGGTCGACGGCGTGCCGGTGCCGGCCAACGCGCGGATGATCGCCACGGCGGTGGCGTCGGCGGTCCGCTGAGCCGCTGAGCCGCTGACCGGACGCCGGTGGCCGTGGCGGTGGCGGACCTGCGGTACTCGGTGACCTTCCGCACGGTTCGGCCCTCCCGGGTTAGTCCACAGTAGACGTTCTTGTGATCGTTTGGTCACGTTCTGCTCGAGTCTTGACACTCCACCATGTAGTGACCAATATCAGGTTACCTGATGTTTAGGGACCCTGATGGTTGGGGGACCCCATGCCCAGTGGAGCCGTCGCGGCGTGCTGACGCCGGCGGCCCAGTCAGCGGGCCACCCGAATACTGGTTGGAGACAATCTGATGTTCGATCCCCATTCGTTCAGCCTGAGCAATCCCGATCTCGTCGTCGATCCGTACCCTTTCTACGAGCAGATTCGCGAGTGCGATCCGGTGCACCACTCCCAGATGTACGGGGGGTCGTGGGTGCTGTTCTCCTATGAGGACGCGGCGGCGTTGTTGTGCGATCCGCGGCTCACCAATGACCGGGCCACCCTTCCCGTCATGGCGCTACCCGAGGACGAGCGAGCCGAGTTCACCGACTTCGTCGCCTTCCTCCACGACTGGACCGCGTTCTTCGAAGGCGGCCATCACCTGTTGCGCCGGAAGAACATGGACCAGGTCTTCCGGCAGCTCACTCCCGCGCTCATCACCGAGGTGGTGCAGGACGCCGTCGACCGCCTGATCGATGGCTGGGAAGGCCGCACCAGCGTCGACCTCGTCGAGGAATTCGCCCGCCCATTACCCGCGATGGTGCTCACCTCGCTCATGGGCGCCCCGGAATCCGACCACGAGAAACTCGACCACTGGGCCGACGACATCGCCTACCTGTTCGGCGCCAGCAGCCTGACCGCCGGCGACGTGCGGCGCGGCTGGGCCAGCGCCGAGGCGTTCATGGCCTACCTCACCGACCTGGCCCGCAAGATGGCCCGGCACCCGGAGAGCACCCTGCTCGGGGGACTCCTGACCCAGACGACCTCGGGTTTCACCTTCACCGAGGCAGAGGCCTGCGCCCAGTGCGTGCTCCTGATGTTCGCGGGACTGGAGCCGTCCCGCCACCTGATCGGCAACGCGATGCTCGCCCTGCACCGGTTCCCGGACCAGCGCCGCCTGCTCGCCGAGAACCCGCGGCTGTGGCCCGCCGCCGTGGAGGAGTTCCAGCGGTTCGACGCGCCGGTCCAGTACATCGGGCGGATGGCCGCGGAGTCGTTCAGCTACCGCGGTCACGACATCGAGAAGGGCCAGGTCGTCCTGCCTTTCGTCGGATCGGCCAATCGCGATCCGAAGCAATTCCCGGACCCCGACGTGCTCGACGTCCGCCGGCGCCCGAAGCACCTGGCCATGGGCGAGGGCGTGCACCGTTGCATCGGGGCGGGCCTGGTCCGGATCCAGACCGCGGTGGCACTGCGCACGCTGCTGACCCGCAGGCCGGACCTCGAAGTGCGCACGGATCCGGAGCCTGAATGGAACTCCTACGTCGGATTCCACGGGCTGAAATCCCTCACGATCGCGGCCTAGGTCAGCCACCGATTCTGACCATTTCCCCGCCAGATCACTCCGCGCAGCGGAATTCCCAGTCCAGGAGGCAGCTCACCATGGGCAAGAACATCGGCACCGAATACGACGTGGTCATCATGGGCGGCGGGCCCGCCGGGTCGACCCTCGGCGCGATCCTCAAGCAGCGCACCGGTTTACGCATCGCGATCTTCGAGAAGGAGCGCTTTCCCCGCGAGCACATCGGCGAGTCGTTCGCCCACACGATGATTCCCGCACTGGAGCAGAGTGGGGCGCTGGAGAAGGTGCTCGCCAGTGAATGCTGGATCAAGAAGTTCGGCGGCGGAGTCTTCAACTGGGGCGAGAACCCGATGGTCGCCTTCTTCGACCAGCCCAACTATCGCAAGGACGGCGTGCACCGGTTCGCGATCCACGTCAACCGCGCGGAGTTCGACCACGTCCTGCTCCAGCACGCGGCCGACGTCGGAGTCGAAGTGTTCGAGGAGGCCGCGGTCAAGTCGTTCGAGTCCGATGCCGAGGGCTGCGCGGTGACCCTCAAGGACGGCACCGCGGTCAAGGCACGCTACTTCGTCGACGCCTCCGGGCGCCGCAACAGCATCGCGGCCAAAGAGAAGCGCGAATGGCTCTCCGGGTTCCGCAACATCGCCATCTGGCAGCACTTCACCGGCGGCAAGTCCGTGCAGAGCCTGCCGGGCGACTGGAACATCTTCCGCGACGACGACCTCTCCCCCATCGGCTGCTTCGCCTTCCGCGACGGCTGGTGCTGGTACATCCCCGTGCCGAAGGTCATCGACGGCGAGCGCCGCCTGACGCACTCCGTCGGTATCGTCACCATCCCGGAGATCCTCAAGCAGGACGGTTTCGACTTCACCGACCAGAAGACGTTCCTCGACACCGTGCGGACGGTCCCCTATCTCCGCGACCTCATCACCGACGCCGAGCCCATCGCGCCGAAGATGAACACCGCGACGAACTACTCGATGATCAACGGGCAGTTCGCCGACTACGGCGAGCGCTGGCTGCTGGCCGGCGACGCCTCCTACTTCGTGGACCCGCTGTTCTCCTCCGGTGCGGGGTTCGCCACGAACATGGCCGTCAACGCGGCGATGGTCCTGGAGGCGACGCTGACCGGCGATCTCGCCGAGGAGGCCCTGCGTGACCTGTGGCGCGACTACGACGACGGCTGGCACGGCATGGCCGAGAACTTCGCGCTCTCGATCGACCAGTGGTACCACGCGCTGGGTAAGAGCAGCCCCGACAGCATCTACTGGCAGCACCGCGGCAGCAGCCCGGACCTCGGGATCCAGGAACGCACCTTCGACGTGCTGATCAACACCGCTGTCACCGCGCACGTCCTGCAGAACATCGTCGACGCGCCCGTCGAGGGAGTGGCCCCGGCCCCGGTCCAGGCCGATGCGCCGCTGCCACGCGCCGGGGGGCGGCCACTCGTGGATCCGGACGCCGTGCTGGGTCTGGCCCCCGGCGTGGTGGTGCGCGAAAGCGTGGGACTCGACGTGCCGGGCTTCAAGGGCTTCCTGCCGCCCGCGCCGTTCGACGACGACGTCGACGAGGGCACGAAGGCGGCTGTGGCGAAGTACTGGTCGGACCCGGTCGCGCACGGCGACGCGATCCCCTCGCCGGTCGCCGCGCCCGTCCCCGCCTACCGGTTCTCGCTCGCGGACGGGTCCGGCCCGGAGATCCGGGGGCTCGCCCGCGAGGGCACCGCGGACCTTCTGGACCTGCTGGAGCCGGGAGTGACCGTGCGCCAGCTAGAGGGCAAGCTCACCGCCGCGCAGCGGCACGTCCTCGACCGGCTGCTCGGCGCCGGAATGGTGCGGGGACGGACATGACGGCAGCTCCGGTCGCGCCGATCGCCGCGCACGACCTGCTCGTGTTCCTGCTCCAGGTGGGGCTGCTGTTGCTGCTGGCCACCTGCCTCGGGCGGCTCGCGATCCGGCTGCGGCTGCCCGCCGTAGTCGGGGAACTGTCCGTGGGCGTCCTCCTCGGCCCGACGCTGCTCGCCCATGTTGCACCCGCGGTGTCGGGCTGGCTGTTCCCGCCGAGAGCGGAGCCGGTGCACCTGCTCGACGCGGTCGGGCAGGTCGGCGTACTGCTGCTCGTCGGGCTGACCGGGATCCATCTGGATCTGGGCCTGGTCCGCCGCCGGGGCGCGACCGCGGCCGGTGTGAGCCTGGGCGGCCTGCTCGTCCCGCTCGGCCTGGGCATCGCCACGGGCTTCCTGCTGCCCCGGGATCTCCTTCCGGCGAGCGCCAGCCCGGTGGTCTTCGCGCTGTTCCTCGGGGTGGCGATGTGTGTCAGCGCGATCCCGGTGATCGCGAAGACGCTCATGGATCTCAAGCTGCTGCACCGCAACGTCGGGCAGCTCACGCTGATCGCCGGGATGCTCGACGATGTCGCCGGCTGGGTGATGCTCTCGATCGTGTCCGCGATGGCCGCCGGCGCGATCACCGCGGGCACGGTGCTGACCTCGATCGCCTACCTGGCCGCGATCGTTGTCTTCGCGCTGACTCTCGGCCGGATCGTCGTCCGCCGCGCCCTGGCCTCGGCCGCGAAGTCCGCCGAGTCCGGGCCCACGGTCGTCACGGTGGTCGTGCTGATCCTGCTGGCCGCCGCGGGGACACACGCGCTGGGGCTGGAGCCGGTGTTCGGGGCGTTCCTCGGCGGGATCCTCGTCGGCACCGTCGGCAAGCCCGACCCGGCCAAACTCGCTCCCTTCCGGACCGTCGTGGTCTCCGTCCTCGCACCGCTCTTCTTCGCCACCGCCGGGCTGCGGATGGACCTGACCGTGCTCGGCCGCCCAGCCGTGCTGCTCACCGGCGCCGCGGTGCTGGCCGTGGCGATCCTCGGCAAGTTCGCCGGGGCCTACGGCGGCGCGCGGCTGACCGGACTCGGCAGGTGGGAGGCCCTGGCGCTCGGGGCCGGACTCAACGCCCGCGGCGTCATCGAGGTCGTCGTGGCCATGGTCGGCCTGCGCCTCGGGATCCTCAGCGTGGAGATCTACACGATCGTCGTGCTCGTCGCCATCGTCACCTCGGTGCTGGCGCCGCCGGTGCTGCGGATCGCGATGGCCCGGGTGGAACAGACCTCCGACGAGGGGATCCGCGAACTGGAGCACGAGGCGTGGGGCCCGCAAGCACACGCGGGCGCGGGACCGGCCGGCTGACCGGTCCCGCGCCCGTCGCCTCAGGACTTCACGAGCTGCCACTGCTGGCTGGTCGACGTGCCGGTGGGCTGCTGGACCACCGCGGCGCCATTCGCCGTGCTCGCCAGTTGCGCCACCTTGCCGCTGCTGCGGTTGACGAGCCGGTAGTAGCCGTCGCCGGTGGACTGGAGGGTCCACTGCTGCGTGCTGGATCCGTTGTGGGCCCACTGCACCAGCGCGGCGCCGTCCGCCGTGGACGATCCAGAGACCTGCAGGACCTTGCCGCTGCGGCGGTCGGTCAGCAGGGTGTTTCCGCCGGTCGTGGTCAGGATCCACTGCTGGTTGAGGCCGCCGTGGGCCACCCAGCCAATCACGGGGCCACCGTCGGACAGCGAAGATCCGCTGACGTCCATCGCGCCGGCCGTCGCCCGGTTGATCAGGTTGTAGGTGCCGCTCACGGCCGGCGGGGCGACCCGGTTGATCCCGCGGAACACGTTGCCTTCGGTCGTGAGGTAGTTCGTCGTGTAGTTGAACCGCGGCGATCCGGACCACAGCAGCCAGAAGTACTTCATGTTCTCCGAGTACCAGTACCCCGGCGTGAGGTCGCCCTTCGAGGTGGGCGTGGCGTTCATGTTCGACACCGTGGAGTACCCGTTGGTCACCTTGCAGTAGGACTTCTGCGCGTTCCACAGCCACAGTCCGCGGTCGCGGTAGACCTCCTTGCCGGTGATCAGCCAGAGGTTGAGCGCGGAGTCCACGTACTCGGGGCGCAGCTCGTAGCCGCTGCTCAGGGCGGCGAAGTTGGTGTAGTTGATCCCCTCGGGCGGGAGCCGGAAACCGGCCAGCGCCGCGGCCCACGAGTTGTGGTAGGACTCGCCCTCGGCGACGTTGCCACCCTGGGCGAGCAGCCCGGCGTAGAACGCCGTGAGCTCCGACTGGCTGCGGCCGACCAGCGCGCCGGTGTTCATGTTCACCGACTTGAACCACAGGCGGCCGTTGTAGGTCTCGCCGAGCCGCTGCAGGATCGCGGTGGTCAGCGTCTGGTACCAGCCGCGGATCTCGGTGTCGCCCAGGAACTGGTAGGCGTCCCACAGGTACTCGTAGAACGAGTCGACCGGCGGATCCACCCGGGCCGTCGTGTCGGTCCACGCGCCGGTGTCGACGTTGATCGTGGTGCCGAGCAGGTTCAGCGGCGAGCGCCGGTCGTACACCGCGCGCAGCGCCTTCTTGGCCGCGTTCAGGTACTTCGGGTCGCCCGTGAGCTGCGAGAGCCAGCCCAGCTCGGTGATGTTGCTGCCGACCTCGGCGAGCGGGGTCAGGTTGCCGCTCACCGCGCCGCTCTGCAGGTTGACGTACCGGTAGGGGGCGCCGGTCGGCGACTTGGTGAACGCGGGCAGCAGCCGGTCGCCGAGATCCTTCGCCTTCGCCAGCAGTCCCGCGTCGCCGGTCGCGTGGTACCCCGAGAGCAGGCCGCCGACCATCCGGATGATCGTCTCGAACACCCCGACGCTGGCGTTGCGGTTGAAGTTCAGGTCGGTGTGGACCCAGTCGATCGCGTGCGCGAGCTCGCCGTCGAGCTCCATGAGGTACAGCGTGTCGAGGGACTCGACGATGGTCAGGCCCAGCGGCGTGCCGGGGATGAAGAACTCCGATCCGGTGCCGCTCACCGGGTGCAGCTCGTCGCGGCCCCAGGTCAGGCGCCGGTAGGAGGTCCAGGCGGTGAGGAACTCCTGGCGGACGTCGTTCGCCAGCACCGGGTTCGGCGGTCCGAGCGTGGCGGCGAACGCGGGCTGGCCGTCCAGTGCGCCGAAGCCGCCGGCCGAGAGGGCGAGACCCGTTCCCGCCGCCGCGCGTAGGAGGGTGCGCCGCGAGATCCGGGCGCCGAATTCTGTCGTCACGTCGTGCCTCCGTGAGGGAGAGGTGGGGACAACGTTGTCTTTCGGAAGATGGAGCCGATGACGCGCGTGCGGCGGAGACCGGCAGACGGGCGTGGAGTGGGGCGCCCGCCCGGTGGATCCTGAGTGTTCCCACGCCACTGTGCGCCGTCAATGCTTTCGCTCCTGTTCATCTCCTGCGCGAGGCGCCCGGGCCGGCGGGGCTGGCTCGGTGTGGCGGGAGCTCCGGCGGCCCGCCTCGACTCGCCGAGGCGAACGGAACGGGCGGCCGGTGCTTCCCGGTCACCTGGACGGGTTGTGGTGTTGTCTTTCGTGGGATGCTCGACGGTATGGGCGAACAGGTGACCGGTCCCCCGCTCGGCGCTCCGGCGCTGCTCTTCGATCTCGACGGCACCCTCATCGACAGCGTTTACCAGCACGTCCTGGCCTGGCAGGAGGCGCTGACCGCGGTCGGGATCGAGCTGTCGGTGTGGAAGCTGCACCGCCGGATCGGGATGAGCGGCGGGCTGTTCGTCACCGCGCTGCTCCGGGAGACCGGGGGCGTGCTCTCACCCGGGCAGATCCGCGAGCTCAACCTCGCGCACGCCGAGGCCTACGGGCGGCGCCGCGACACGGTCCGGCCGCTGCCCGGAGCGCGCGAACTGCTCGCCGCGCTCACCGAGCGAGGGGTGAAGTGGGCCATCGCGACCAGCGGGCTCGCGCTCGCCGCCCGCCCCGCGCTGGACATGCTGGGCCTGCCGGCCGACACCCCGCTGGTGACCCGCGACCAGGTCCGCCACGCCAAGCCCGACCCGGATCTGTTCCTCGCCGCCGCCGAGCGGATCGGGGTCGACATCGGCTCGGCGATCGTCGTCGGCGACAGCATCTGGGACCTGCTCGCCGCCCGCCGCGCCCGCGCGCTCGGCGTCGGGCTGCTCGCGGGCGGCTACGGCCGGGACGAGCTCGAACGGGCCGGCGCGTACCGGGTCTACGCCGACCCCGCCGACCTGCTCGCGCACCTCGACGAGGTGGGAGTCCGCGGCGTGACCGACTGGGCCACGGATCCCGCCGGCGAAGACTAAACACCACAATCATCCCGGCGACCGGCACACGCACCGGCCGCCCGTTCCTTTCGCCTCGGCGAGTCCAGGCGGGCCGCCGGAGCTCCCGCCACACCGAGCCCCACCGAACCTCACGGCCTCGCCGAGCTCAGCCCGCGGCGAGCCTCAGCGGACCGTGGGCCGGGCGCGGACGTGGATGCGCTCGCCCTGGGGCCCGTACAGGTTGAGGATCTCGGCGGTGCCCGGCCCGGGGTTCACGACCGCGTGCGGGACCCGGGTGTCGAACTCGGCGACCTCCCCGGCGGTGAGAATCAGGTCGTGCTCGCCGAGCAGCAGCCGGATCCGGCCCGAGAGCACGTACAGCCACTCGTACCCTTCGTGCGTCTTCTGGGGCGGATCACCGGTCAGCGCCGTCGCCCGGAGGATCTGTTTGAACGCCTGCACCCCGCCCGGCCGGCGGGTCAGCGGCAGGAACGTGTCGCCGTTGCGCACGATCGGGCGGGGGTGGACCCGCGGATCCTGGGTCGCCGGGGTTCCGACCAGCTCGTCCAGCGAGACCTCGTGCGCTCTGGCGAGGGGCACCAGCAGTTCCAGGGTGGGCTTGCGGCCGCCGGATTCGAGGCGGGACAGGGTGCTCACCGAGATGCCGGTGGTCTCCGCGAGCTGGGTCAGGGTCGTGCCGCGCTGCTGGCGCAGAGCCCGCAGCCAGGGACCCACGGCCGCCAGCGTCACCGCGTCGTCGTTTGCCATAGCAGCAACGTTACTTGCCGGATCCGCGCAACGAGGCGCACGGTGTGCACAACGGGCTAACGGCAATGCCGCGTAGTTAGCGCTGGTGGGCGGTTGTCAACAGGTGTGTCGATGCGTACGAAACAGCGGAACTCCCGCTATAGAGGGGCTGTCCTCACAAGACACCCTTCGAGCTGGGAGTTCCGCTGCCTGGGCATACTGTCATCCGTCGTGCGGTCACGGTAGCGGCGGGCCCGTTCGCTCCAGGCCATCTCGGCGAGTTAACGCAGGTCATACCGTTCGAGATGGTCGATGACATCCTGACCACGACCGGCGCTACGCAGACCCGGATACGTGACCTGCCGTCCCGGGTGGTGGTCTACCTCCTCCTCGCTGCGGGGCTGTTCGCCGAGTGCGGCTACCAGCAAGTCTGGGCCAGACTCGCCGCCGGTCTTGACGGCCTGACCGTGGCCACGCCGACGTCCTCGGCGCTGGCCAAGGCCCGGCGCCGGATCGGGCCCCAGCCCCTTGCGGCGCTGTTCGCGCTGATCGCCGGGCCTGCCGCCGGGTCCAAGCGGTGGCGGGGCCTGCTGGTCTGCGCGATCGACGGCACCACCATGTCGATCCCGGACAGCCCCGCGAACCTGACCGTCTACGGCCGGCAGACCGGCTCCCACGGCGGCTCCGGATACCCACTGCTCCGGCTGCTCACAATCGTGGCCTGCGGCAGCCGCACCGTCATCGACGCGGTCTTCGGCCCGATGAGCACCGGCGAGACCACCTGCGCCCCACGCCTGTTCCGCTGTCTGAGGCCCGGCATGCTGCTGCTGGCAGACCGCAACTTCGCCGCCCGCGACCTCATCGAGCAGATCACGGCCACCGGCGCCGGCCTGCTCATCCGCTGTAAGAACGGCCGGAACCTGCCCCCGATCCGCTACTGCCCCGACGGATCATGGCTGGCCCGGCTCGGCCAGGTCACGATCCGCGTCATCGACGCCCAGATCATCGTGACCCTGAACGGCACACACCACGCCGGGCGCTACCGGCTGATCACCACACTGACCGATCACCAGGCGTTCCCGGCACTCGACCTGATCACCCTTTATCACCAGCGATGGGAGATCGAGACCGCGTTCCTGGAACTGAAATCCACCACCCTGGGCGGCCGGGTCCTGCGCGCACGCACCCCGGCCGGGATCAGCCAAGAGGTCTACGCTCTGCTCACCGCCTACCAAGCGGTCCGCCTGACGATGGCCAGCGCCACCACCAGCGACCCCGCCACCAGCCCGGACCGGGCCAGCTTCACCATCGCCCTCCACGCCGCCCGTGACCAGGTCATCCACGCCGCCGGCGTCATCGCCGCCACGACAACGACCTCGTCGGCAAAATCGGCCGCGCGGTCCTCGCGAACCTCCTGCCACCACGCCGGACCCGCATCAGCCCACGCGTCGTGAAACGAGCGATCTCCAAACACCGCGCGAAAGGCGACATCGACCGCACCAACTACCAGGCCACCATCAACATCCTCATCACACCAGGGTTGACGACCAGCCCAGAACCTTAACTACGCGGCATTGGCGTTAACCCTGCTGCGGCAACGCAGTCGCTCGCGGAGTACGGCACTGCGGTGATGACGCTCGCGATGCGCGGTCTGGAAGGCAAGACCCTCGATCCCTACATGGCGGGCTGGCGGCGCCGCGTCGTCCCGAGCCTCGGCCACATAGGCGTTCGGATGGTCACCAACGGGGCTGTCGACCGTGCCGTCCAAGGCTGGATCGCCGATGAGTGCAGCCGATCGACGGTGAAGAACAGCCTCGCCGTCCTGGTTCGGGTCATGGAGCAGGC
>JAOPVE010000078.1 GCA_025963185.1 Actinomycetes bacterium
CCGCAGCAGGGTTATTACGACCAGGCCGCGGCCCAGCAGGCCTACGCCCAGCAGCAGTACGCGCAGGCATACGGCCAGCAGTACGGGTATCCACAGGCCGCCCAGCCGGGGTACGGGCAGTACGCCCAGGCGCAGCCGTACGGGCAATACGGGCCGGCGGCGCCGTACGGGCAGGCAGCGCAGTACGACCCGTACGGGCAGGCTCAGCAGTACGCCCAGGCGACCGCGGTGCTGCCCGGCCAGGCCGACACCGCTGTCCAGCCCGAGGGCGGAGTGGCTCCCGCCGAAGGCAACGGCTGGTCCTCGCCGACCCCGGGCCGGGGCGGATCGGCGGGAACCGATCCGAACTCCCCGTGGTGGGCCAGCGACGCGGCTCGCGATCCGTGGCGTGATCCGGGGTCCGCCCCCGCGTGGGTTGCCCCCGCACCTCCCGTCTCGCCCGGTCCGCCCGCCTACCGAGGTCAGCCCGCGGCGGCCGGTCCCGGTCCTCGGATGGGCCAGATCATCGTGATCGTGGCGGTGACGACGCTGCTCGCCGGGCTTCTGGGCGGCGCACTCGGATTCGTCGCGGCCAACCGCCTCGGCAACCCCGTCTCGCTCGGCAAGTCGTCCGGCACGACACCCGCGCTGGCCAAGCGGCCTCCCGAGTCGGTCGCCGGGATCGCCCAGAAGGTCCAGCCCAGCGTCGTGACGATCAACTTCCAGTCCGACGGCGCGAGCGGCAACGGATCCGGCTTCGTCATCTCCGACAACGGCTACATCCTCACGAACAACCACGTGGCCGAGCCCGGGGCGAACGGCGCGCAGCTCTCGGTGGTGTTCCAGGACGGATCCTCGGTCGCCGCCAAGATCATCGGGCGCGATCCGGGGTCCGACGTCGCGGTGATCAAGGTCGACAAGACCAAGCTCCCGGCGGTCACGTTCGCCGACTCCGACAAGGCCGCCGTTGGCGACCCGGTGATCGCCTTCGGCTCGCCACTCGGCCTCAACGGCACCGTGACCAGCGGCATCGTCAGCGCGGTCGACCGGCCCGTCAAGACCGGTGGCCGTGAGGGCGGCGAAGAGGCGTACATGGCGGCGATCCAGACGGACGCGGCGATCAACCCGGGCAACTCCGGCGGTCCGCTCGTCGACGGGGACGGCCGGGTCCTCGGCATCAACAGCGCCATCGCCTCGCTACCGGACGCCGCGGGCAAGGCCGGCAGCATCGGGCTCGGGTTCTCGATCCCGATGAACCAGGCCAAGCGCACCGCCGAGCAGCTCATCTCCACCGGCAAGGCCAAGACCACGGTGATCGGCGCCGAACTCGACCGCACCGCCGGGCCCGCGTCCGGCGGGGTGAAGCTGATGGTCGTGCCCGACGGGCCAGCGAAGGACGCGGGCCTCAAGCCCGGCGACGTGATCACGAAGTTCAACGACAGGGTGATCGGCGACGCCGTCGACCTGATCGCGCTGATCCGCAAGCTGAACCCCGGCGAGAAGGCGAGCGTCGTCTACACCCGCAACGGCCAGACCGGTACGACGACGATCACCCTGACCGCGAAGACTGTGAATTGACCGACCCGTACGCTGGCGTCGTGCCCTTAGAGATCCGTCCCGCGCGCCCGGAGGACATCCCATGTTCGAGAACCTGAATTGGTGGGAGATCCTCATGCTGGCGGTGATCGGGCTGCTGATCTTCGGTCCCGAACGCCTGCCCAAGGTCGTCGCCGACGCGGCGCGCATGCTGCGCACGGTCCGCCAGATGGCCCGGAACGCGACGTCGGAGCTGCGTGAAGAGCTGGGCACGGACATCGACATCCAGGACCTCCACCCGAAGAACTTCGTCCGCAAACACCTGCTCTCCGAGGACGAGGAGGAGGCGATCCGGCGGCCGCTCCGGGATGCCTGGCGCGACGTCGAGGAGGTCCAGCACGTGGACGACGTGGTCGAGGCAAGGCAGAAACCCATCACCGCGGATCCGCACGACGCCGAGCCCAGCCGCCCGGCCACCCCCCCGGTCGCCCGCTGGGACTCCGAAGCCACCTAACACCCCACCTGCGTGGCGCCACACCCTCGCCAGCTCCCCGAAGTGCGGTAACTCCGACCGGCCAGAACCGGCAGCATTTACCGCACTTCGCCAGAGGCCTCGCCACCCGGGGACCGGCTCGGCGGCACACCCTTTCAGCGGGACCCCGAAGTGCGGTAACTCCGACCGGCCAGGACCGGCTGCGATTACCGCACTTCGGCGGGTGCCTTCCGCAGCCGTGGGCGGCCTTGGCGAGGCGCTATCCCTCCACCGCCGAAGTGTGTGCCGTTTGCGCCGCCCGGGGACCGGCGTGGCGACACTCGCCTCGCGCGGGGATCCGGAAGTGCGGTAACTGCGGCCGGTCAGAACCGGCTGTGGTTACCGCGCTTCGGGTGGGACTGGCGGGGCGCACGCTTTAGGCGGGGGTGAGGCCCAGGGATCGGCCTGCCAGGCCTCGCTGGCGGATCGCGAGGCGTTCGGCTACTTCGCGCAGGGCGATGGCGGCGGGGGCGTCCGGGGTGGAGAGGACGTACGGGACTCCCGAGTCGCCACCCTCGCGGACGCCCTGCTCCAGCGGGATCTGTCCCAGCAGCGGGACCTGGGTACCGAGGGCGCGGGACAGTTTCGCGGCCACGGCCTCGCCCCCGCCGGATCCGAAGACCTCCATGCGATCCCCGCCTGGCAGTTCCAGCCACGACATGTTCTCCACCACGCCGACGACCTGCTGGTGGGTCTGGAGGGCGATGGATCCGGCGCGCTCGGCCACCTCGGCGGCGGCCTGCTGCGGGGTCGTGACCACGAGGATCTCGGCGCTGGGCACCAGTTGCGCGACCGAGATCGCAATGTCGCCCGTGCCCGGCGGGAGGTCCATGAGCAGGACGTCGAGGTCGCCCCAGAAGACGTCCGCGAGGAACTGCTGGAGCGCGCGGTGCAGCATCGGGCCGCGCCACACCACGGCGGTGTTGCCCGGGGTGAACATGCCGATCGAGATCACCTTCACGCCGTGCGCCTGCGGCGGCATGATCATCTGCTCGACCTGCGTGGGCTTGCCGGTCACGCCGAGCATGCGGGGCACGGAGAAGCCGTAGATGTCGGCGTCGACCACCCCGACGGACAGGCCGCGCTCGGCGAGGGCCACGGCGAGGTTGACGGTGACGCTGGACTTGCCAACCCCGCCCTTGCCCGAGGCGACCGCGTAGACGCGGGTGAGGGATCCGGGCTGGGCGAACGGGATCACCGGCTCGGTGCGGTCGCCGCGCAGCAGGGTCTGCAGGCTCTTGCGCTGGTCCGGATCCATGACGCCGAGCTCGACGTGCACCCCCGTCACACCGGCGACGGACTCGACCGCTGCCGTCACGTCCCTGGTGAGAGTTTCTTTCATCGGGCACCCGGAGACGGTGAGCAGCACGCGGACCGTGACCTCGCCGGAGACGCCGACGGCCACATCGGCGACCATGCCGATCTCCGTGATCGGGCGGCGGATCTCCGGATCGTTCACCGTGCTCAGGGCGCTGCGGACGGCCTCGACCGTGGGCTGGGGCATGGCCTCCACTCTACGGCGAGGCGGACGGCGCCCTCACCGGAGACCCTCCGACCAACTACGCTCGGCGCGTGGAAGCTGTACGCCGGGCACCGGCCAGGATGACGCGGGCCGAGCTGACGGTCTGGCGGGATTTCCTGCGCGCCCATGCCGCCGTGACCCGCGCGCTCGAGGACGAGCTGATGGGCGCGAGAAGCTTCCCGCTGACCTGGTACGACGTGCTGGTGCAGCTGGTCGAGGCGCCGGGTCACCGGCTGCGGATGGCCGAGCTGGCCGACCGGGTGCTGTTGTCGCGGTCGGGCCTGACCCGGCTGGTGGACCGCCTCGTCAAGGCGGGACTGGTCGCGCGTGAGCCGGTCCCCGACGACGCTCGTGGCACGTTCACCGTGCTCACCCAGGCGGGGTACGAGCGGCTGCGGGACGCGGCTCCGCTGCACCTGGCCGGAGTGGTCGAGCACATGATGCGGCACGTCCGGCCGGAGGAGCTGCCCACGGTCGGCGCGGTGCTGGCCCGGATCGCCGACGCCCACCGCCTCCCGAGGCCCCCCGAGGCCTCCCCGGACTAGCTGCGGACCTGTACGGACGGCACCGACGGCGGCGGCGTGTGTATCGCGAGCGCAGGCGAGTCGCGGCGTACCGTCGCCGATGTGGAGCGAAAGGTCGAATTCGGGTCTGGCCGCGGCGGCGTTGCCTCGCTCGCCGAGCCGCTGCTGCGCTACCCGGACAATCCGATTCTGACGTCCCGGCAGGTCAACGAGGTGTGGCGGGAGCCGCACCGGCAGGTCGTGACCGTCCACAACGCCGGTGTCGCGGCAGTTGGCGATGAGACCGTGATGCTGTTCAGATCGCACCTGCGGTCGGGGGTCAGCGTCATCGGGGTAGCGCGCAGCACCGACGGCATCTCCGGCTGGCGGATCGCGCCGTCACCCCTGCTCATGCCCGCCACGCCCGGGGACCTGATGGCGCCGGGGCTGGACCCGGCGGAGATCGTCCGGATCGAGTCCGGCGGCGTCGAGGACCCCCGCATCAACGTCGTCGAGGGCGAGTACGTGATCACGTACAGCGGCTACGACGCGGAGGTCCGTGACCGGGTGCGGGTCTGCCTCGCCGTGACTAGCGACTTCAGCCGGGTCACCCGCTACGGCCCCGTGCTGCAGCGCGACATGCGCAACGTCGTGATCTTCAGCGAGCCGATCGGCGGCGCGTACGTCGGACTGTTCCGGCCGAACGACGTGATGCCGGGTGACACGGGCGGCACCTACACCCAGATCCGGATCGGGTACGCCACCGATTTCCGTTCGGGCCAGTGGGAGATCGACGACGAGCCGATCATGCGCACCGGCCACGGGCCCAGCGCCTTCGCGAACAAGATCGGGCCGGGTGCGCCACCGATCCGCACGCCGGCGGGCTGGCTCAACGTCTTCCACGGTGTTCGCACGACGATGGACGGCAACCCGTACGTGCTGGGGGTGGCGCTGCACGACCTGGACGATCCGCGACGGGTGCGGGTGTCGAGCATCCCTGTGCTGTTCCCGTCCGCCGCCGATTGCCGGGTCGGCGAGGCGGACTACGTGCACGTGCCGAACGTCGTGTTCTCCTGCGGTGCCGTCCGACGTCCGGACGGCACGGTGCTCGTCTACTACGGCGGCAACGACACCGTGACGAACGTGGCCGTCACCCACGAGGACGTCCTGGCGGAACTGTGCCTGCGCTACGGCCAGGATCCGCTGAGCGGGCGCCTGCTCTACCCGCTGTAGATCAGCCGGGCCGAGCGTCAGAGCGCGCGGCCCTTCTCGTCGTCGCACTGCGCGGACCGCACTTCGTCCACCACCCGGCTGATCTCCGAGCGCAGGTACTCGCGGGTCGCCACCTCGCCGATCGCCAGCCGCAGCGCCGCCAGTTCGCGGGCGAGGTACTCGGTGTCGGCCTTCGCGGCCAGCGCGCGCTGGCGGTCCTCTTCGAGGGTGACCCGGTCGCGGTCGGCCTGCCGGTTCTGCGCGAGCAGGATCAGCGGCGCCGCGTACGCGGCCTGGGTGGAGAACGCCAGGTTGAGCAGGATGAACGGGTACGGGTCGAAGCTGTGCGCGCCCGCGTAGAGGTTGATGCCGATCCAGATCGTGACGA
>JAOPVE010000118.1 GCA_025963185.1 Actinomycetes bacterium
ATACGGCGAAAGAGCGGGCTCACAATCCAGCAGCGTAGCCGCCGGACGAGCGGGCCGCCGGGCCGCCCCAATGGCCCGCACAGCCCAGGGCGCGGTTGACCGGATCGGGCAGCGGCGGTGTGGAGCACGGCGCCGGCAGGCTGTCCCGGCGGGTGTGCCCCGCGGCCACGGACATTCACGGATGTATCAGGTGTTGCCGATCCAGCAGCTGCCGATCCCGAAGCCAAGAGCGGCTGACGGGATCCGGGGCGCGGCGCCGGGCCAGCGAACCCCTAGGGCAGGGCGAGCATCTGGTCGAGGGCGGCCTTGGCGTTGCGGCTGGTCTGCTCGTCCACGGTGATCTGGTTGACCAGCTCCCCGGCGGCCAGCGATTCGAGCGCCCACACCAGGTGCGGGAGGTCGATGCGGTTCATGGTCGAGCAGAAGCACACCGTGCGGTCGAGGAAGACGACCTGCTTGTCGGGGTGGGCGAGCGCGAGGCGCTTGACCAGGTTGAGCTCGGTGCCGATGGCCCAGGCGGATCCGGCGGGGGCGGCATCGAGGGCCTTGATGATGAACTCGGTGGATCCGACCAGGTCCGCGGCGGTCACCACCTCGTGGCGGCACTCGGGGTGGACCAGCACGTTCACCCCGGGGATCCGCTCGCGGACGTCGTTCACCGAGTCGAGCGAGAACCGGCCGTGCACCGAGCAGTGCCCGCGCCACAGGATCATCGTCGCGTCGCGCAGTTGCTGGGGGGTGAGCCCGCCGCCGGGCTTGTGCGGGTCGAACAGCACACAGTCGTCCAGCGACAGGCCCAGTTCGAGCACCGCGGTGTTGCGGCCGAGGTGCTGGTCGGGCAGGAAGAGCACCTTCTCGCCCTGGCTGAACGCCCAGTCCAGTGCGCGTTTGGCGTTCGAGGACGTGCAGATCGTGCCGCCGTGCTTGCCGGTGAAGCCCTTGATGTCGGCCGAGGAGTTCATGTAGCTCACCGGGATCGTCACGTCGGCCACTCCGGCGTCGGTGAGCACGTCCCAGCAGTCCTCGACCTGGTCGAACGTGGCCATGTCGGCCATCGAGCAGCCGGCGGCCAGGTCGGGCAGGACCACCTTCTGGTGCGCGCCGGTGAGAATGTCCGCGGACTCGGCCATGAAGTGCACGCCGCAGAACACGATGAACTCGGCGTCCGGGCGGGCCGCCGCCTGCTGGGCGAGCTTGAACGAGTCGCCGGTGACGTCGGCGAACTGGATGACCTCGTCGCGCTGGTAGTGGTGCCCGAGGACGAAGGCCCGGTCGCCGAGCTTGTCGCGGGCGGCCCGGGCCCTCGCGACGAGGTTCGGGTCGGACGGCGCCGGCAGGTCACCGGGGCAGTCGACGCCCCGCTCGGAGGCGGGGTCGGCGCCACGGCCGAGGAGCAGGAGCGCGGCGGGGGTGGGGGAGGGGTCCTCCCACCGGCCGGTGGGCTGATCGAGATCGACGGTGCTCACGGCTCAGGCCTCGATTCGCGCGGTCAGGGTGCACGGCCGGAATCCATCGTGACACAGCGCCCGCCCGCGGCCAGTGCAAGAAAGCCGACAGTGGCGACCGACACACCGCCCGGACGCCAAACGCCGAACCGCGGTAACTGAAACCGGTCCTGACCGGCCGCAGTCACCGCACTTCGCGCAGCCCAGCAGGCGCTAGGCGACCAGCCGGGAGGACAGGTCCCAGAGGCGGTCGGCGTTCGAGGGGTCGAGCGCGTACGGGGCGACGCCGAGGAGGTCGGACGTGGCCTCGGAGACCACCGGCTGCCCCTGGCAGTCGGCGAAGTACCGTCCGCTCACGCCCTCGACCAGGGAAGACGCGGCCAGCAGCACGCTCGTGGCCGCGCCCTGCTCGGTGTTCTTGCGGCGCTCCGGGGGCTGGCGGACCGTGCCGCCGACGTGCCGCTGCAGGTTGGTGACGATGGCACCGGGCATGAGCGAGTTCGCGGTGATCCCGTCGCGCGCCCAGCGATCCGTGGCTCCCACCGCGAACAGCACGTTCGCCGTCTTGGACTGCCCGTACGCGGCCCACGGGTCGTACGGGACGAACCGGAAGTGCGGATCGTCGAACAGACGATCCGGGCACCTCCCGCCGCGGCGAGCGCCCCGTGCAGGCCGGTCGCCAGCGCGAAGTGGCCCAGGTGGTTGGTGGCGAACTGGAGCTCGTAGCCCTGCGTGGTGCGGGTCTCCGGGGCGGCCATGACCCCGGCGTTGTTGACGAGGATGTGCAGCGGGCCGTCCCAGGCGGCGGTGAAGGCGCGGACGGAGTCCAGATCGGTCAGGTCGAGGTGCGCGACCGCCACGTCGCCGCCGATCTCGGCCGCGGTCTCCGCGCCCGCGCCGGCGTCCCGGACCGCGAGGGTGACGTGCGCCCCGGCCCCGGCGAGCGCCCGCGCGGTCCCGACTCCGATACCGGACGCGCCGCCCGTGACGATCGCCCGTCTGCCTGCCAGGTCCACGTCCCGCACGACCTCGGACGCGGTGGTGGCGAAACCAAAGGGAGAGGAAGTCATGCCGGCCAGTCTGACCCCGGCGTACCACTTCGGCAGGATGTGGCCCATGAGGATCCTCGTGGCCCCCGACTCGTTCGGCGGCACCCTGACGGCACGGGAAGCTGCCGAGGCGATCGCCGCGGGCTGGTCCGAGGCCGCGCCCAAAGACACCGTGACCGCCCGGCCCCTCTCCGACGGCGGACCGGGCTTCGTCGACGTCCTGCACGCGGCCCTGGGCGGGACGCTCGTGGCGGTCAACGTCCCGGATCCGCTGGGCCGGACCGTCCCGGCCGTGATCCTCGTCACGGGCGACACCGCGTACGTGGAGTCCGCGCAGGCGGCGGGACTGCACCTGGTGGCGCCGGCGGAACGGGATCCGCTGGCGGCCACGACGTACGGCGTCGGAGTCCTGCTCGCCGCCGCGGCCGAGGCCGGGGCCCGCACGATCGTCACCGGGCTCGGCGGCACCGCCACCAACGACGGCGGCGCGGGGGCGTTCGCGGCGCTCGGGGCCGGCCCGGTGGGCGAGGACGGGGCCGCGCTGCCCTACGGCGCGACGCCGCTCCTCGCGGTCACCGGTCTCGCCGGTCACCCACAGCTGCGCGGGGCCGAACTGGTGCTCGCCGCGGACGTCGACAATCCCATGCTCGGGATCAACGGGGCGTCCGCCGGGTACGGGCCGCAGAAGGGCGCGAGCCGCGAGGACGTCCAGCTGCTCGACGCGGCGCTCACCCGCTGGTCCGCGGTGCTCGAACGGGACCTCCCCGGCTGCCCGCCCGGCCTCGGATCCCTCCCGGGCGGCGGAGCGGCCGGCGGGCTCGGCGCCGCCCTGCTGGCACTGGGGGGCCGCCGCGAGTCCGGGATCGGCCTGGTCCGCCGCCTGACCGGACTCGACGCCGCCCTCGACGCGGCCGACCTCGTCATCACCGGCGAGGGAGCGTGCGACTGGCAGTCCCTGCGGGGAAAAGTCATGGCCGGGATCGCCGAGGCGGCCCTCGAACGCGGCGTCCCGTGCCTGGTACTCGCCGGGCGGGTCGACGCGGGTCGCAGGGAACTCGCCGCGGCCGGGGTCTCGGCGGCGTACTCCCTCACCGAGCACCTGGGATCCACCGAGGCGGCCATGTCCGGGGCGTCCGACGGCCTGCGTCTGCTGGCGGGGCGGGTCGCCCGGGAATGGAGTAGCTGAACAGCGGTTTCCCGGGAGGAGCCGTCCGCGCGGGGATGTGTCACCATGGATGGAGGCCGACGGGAATACGCCCGCGAGCCGGGCGTGTTGGCCGCAGAAAGATCTCTTTCAGAGCAGTGGGAGCTGAATTGACCGTCCACGAGACCGAGACCGAGCAGACCCCGACGAGTGTCGTGCTGACCGACCAGGCCGCGTCGAAGGTCAAGACGCTGCTCGAGCAGGAGGGCCGGGACGACCTGCGGCTGCGCATCGCCGTCCAGCCCGGTGGCTGCTCTGGCCTGCGCTACCAGCTCTTCTTCGACGAGCGCGCGCTCGACGGCGACACCGTGGTCGACTTCGACGGCGTCGAGGTCGCGGTCGACCGCATGAGCGTGCCCTACCTCGCCGGCGCGAAGATCGACTTCGTCGACACCATCGAGAAGCAGGGCTTCACCATCGACAACCCCAACGCGGGCGGATCGTGCGCCTGCGGCGACTCGTTCCACTGAGCCGGCGCCTTCCAAGTTCGGCATTCTTCGCACGGCCGCATCCGGATTCGTCCGGGTGCGGCCGTTGCCGTGAGGTGGCTCGCCCGGCCGCGTTAGGCTGAGCCGGTCCCCAGCCCCCGGCCAGAGGCGCAGGTAGATGAAGATCGCCGTCACCGGCTCCATCGCCACCGACCACCTGATGCACTTCCCGGGCCGGTTCGCCGACCAGCTCCTGCCCGACCAGCTCGACCGGGTCTCGCTGTCGTTCCTGGTCGACGAGCTCGTCGTCCGCCGTGGCGGCGTGGCGGCCAACATCGCGTTCGGCATGGGATCGCTCGGCCTGCGCCCGATCCTCGTCGGCGCGGTCGGGGCCGACTTCGCCGACTACCGGTCCTGGCTCCAGCGGCACAACGTCGACTGCGACTCCGTGTACGTCTCGGAGGTCGCGCACACGGCCCGGTTCGTCTGCACCACCGACGAGGACATGTGCCAGATTGCCTCGTTCTACGCCGGCGCGATGAGCGAGGCCCGCAACATCGAGCTCGGCCCGGTCGCGAGCCGGCTCGGCGGGGTCGACCTCGTGCTGGTCGGGGCCAACGATCCCGAGGCCATGGTCCGGCACACCCAGGAGTGCCGTGAGCGGGGCATACCGTTCGCCGCCGATCCGTCGCAGCAGCTCGCGCGGATGAGCGGCGAGCAGGTCCGGCAGCTGATCGACGGGGCCTCCTACCTGCTCACCAACGACTACGAGAGCAGCCTGCTCCAGTCCAAGACCGGGTACTCGGCGGCCGACGTGCTCGACCGGGTCGCGGTCCGGGTGACCACGCTGGGCAGCAAGGGCGCGGAGATCACGGCGAAGGGCTCGGCGCCGATCCACGTGCCGTGCGCCGCCGAACTGGCCCGCCACGATCCGACCGGAGTCGGCGACGGCTTCCGGGCCGGATTCTTCGCGGGCATCTCGTGGGGCCTGTCCCTGGAACGCGCGGCCCAGGTCGGCTCCCTCGTGGCCGCCTACGTCATCGAAACCGTAGGCACCCAGGAGTACGTCATCCTCCCCGAGGAGTTCATCAAACGCTTCGAAGATGCCTACGGAGATTCCTCCGGTCTCTCCTTTTAGGTGCGCGGCCCGCTGAGGCACGCGATCTGCGGCGCGGCGAGGACCGCCGGGTACAACACCGGTACCCGGCGAACCTCGCCGCTTGCATCTCACGCACCTCAGCGGGCTCCAGGTTTAGATCAAGAGCTTCAGATCAAGAGCTTTTTTTGCGGATCTCGTACGTGCCTGGTTCGGGCTCTCCGAGGTAGTCGTGGTTCTTCATGCGGCACCAGGCGGGGATGTCGGCGCGGGCGGCCGGGTCGTCCGCCAGTACGCGCACCGTCTCGCCGGGTTCCGCCTCGGCGATCCGGCGGGCCAGGGTGATCACCGGCAGCGGGCACTTGAGGCCGCGGCAGTCCAGCTCGATCACAGTCCGCTCACCCCGGCCGTGGCTCGCAGGTCCGCGACGATCCCCGGGAGCTCGGCGAGGAACCTGGTCACGTCGTGTTCGGTCGTGCCGCGGTGCAACGAGATCCGCACATTGCCGTGGCTCAGCACCCCCATGGCCTCCAGCACGTGGGACGGGGTGAGCGTCGAGGACGTGCACGACGATCCGCTGGAGACGGCGAAGCCGCGCGCGTCGAGGGCGTGCAGGAGCGCTTCTCCATCCAGGTAGAGGCACGAGAAGGTGACCAGGTGGGGGAGCCGCGCCACCGGATCGCCAGCCACCTCGACGTCCGGCACCGAGGCGGCGACCTCCCGGCGGATCCGGTCCACGAGCGGCCACAGCCGCCCCGCCTCGGCCTCCCGCTCGGACTCCGCCGCCCGCAGCGACGCGGCCGCCGCGACCACGGCGGGCAGGTTGCCGAACCCGGGCACCCGGCCGGACTCGCGCTCGTCCGCCGGCAGCGGGGACCGGTACCGCACCCCCTTGCGGACCACGAGCACCCCGACCCCCGGCGGACCGCCCCACTTGTGCGCGCTGGCCGACAGCAGCGACCACCCACCGGGGATCGCCACCCGCCCCACGGACTGGGCCGCGTCGCAGTACAGCGGGACCCCGGCCGCCGAGCACTCCGCGGCGACTTCGGCCACGGGCTGGACGGTCCCGGCCTCGTGGTTCGCGGTCATCAGCGCGGCCAGCGCCACCCCGGGCGCCCGGACCGCCGCCGCGAACTCCGCCGGATCCACCGCGCCGGCCCGCGACACGCCGACGGAGGTGGCCCGGCCGCCCCCCGAGACGTGAGACTCGGCCGCGTGCAGCACCGCCGAGTGCTCGATCGCGGAGTGAACCAGCAGGTCACCGGCCCTACGCCGGCCGCCGAGCCCGCCCAGGACCGCGAGCTGCACGGCCTGGGTGCCGCTCGCGCAGAACGCCACCTCGTCGGGCCGGGCGGCGAGCACCCCCGCGACGGTCTCCCTGGCCGCGTCGAGCAGCTGCCTGGCCCGCCTGGCCTCGGTGTACAGGCGGGCCGGATCCGCCCAGCCGTCGTCGAGGGCGGCCAGCAGGGCCTGCCGGGCGACCGGGTGCAGCGGCGCCGAGGAGGCCGCGTCGAGGTACGCGCGGGCTGCGATGTCTGCCACGGCGGCGACGCTACCCCCCGTCTACCAAAGGCCGGCCGCCTCCCGACACCCGCACCCCTGGCAGGCCCGCCGCGGTCAGGTCGAGTAATCTGCGGCTGATCTAGCAACCGCCAGCCGGAGTACCGGCCGGTGCGTATGAGGAGGGCTCAGCAGGTGGTCCCGAACCAGTCGGCGAGGACCGGACGTCTCGGGCGCGCGCTGCGGCTCGCACTGGGCGCCGCTCTACTCAGCGCCGTCCTCAGCGGATGCTCGGCAGAAGAAGCGTTGCGATTCGGCTGGCCGAAGGGCATCACGCCCGAGGCTGAGCAGATGCGTGACCTGTGGACCGGATCGGTGGTCGCCGCGCTCGTCGTGGGCGTCCTGGTCTGGGGGCTGATCTTCTGGGTGGTCGTGCGGTACCGCAAGCGCACCGACGACCTGCCGGTGCAGACCCGGTTCAACCTCCCGATCGAGGTGCTCTACACGGTCGCGCCGTTCCTCATCATCGCCGTGCTGTTCTACTACACCGCGATCGTGCAGACCCGGATCAACCGCGAGACGACGAACCCGGATGTGACGATCGGCGTCGTCGGCTTCAAGTGGAACTGGCAGTTCCGTTACCTGAAAGAGAACGACAAGAACGGGCATGTGGTCGAGACCACCGGCACGAGCGAGGAAGTGCCGATCCTGGTGCTGCCGACCACGAAGCGGATCCGCTTCGAGGAGCGCTCGAACGACGTCATCCACTCGTTCTGGGTGCCGGACATGCTGTTCAAGCGCGACGTGATCCCGGGCAGGACGAACTCGTTCGAGGTGGCCTCGATCGACCGCACCGGGGCCTACGTGGGCCGGTGCGCCGAGCTGTGCGGCACCTACCACGCGTTCATGAACTTCGAGGTCCGTGCGGTGACGCCCGACAAGTACGACCGGTACATCGCCGCCCGCAAGGAGGGTGCGTCGACCGCCGACGCGCTGCGGCAGATCGGCGAGCCGCCGGTCTCGCAGTCCACCCACCCGTTCGACACCGACCGCACGGCCCGCAAGGCCAGCTGAACGCCGCGAGACTGGGGAATCACGTGAAAAGCGAAGCGCGGATCTTCAACGGCATCACGGCCTTCCTGTGGCTGATGGCGGTCATCTACGGCGTCTGGACCACCAACACCACCGAACACACCGACTGGATCGGCACGACGGCCCTGGTCCTCTCGGGCGCCCTCTGCGGGCTCTGCGGCGGCTACTTCTGGTTCGTCTCGCGCCGCATCGAGCTTCGCCCGGAGGACCGCGGCGACGCCGAGATCGACGAGGGCGCCGGCGAGCTGGGCTTCTTCAGCCCGGGCAGCTACTGGCCCTTCGGCGTGGCCCTCTCGGCCGCGTTCACCGGATTCGGCATCGCGTTCTGGGCACCGTGGCTGATCGCCCTCGGCGGCGTCGCGCTGATCACCGCGATCGGCGGCCTGCTGTTCGAGTACTACATCGGCCCGAGCGCCAACCACTGACTGGCTGAACGAGAAGGGCCCCCGCCGCGGCGGGGGCCCTTCTTCGCGCTCTGCCCGTGAGGAGCTGTGCCTATGAGGAGTTTGCGGCCTAGGAGCCGCTGACGGCGATCCAGCGGTCCAGCACGTCGGCCGCCGCGCCGGAGTCGATCGCCGCCTCGGCGCGCCCGGCGGCGGCCCGCAGCGACTCGGTGAGGTCCCCGCCGAGGCCCTCGTAGGCCGCGATGCCCGCGGCCGCGTTGACGACCACGGCGTTCCGCACGGCCCCGCGCTCGCCGGCCAGCACCGACCGGGCCACCTTCGCGTTGTACGGGGCGTCCGCGCCGCGCAGGTCGGCCGCCGTGGCCCGGGGGTAGCCGAGGTCGGCGGCGTCCGCGGCGGACTCGGTGACCGTGCCGCCGTCGACCACCCACAGCCGGGTCGGCGCGGTGACCGTGAACTCGTCCAGGCCGTCCTCACCGCGCATGACCAGCGCGGACCTGCCCTGGGCCGCGAGCACCCCGGCGAGGACCCCGGCCATCCGGGTATCCGCGCAGCCGATCGCCGACGCCCGCGGCTGGGCGGGATTGGTCAGCGGGCCGAGGAAGTTGAACACCGTCGGCACGCCCATCTCGCGGCGCGGGACCGAGGCGTGCCGCATACCCGGGTGGAACTTTGCCGCGAAGCAGAAGCCGATCCCGGCCTCGGTCACGCACCGGGCCACGCCGTCGGGTTCGAGGTCGAGCCGGACCCCGAGTTCCTCCAGCAGATCCGCGGATCCGCACGCCGAGGACGCCGCCCGGTTGCCGTGCTTGACCACCCGGACCCCGGCCCCGGCGATCACCAGCGCGGCCATGGTCGAGATGTTGACCGTGTTGGATCCGTCGCCGCCGGTGCCCACCACGTCGACGGCGTCGTCGGTCACGTCGATCTGGGCCGCGCTGGCGAGCATCGCCTTGGCCAGGCCCGCGACCTCGTCGGACGTCTCGCCCTTCGCCCGCAGCGCCACCACGAACGCGGCGATCTGGACCGGCGTTGCCGACCCGGCCATGATCTCGCCCATCGCCCACGCCGTGTCGGCGGCCGCGAGTGGCTGGCCACGCAGGAGCGCGTTGAGCAGCACCGGCCAGGTCTGGCCGGTGCCCGCGGAACTCACCGCGCTACCGGGCGGCCGGCAGCGTGCCGGACCGCTGGCGCAGGAGCTCGGCGACCACCTCGGCGGCCTCGATCGGGTCGAGCGGGTGCGCGACGGTCGCGTCCGCGAGGGACCAGCTCGCCAGCCAGCGGTCCACCTTGCGCGCCAGCACCGCGAGGACCGGAGGGCAGTTCACGATCTCGTTCTTGAGCTGCCGGGACAGGCCCAGTCCGCCGGTCGGCCAGGCCTCGGCGTCGAGGATCATCAGGTCGGGCAGGCCGGCGTCGGCCGCGTCCACGACCTCCTCGCCGGTGCTGGCCTCGATGTAGTCGACCTTGCCCAGGTCCGGCGCCGGGCGGCGGCCGATCGCGAACCGGATGCGCTCACGCACCGCCGCGTCGTCGCTGTAGACGAGGACGGTGAAGGAGGTCGCTGCGCTGGTCATAGCGGGAGGGCTCCCTGTGGGCGAAGGGGTCGGGACGTGCGTGGATCCCCGCGATCCTATCCAGCCTGGCGCTCCTGGGCTTCGAGCCGGTCCAGCCTGCGGTCCTCGCGCGCCGCTTCCCGCTCCGAGGCCTTGATCCACTGGACGACCAGCGCGCCCAGCATGAGCAGGCTGACCAGGTCTCCGGACGCCCACAGGAGCCCGCCGCCGACCTGCTGGTCGGACGCGAGGTTGACCCACGGCGTGGCGAGGCGGCGGTAGTAGTCACCCGCGATGATCGACTGGGTCTGCATGATCGTCAGTCCCAGCACGGCGTGGAACGGCATGGACAGGAACATCAGCAGCGCCCGCAGCGGGTACGGCACGCGTCCGGGCAGCGGATCCAGGCCGATCAGCGGCCAGAAGAACAGGCACCCGACGGCCAGGAAGTGCACGTGCAGGAGCTCGTGCAGCAGCCGGTTCTCCAGCGTTGCCTGGTACCAGCCGGAGAAGTACAGCGCGTACGGGCTGCCGATGAAGAGCGCGAAGGGGATCAGCGGGAACGTGAGCACCTTCACAGGCCCGCTGTGCAGGACCGCCAGGAGCGCCTTGCGGGGCGGCAGCGGGAGGGTACGCAGCGCGAGCGTGACCGGAGCCCCGAGCGCCAGGAAGATCGGCGCCACCATGCTCAGCAGCATGTGCTGGACCATGTGCGCGCTGAACAGCGTGTCGTCGTAGGCCCCCAGGCCCGACACCGTGGCCACCGCGACGATGCCCAGGCCCCCGACCAGGAACAACAGGGTGCGGGAGACGGGCCAGCGATCACCCCGGACGTGCAGCCGGTGGACTCCGTAGAGATAGGCGGCGGCGACCAGCAGCAACGCGAGCGTCAGCCACGTATCCAGCGAGGCCTCGGTGACGAGGACAGCGGGACTGAACGGAGGCAGGGTGTCGTGGGGGCCGTCCGCAAGTAGCGGGGGAGCGGTCACGAGCACCCCGTCAGGCGGCATCAAGGGCACGGCGCAAGCGTAGGCGCTGCGGCCCGGACGCGCCGCAGCGCACCCCGTGCGCCCCCCGCGCGCCCGCCGGGACATAATGCTCGCGTGACGACGGCAAGCATCGAGAAGAGCCAGCTCCATTCGATGACGCGACCGAACATGGTCAGTGTCGGGACGATCGTCTGGCTCTCCAGCGAACTCATGTTCTTCGCCGCGCTGTTCGCGATGTACTTCTCGATCAGGGCGAGCACCAAGGGCCAGCTTCTGTGGGAGACCCAGACCGAGAAGCTGGCCCTGCCGTACGCGTTCACGTTCACGGCGATCCTGGTGGCGTCCTCGGTGACCTGCCAGCTCGGCGTGTTCGCGGCCGAACGCGGCGACGTCTACGGCCTGCGCCGCTGGTTCGCCGTCACGTTCGTGATGGGCCTGATCTTCGTCCTCGGCCAGGCCAACGAGTACCGCAACCTGGTGAACGAGGGCCTGAAGATCAACTCGAACGGCTACGGGTCCATGTTCTTCCTGACGACGGGCTTCCACGGGATGCACGTCATCGGCGGGCTCATCGCGTTCCTGTTCATGATGGCCAGATCGGCGATGGGCCGCTTCACGCCCGCCCAGGCCACGAGCGCGATCGTCGTGTCGTACTACTGGCACTTCGTCGACGTGGTCTGGATCGCGCTGTTCGCCACGATCTACCTGATCCGATAGCCGCCGTGTTTCCCGCTCAGCCAGCTCCGGTGTCCGCCAGCGCCGCGGTGCGTGAAGCGTCCCGCCGGCCGATTCGCAAGGTGAATCCATGACCGCCTCCGCCGCCGCCCCCTGGGGTGACCGGTTTCGACGCTCCTCGGGCATCCTCGCTCTGCTGCTCGCCCTCGGCGTGATGGGCGGCTTCTACGCCGCCTTCGCGCCGAAGAGCTACGCCGAGGAGGGCTCGTCGTCCAGCGCGGACGTCACCGATGGCCAGAAGCTCTTCGCGACGGGGTGCGCGTCCTGCCATGGCCGCAACGCCCAGGGCATCAAGGACCGCGGTCCGAGTCTCGTGGGCGTCGGTGCCTCCTCCGTCGAATTCCAGGTCAGCAGCGGCCGGATGCCGCTGGCCCGCCAGGAGGCCCAGGCGCAGCGCAAGCCCCCGCGCTACACCGACGAGGAGACCAAGCAGCTCGCGGCGTACGTCCAGTCGCTCGGCGGCGGCCCGCAGTTGCCCGCGGGGAACGTGCTGCGCGACGGTGACCTCGCCCAGGGCGGCCGGCTGTTCCGCACCAACTGCGCGTCCTGCCACAGCTTCTCGTCCAACGGCGGCGCGCTGTCCTCGGGCAAGTTCGCGCCGAGCCTGGAGCACGCCACCGACCGGCAGATCTACGCCGCCATGCAGTCCGGCCCCCAGAACATGCCGGTCTTCGGCGACGCGCAGCTCACGCCGCAGGAGAAGCAGTCGATCATCAAGTTCGTCCAGTCGCTGAAGGCAGAGAAGGACCCGGGCGGCATGGGCATCGGGCGCACCGGTCCGGTCCCCGAGGGACTGGTGATCTTCCTCATCGGACTGGTCGTCCTGCTGTTCGCCGCCGTCTGGATTGCAGGTAAGTCATGAGCGACCCGCACACCCCAGCCACCACCGTCGACGTCGACGACCCGAATGTCGACCGGTTCGAGCTGGTCAGGGAAGGCGCGCGCCGCGACGGCGTCGAGATCGTGCACTACGCGCCCCGGTTCCCGGTGCCTGGCACGAAGGAAGAGAAGCGGGTCGAGCGGAGCATCGCGCTCTGCCTGCTGATCACCGGTATCGCGGGGATCGCGTTCGTCGTGATCTACGGCTTCTGGCAGTGGGAGTTCGTGCAGGGCGGCACCACGTACGCGTGGTTCACCCCGCTGCTCGGCACCACGCTGGGACTCGCGCTGCTCGGCATCGGCGCGGCGATCATCATCTGGGCGAAGAAGCTGCTGCCGGAAGAGGTCGCGATCCAGGACCGGCACGACGGCGGCAGCGACCCCGTCGAGGCCAAGCTCACCGCCGCGACGATCCTGAACATGGTCGACGAGACCGGTATCCGCCGCCGCCCGCTGCTCAAGGTGGCGCTACTGCTCGGCGCGGCCCCGCTCGGCGTGGCGATCGTGGAGCCGCTCGTCGGCGGCCTGATCAAGCGGCCGCACCCCAGTCACGGGGTGTCGCCGCTGTTCTCGACGGGCTTCAAGGAGGGCGTCCGGCTCGTCCGCGAGGACGGCACGCCGATCCGCCCGGCCGAGATCAGCGAGGGCGGCCTGGAGACCGTGTTCCCGGGGATCCCCGGCGGCACCACGAACGAGTACGCCGACTCGCCGACGCTGCTGATCCACCTTCGCGAGGCGGACGCGCGGCAGGTCCAGCCGCGCACGACGTTCCCGTCGAAGGCCACCGCCGAGCAGCGCGCGCTGCTCTCCGACGCCGCCCACGGTGCCTTCTACGCGTACTCCAAGATCTGCACCCACGCGGGCTGCCCGGCCAGCCTCTACGAGCAGCAGACCCAGCGCATGCTCTGCCCCTGCCACCAGTCCCAGTTCAACGTGCTCGACCACTGCAGGCCGGTGTTCGGTCCGGCCACCAGGCCGCTCCCGCAGTTGCCGATTACAGTCGACGGCGAGGGCTATTTCGTGGCCAAATCCGACTACCTTGAGGCTATCGGCCCCGCGTTCTGGGAGCGCCCGTGAAGCTACCGAAGATCCAGCCCGCCGAGATGCCGGCGAAGTCCGCCAAGTGGGCGGACGATCGCCTCGCACTGGCCACTCCGCTGCGCCGCACCTTCAACAAGGTGTTCCCGGACCACTGGTCCTTCCTGCTCGGCGAGATCGCGCTCTACTCGTTCATCGTCCTGCTGCTGACCGGCGTGTTCCTGTCGCTGTTCTTCGATCCGTCGATGCGCGAGGTCATCTACCAGGGCAGCTACACCCCGCTCAAGGGCATCGAGATGTCCCAGGCGTACGCGACGAGCCTGAACATCTCGTTCGAGGTCCGCGGTGGCCTGATCATGCGGCAGATTCACCACTGGGCCGCCCTGTTGTTCATGGCCTCGATGATGGTGCACATGTTCCGGGTGTTCTTCACCGGAGCGTTCCGCCGTCCGCGTGAGCTCAACTGGCTCGTCGGCATCGGCCTGATCACCATGGGCATCTTCGAGGGCTTCGCCGGGTACTCGCTGCCCGACGACGCGCTCTCGGGAACCGGCCTGCGGATCATGAACGCGATCGTCCTGTCGATCCCGCTCGTCGGAAGCTGGGTCGCCTGGGCCGTCTTCGGCGGGGAGTTCCCCGGCACCGACATCATCCCGCGGCTGTACATCGTGCACGTGCTGCTGATTCCCGGGCTGATCCTCGCGCTGATCACCGTGCACATGGGCCTGCTGGTCAAGCAGAAGCACACCCAGTTCCCCGGCCCGGGGCGTACCGAGCACAACGTGGTCGGCCACCGCATGTTCCCTGGCTTCGCGGCCAAGGGCGGCGGCTTCTTCATGATCGTGTTCGGCGTGATCGCGCTGCTCGGTGGCTGGTTCCAGATCAACCCGATCTGGCTGTTCGGCCCGTACAAGGCCGCCGTCGTCTCCGCAGGATCCCAGCCCGACTTCTACGTGGGCTGGCTCGACGGATCCACGCGGCTCTGGCCCGCCTGGGAACTGCGCACCGGTACCTACACGCTGCCGCCACTCTTCTGGCCCACGGTCGTGCTGCCCGGGGTGATGTTCACGCTCGCCGCGCTGTACCCGTTCCTCGAAGCGCGCTTCATGCGGGATCCGGCGCACCAC
>JAOPVE010000131.1 GCA_025963185.1 Actinomycetes bacterium
GCACCCGCCGCCCGCCGAACCCGCCGCGCCGGTCCGCCGCCCGCCGCCTGCCCGCCGCCCGCCGGGCGGTACCCACTTCGCGCGCGGCGTCGTTTCCCCTACGGTGATGGCCGGCCAGAACGTGCGGCGGACCGGAGGATCAGCGCCTCGTGAATGACACCACCATGCCTGTCACCGTCGGCGGACGGCCCTTGGCGGCCCGCGGCGCGGACGTCACGGGATCCCTCGTCGACCTCGGCGGCCGCACCTTCTACCGGGTGACGGACTGCGACGCGATCCCGCCGTTCCTCATGAGCCTGCTCAGCGACTCCGACCACTGGTTCTTCGTGGCCAGCACCGGGGCCGTGAGCTGCGGCCGGGTGGATCCGCACCACGCGCTGCTGCCGTACTACACCGACGATCGCGTGTACGACGGGGTGGGCGACACGGGCAGTGTCACGTCGATCCGGGTGCACACCGGCGGCAGCCGCCAGCTGTGGGAGCCGTTCTCGGACCGGTTCGCCGGTGCGTACCGCGTCTCGCGCAACCTCTACAAGAGCACGCTCGGCGACGAGATCCGCTTCGAGGAGGTCAACCGTGACCTCGGCCTCACCTTCGCCTGCTCGTGGACCCTCTCCGAGCGCTTCGGCTTCGTCCGCACCTGCTCGCTGACCAGCGAGAACGGGGCCACGGCCGATGTGCTCGACGGGCTGCAGAACCTGCTTCCCGCCGGGGCGGACCGATTCTTGCAGGAGCACTTCTCCACCCTCGTCGACGGGCACAAGGACAGCGAGGCCGACCAGGACACGGGGCTCGCCCTGTACCGGCTCACGTCGATCCCCAGCGACTCGGCGAAGCCCAACGAGGCGCTGCGCACGGCCGTGGCGTGGTCGCGCGGGCTGGATCCGGCGGTCCGGCTGGTGTCGGCTCTGCAGCTTCCGGCGTTCCGGTCCGGCCTGGATCCGCGGCCGGAGACCACCCTGCGCGGGCGCCGGGGCGCGTACCTGACCAGCGCCACGATCACGCTCGTGCCCGGCGAGACCCGCGAGTGGATCACCGTCGCCGACACCGCCCTCGATGCCGCCGCCGTCGTGCGGCTGCGGCGATTCCTGACGTCCGGCACGCTTTCCGATGGAGCAGACGCGATCGCCGAGGTCAGAGCCGACGCCGAGCGGGGCAGCGACGCGCTCGCCCGGATCGCCGCCTCCTCCGACGCGCTCCAGGTGACCGGCGACCAGCTCACGGCCTCCCGTCACTACTCGAACGTGCTGTTCAACGTCATGCGCGGCGGAGTGCCCGACAACGGCTACACGGTCGCGCGCGCCGACTTCGCCCAGTACCTGCGCAAGGCCTCGCCCCGGGTGGCGCGCCAGCACCAGCAGTTCCTCGCCGCGCTCCCCGAAACCCTTTCCCATGCGGATCTCGCCGCGGCCGCCGCCTTCGATCCGGAGCTGCACCGCCTCACCCGCGAGTTCCTGCCCCTGACGTTCAGCCGCCGGCACGGCGACCCCAGCCGCCCGTGGAACAACTTCGCGATCGCGCTGAAGGACGAGCACGGCAAGAAGATCCTCAACTACCAGGGCAACTGGCGGGACATCTTCCAGAACTGGGAGGCGCTCGCCTACTCGTTCCCCGAGTACGCCGAGAGCATGATCTTCAAGTTCGTCAACGCCTCCACCGCCGACGGCCACAACCCGTACCGGATCACCCAGCACGGCTTCACCTGGGAGAAGCTGGTCGCCGGGGATCCGCACTCGCACATCGGCTACTGGGGCGACCACCAGGTCGTGTACCTGCTCAAGCTGCTGGAGACCTCGGCCGCGTTCCACCCCGGCCGGATCCCGGCGCTGCTCGGCGAGCGCCTGTTCACCTACGCGCACATCCCGTACCGGATCCGGCCCTACGCCGACCAGCTCGCGGATCCGCGGGACACGATCGAGTTCGATCCGGCGCTCGACGCCGAGCTGGACCGGCGCGCCGCCGACCAGGGCGCCTACCAGCTCGGCCCGGACGGCGAGCCGCTGCGGGTCAACCTCGCCGAGAAGCTCCTCGTCGTCGCGCTTACCAAGCTGGCCAGCTTCGTGCCCGAGGCCGGGATCTGGATGAACACCCAGCGTCCGGAGTGGAACGACGCGAACAACGCGCTGGTCGGGTACGGCGTCTCGATGGTCACGCTCTACCAGTTGCGCCGCTACCTGGCGTTTCTCCGGCCCTTACTCACCACGGACGTGTCGCTCTCCATCGAGGTGGCCGCGCTGTTCCGGTCGATCGACTCGGCGCTCGCCGACCACGAGCACCTGCTCGGCGGCCCGATCGGCGACGCGGACCGCAGGTCGGTGCTCGACGCACTTGGATCCGCGTCGACGGCGTACCGGGCCCGGCTGTACTCGGCGGGCCTGTCGGGCTCGGTGGTGGACCTCCCGGCGGCGGACCTCGACGGGTTCTGCGCGCTGGCGATCCGGCACATCGACCACACGATCCGCGCCAACCGCCGCGACGACGGCCTCTACCACTCCTACAACCTGCTGCGGATCGAGGGCTCCGGCAGCGACGGCGGCGCGATCGGGGTCCGGCGGCTGTACGAGATGCTCGAAGGCCAGGTGGCGGTGCTCGGGTCGGGCGCGCTGACGGCGGCCGAGGCGGCGGACCTGCTCGACGCCCTGCGTGCCAGCGCGATGTACCGCCCGGACCAGAACAGCTACCTGCTCTACCCCGACCGCCAGCTCCCCCGCTTCGCCGAGAAGAACTCCGTGCCGCCGTCCGCACTGGACCGTTCGAAGCTGCTCACCGAGCTAGCGGCGCGCGGCGACGAGCGGATCCTCATCCGCGACGACGACGGCGGACTGCACTTCCACGCCGACTTCGCGAACGCCTCCGTGCTCGCCGGGGCCCTTGCTGCGCTCGCCGCCGACCCTGTGTACGCCGACCTGGTCGAGGCCGACCGCGCCGCCGTGCTCGACGTGTACGAGGAGGTGTTCGACCACCAGTCGTTCACCGGCCGGTCCGGCACCCTCTACAAGTACGAGGGCCTCGGCTGCATCTACTGGCACATGGTGTCCAAGCTGCTACTCGGCATCTCCTCCGTGCTCGCCGCCGGCGGTCCGCCCGAGGTCACCGAGCGGCTGCGCGCGCACTACGACCAGGTCCGCGATGGGCTCGGAGTACACAAGTCGCCCGCCGAGCACGGGGCCATCCCCATCGATCCGTACTCGCACACCCCCGGATTCGCGGGCGCCCAGCAACCCGGGATGACCGGCCAGGTCAAGGAAGACATCATCGGCCGCATCGCGGAACTCGGGCTGACCGTCAGCGGCGGACGGCTGGTGTTCCGGCCCGACCTCGTGCGATCCGCCGAGTTCCTGACCTCGCCGGGGGTGCTCCGGTACGCCGACGTGACGGGGTCCTGGCAGTCGATCGACGTGCCGGCCGGGGCGTTCGCGTTCACGTTCGCGCAGGTCCCGGTCGTGGTTCACGCCTCGGGTCCGGTGGGGGTTTCGGTCTCGGGCGCGTCCTCGGCTCAGGGATCCCTGGAGCTCGACGCCGAGACCAGCGCCGCCATCTTCGCCCGCACGGGAACGATCACCCGCATCGACGCCCACCTCGCCGTGCGCTGACAACCGACAACCCACAAGCCTCAACCACCTTATTTATCGCGTTCCCGCCCACCATCCCGAGTGGGCGGGCCGCCGACCCACACCCTCATAGCTCACCCCCACTCCGAAGCGCGGTAACTCCGGCCGGTCCCAGCCGGTCCCAGTTACCGCACTTCGACACTGCGAAGCGCGCCGGCCGAACGGCGAGGCACCTCCCGGAGCCCCCCTTTCGGAAGTGCGGTAACTGCGGCCGGTCCAGGGCGGTCACAGTTACCGCGGTTCGGGGAGGGCGGCGCAGTGGGGTTGGTTTTTGGCGGCCCGCGTGCTCGGGATTGTTCGGGTGAACGAGATAAGTAGGAGAGGACGGGAAACGCGGCGACGGCGGATCCGGGAGGGGCGGGGCGGCGTCCACTGGGGAGACGGGACGTTTTGGCAGGTCGCTCTTGTGGGAAGTCATGGCGCAACGTCTAT
>JAOPVE010000043.1 GCA_025963185.1 Actinomycetes bacterium
CGGTGCTGGCCGCGTCCTGGCAGGACCGTGACGGAGCCAAGACTGCCCTGCTCAGCGCCTATCTGGCCACCCCGATCCGGCACGTGTTCGCCGATCAGGGGTTCGCCGGCAAGCTGGTGGACTGGGCCCGCGACACGCTGGCGACCACGCTGGAGATCGTGCGTAAACCCGCAGATCAGCGGGGGTTCGCTGTTCACCCGCGCAGGTGGGTCGTGGAGCGGACCCTGGCGTGGCTGACCGCGTGCCGGCGGCTGGCCCGCGACTACGAACGCCACCCCGAGGTCTCCGAAGGGATCATCCGCTGGGCCGCGATCGCCGGCATGGCCCGCCGGATCACCCGCGGTGGACCCGCCCACCGGCAACCCCGCCGCACCTTCAACTGGGACTGACCACCCATCTAAAACACGCTCTTAGCTTGCCGTTTAACCTCGGGGCCTGAAGCCGCTGGTGGGAGGCCGTCGTGTTTGGACGGTAAGCGGCCTTGGAGTGATCATGTGCGGTGTCGAGTCGCCGTGATCTACCCCAAGGCCGTGAGGGTGAATTGTGCTGGAGGAGTGTGCCCGCGTCGAGTCGCTGGGCGTGTTGTCGAGGTTCCGGGCGGATTTCTATGAGTGCCTGACGGCTCGGGCGGACGGGCTGTTCGAGCTCGCCGACGCGGTGTTGTGCGCCGATGGGCCGGTCAGGTCTCTGGTGGGGCTGGCGCTGGTGCCGGAGCACCGTCGGGGTCACGGCGCGTTGTATGACGCGCTGAACAGCGGCCGGGCCGATGTGGGCCGGCTGCGGCGGAGCCTGGCAGGGCTGCCGCTGCCGAGAGCGGCGGGCGGGCGGATCCTGCTGGCCGCGGATGTGTCGCCGTGGCTGCGCCCGGACGCGGTGACGAGCCCGGACCGGTTGTTCTGCCACGTTCATGGGCGGGCGCGTAATCAGGCGCAGCTGATTCCGGGCTGGCCGTACTCGGTGGTGGCGGCGCTGGAGACCGGGTCCACGTCGTGGACCGCCGTCCTGGACGCGGTGCGGCTCGGCCCGGCCGGTGACCTCGCCGAGGTGACCGCGGACCAGGTCCGCGGTGTGGTGGAACGGCTCATCGAGGCCGGGCACTGGAGCGACGGCGATGAGGACATCCTGGTCGTGCTCGATTCCGGATACGACACCGCCCGGCTGGCGCATCTGCTAGACGGGCTGCCCGTGGAGATCCTCGGCCGGATCCGCGCCGGCCGGGTCCTGCGGCTGCCGGCACCGGCACGCGAGCCCGGTGCGATCGGCCGTCCGCGCCGCCACGGCGGCGAGTTCGGCCTCGCCGGCCCGGCCACCTGGCCGGAACCCGGCGTGTCCACCAGCACCGCTACCAGCCGCTACGGCACTGCGAACGCCGCCGCGTGGGACCGGCTCCACCCCCGGCTGACCCACCGCGCCGCGTGGCTGGACCACGACGGTGAGCTCCCGGTCCTGGAAGGAACACACATCCGGCTGGCCGTCGATCATCTGCCCGGCGACCGCGACCCCAAACCGCTGTGGCTGTGGTCCTCACGCACCGGCGCCACGCCGGCCCACGTGGACCGGCTCTGGCAGGCGTTCCTGCGGCGGTCCGGCCTCGAGCACACCTTCCGGCTGTTCAAGCAGACTCTGGGCTGGACCGCGCCGCGGCTGCGGGATCCCGCCGCCGCGGACCGCTGGACCTGGCTGATCATCGCCGCCCACACCCAGCTGCGCCTAGCCCGCGACCTCACCACGGACCTGCGCCGGCCCTGGGAACGACCCACGGCCGCAGGACGGCTCACCCCAGCACGCGTCCGGCGAGGGTTTAGAAACCTCCGCCGGAAAACCACCCAGCCCGCCGGTGCACCGAAACCCGGTAAACCCGGCCCCGGCCGGCCACCCGGCTCGCGCAACAGCCGGCCCGCCACCCGCCACGACGTCGGCAAAACCCAAAACGCGCCCACACCCTCACCGAACACCAAACCCAGCGAGGTTAAACAAGGGTCTGCTGCACAAGTAGGTGACATCTGAGTTGGCGTGCCCTCTGGGGCGGCCTGGAAGGATGTCGCTGTGCCTAAGCCTTACCCTCGTGAGTTCCGGGACGACGTCGTGCGGGTCGCGCGTGATCGCGATCCTGGTGTGACGGTCGAGCAGATCGCCAAGGACTTCGGGGTGCACCCGATGACGTTGTTCAAGTGGCTGCGTCAGGCCGACATCGACGCCGGCGCCCGGCCCGGTGTGAGCAGCAGCGAGTCGGTGGAGCTGCGTCAGGCGCGGGCGCGGATCAAGCTGCTGGAGCAGGAGAACGAGGTGCTGCGCCGGGCCGCGGCGTACCTGTCCCAGGCGAACCTGCCGGGAAAAGGCTCTACCCGCTCGTGAGCGAGCTGGCCGCCGGCGGGATTCCCGTGGCGGTGACGTGCCGGGTACTGAAGATCGCTCGTCAGCCCTACTACCGGTGGCTCGCCCGGCCGGTGACCCACGCCGAGTTGACCGAGGCCTATCGTGCCCACGCGCTGTTCGACGCCCACACCGATGACCCGGAGTTCGGGCACCGGCTCCTGGCGGACGAGGCCCGCGCGGCCGGGCAGCCGATGGCCGACCGGACCGCGTGGCGGATCTGCGCTGATAACGGCTGGTGGAGCGTGTTCGGCAAGCGCAAGAGGCGCGGCAAGGGCCGCACGGCAGGCCCGCCGGCGCACGACGATCTCGTCCGCCGCAACTTCACCGCGAACGGCCCGAACCGGCTGTGGCTTGCCGATATCACCGAACACCGCACCGGCGAAGGGAAGCTCTACCTCTGCGCGATCCAAGACATATGGTCCAAGCGGATCGTCGGCTACTCCATCAGCGACCGCATGAAATCGCGGCTCGCGGTCACCGCCCTGGACAACGCCGTCACCAGGCGCGGTGAGGTCGCCGGCTGCATCCTGCACACCGACCGCGGATCGCAGTTCCGGTCACGCAAGCATCTCCGCGCCCTGCACCGCCACGCCATGACCGGATCGATGGGCCGCGTCGGCGCGGCCGGTGACAACGCCGCGATGGAGAGCTTCTTCTCGCTGCTGCAAAAGAACGTCCTCGACCGACGATCCTGGGCAACCCGCGAGCAACTACGGATCGCGATCGTCACCTGGATCGAACGGACCTACCACCGGCGCCGCCGACAGGACAAACTCGGCCGATTGACCCCTGTTGAGTTCGAGACCATCATGACCACGCCAGCCCGTCAGGCTGCGTGACTGAAACTGTCACCTACTCGTGCAGCAGACCCTAGTGCCCCGCCGAGTGGTGGGCTTTGAGGGTTGATCCTCGGTGCCTACTCGCCGCGGTCGATCGCGGCGATGACGCCAGTATCGCTGGTCGGTTTCAGCTGTGCCATGGAGCCCTCCGATAGGTAGCGGCGTTCGCCGGCTTGCCATTCGTCGTGCATGTCGGCCAGGATCGCGCCGACGACCCGGATCACGGCTTCATCGTTGGGGAAGGAAGATGCCCACGACGGTCGCCAGAAGGCAGGCAAACCCGACGGCCGCCCTCGGGGAGCACCGCCCGGCCGGTCGCAGGCTTTGGAGATACGCCGACTCGCCGTCGCGGCTGATCGATTCGGCCAAGGCCGCGTAGCCGCCTAGTCTCCGCTATGCGGCTTGTACGTCGGAGACCTGGAACGGTGTTCCCCGCTGGCAGGTCGTGAGCAGGCTCGGGTTGGGCGCCCACGCACGCAGTTGGGCGCCGGCCCGGATCAGCGGGCTCGCACTCCCCACGAGTTGGTACAACTCGGTGGTCGTACGGAGCAGCTTGCAGCCGTGCTCGACGTCGAGCGCGTGGACCCCTCGCCGGGGCCGGGTCGCGGCGGCCTCACGCGGGTACCACGTACTCCTCGAAGTCAAGCGCGTGCGCCCGCAGGTACTCCCCGAACAGCGGCACCGCGAGCTGCAGCTGCCCGTCGGCGACCCGCGCGTACGCGCGCTCCTGCAGCTCCCGCACCGCGAGCGCACCGCCGACCCGGACCGCCTCCTCGACCGACAGCCGCTTGCGCTGTGAGGTGGCGAAGCACGCCAGGA
>JAOPVE010000155.1 GCA_025963185.1 Actinomycetes bacterium
TCGACGGTGGCACGGCGGCTCGGATCCCACGGCCGCCGCCAGGGCGTCAGCGCTCCCCGCGCGTCCTGTCCATCGTCGCCGGCCTGCGGAGCGAGGACATCGGGGGTTGCCCGGGCTCCCGCCGGCCGATCGCCGGGTGCAGACCGCCGCCGGTCGAGCAGGTCATCCACGTCGGCCAGAGTTTCTGCGACTCGCTGCCGCTGGACCGGTGTCAGCGTGCCCTGTGCGACCCGCTCGAGCCGGTCGGCGGCGGCGCGGACGTCGACTCTGGCCAGGATCGATCCCAGCTCAATCGTGTGCACCGTCTGTGCGGCTCCCGGTGGCTGATCCGCTATCGCACATTCGTAGTAGAGAACGGCCGCGTTCGGATCGCCGCCGGCCGCGGCCTCATCCGCTGCCGCCGCGAGTGCGGCGCGGGCCCACGGCTCACCGGCCCACTGTGCCTGCGTCAGCAGGTCGGCGATGTCACGACTCGGCCCGAAGTCCTGGGCGACGGCGCGGGCGGCCGCGACGCGCCTGCCGGCGAGCCGCACCTCGTCGATCTCCCGTACGAGTGCGGCGGCGATGATCGGGAACGCACACCGGAAGTGCCCGTCCCTGCCACTGAGCCATCCCGCCCGGACGAGGGAATACACCTCGCCCTCAATCTCCGCGGATCCTGATCCGACCAGTTCGGTCACCCTCGCCAGGTTTGCCCGGCCGCCGAGAACGGCGAATGCCTCGACGATGCCGAGTCCGTGCGGCGTGCACCGGCGTAATCGCGCCCGCAGGCTGCGCGCGAGCGCCGACAGCCGCACCCTGTTGAGGTCAGCTGTGTTCTCCAGTGAACTGCCGAGTTCCGCCAGTGCGCGCGCGAGTGCGGTCACGAGACCGGGGATCCCGCCGGTGACAGAATCACATGCGGCGGCGAACCGATCCGTAGGCTCGGACCGGCAGACCCCCGAGAGGACCGCCGCGACCTGCGTCCGGTCCAGTCTGGATAGCCGGAATTCCGCGTCCGCGCCGTCCCGGATATTGTCCAGAAACGCCACATTGGAGCACGCCTCGGTGTCGGACATCGCCATCAGGACGACGACCTTCAGCGCCGCGACGCGCCACGGAAGACTGCTCAGCCAATCCAGGGATTGCCCGTCGAACCACTGCACGTCGTCGAGCACGAGCAGTACCGGCTGCCGTGAGGCGACCTCCGCTAGGTACTCGTCGAACGACGACCCGATTGATTCGCGGCCGGACCCTGCGCTATCGCCGTCCGTACGGATGCCGGTGCCGCCGTCGCGGACGGGCCGGCCGGGCGACCAGCGCACCGAGTCCACCCCCGCGAGCCGCAGCAACGGCGCGAAGCCGGCCTCGCCATCAGACAGCGCGCCACCCGCCCGCAGGACCAGCGCGCCCTGTTCCGCCGCCAGCCGCGCCGCGGCCTTGAGCAGCTCCGACTTACCGTTGCCCGCGATGCCGGACACGATGATCGTCCGGCCGAAACCCGCTTCCGCGTCCTTCAATGCCTCCTGTACAGCGAGCAGTTCTCCTTCTCGCCCGAGCAGCTGCTGCACGGCACTCACCCGCCACCGGCACCTCGTGCATGATCGTGTCTATAGCCCAGTGCCGCCCACCATTCGGTGTCGCTGTGAGATGACATATCACCACTCCTCTATTCCGGTCGTGGCGTACGGCGATAAGCCGTGCTCCAGTGCCCTACGGGCCGTTTCCAGCGTTTTGTGCAATCGCCACGATCACGGCACAGCGCACGGGCGCATTCGGATCGAAAAGGACCAAGCTCGACTGTCTCTGATGACGCGATGCAGCAGAAGACGGCCGCGGCTCCTATTCGCGAATCGCAAGAAATCCCGAGAAGTGTGAGCGCGACAATCAGCGAAACCGAGTATATCGATCCCCCTGTTTAGGGATTGGTCCTCACTTTGGACAACACCGAGGCCCTCCCTGGGGGTGGCGACGATGTGTCCGTGAGTCAGCACGCACCGTGAGAATCAGCCGCCCGCTTAAGGTGGGGATAAGGAGCTTGTGGCCGCCGCTGCCCTGGAACTCTCCCAGCGCTGTCCGCTTGCCGCCCGGCTCGGAGCCTGTCCCGAACTGAGACACCGACCAGAGCGCGCGCCCGAAATGACGCGTTGCTGCGGTTGCGGTTGCTCTTGCGTGGCCGATCAGCGCATCGAGTCCGCGCCCGGGCCCGCCACCACGACCGGACCGGCGCTGAACAGCATTGCCTGAGCCGGCGTCTAACATCGCCCTCAGTAGCCCCTATGCGGTGATTAAGGCCCATCTGGGGATATGGCCAGCGGAGGAGGCGAGGGTGCGGTGACCGAGACTGACGCACTGCCGCGGATCCTGCTGGTCGACGACGAGCCGAGCCTGCTCGACGGCCTGCGCCGGCAGCTCCGGCGGGAGTTCGCCGTCGAGGTGGCCACCAGCGGAGCCGCGGGCCTGGCGGCGCTGGCGGAGAACGGCCCGTTCATCGTGGTGATGTCCGACTTCAGGATGCCCGGGATGGACGGCGCGGCGTTCCTCGCGGCCGCGCGAGCGGCTGCCCCGGACACCACTCGGATGCTGCTCACGGGCCAGGCCGACCTCGCCGGCACAGCGGCCGTGGTCAACGAGGGACAGGTGTTTCGCCTCCTCCTCAAACCCGTGGATCCTGAGGTGCTCAACGCGGCCCTGCGCGACGGGGTCTCCCATCACCGGCTCGTCGTGGCCGAGCGGGAACTGCTGGAGCAGACCTTGCAGGGCAGCGTGAAGGCCCTGGTCGACGTGCTCGCGCTCGTCAATCCGGAGATGTTCGCCCGGTCCAACCGGATCCGCCGGCACGTCGCGTCCCTCCTGGACGAGCTCCAGACCCCGGACCGGTGGGCGATCGACCTGGCCGCGGCGCTCTCCCGGCTCGGAGCTGCCTCGCTGCCGCCGAGCGTTGCCTCCAAGGTCGAGACCGGGGCGCCTCTCGTCGGTCCCGAACAGGCGATGGTCGACCAGGTTCCGGTCGTGACCGTGCAGCTTCTCTCCGGAATACCGCGACTCGACCCCGTCATCGCCGCGATCCGCTACTCGCGGAAGGGATATGACGGCTCGGGCCGCCCCGAATCCACCCTCTCGGGGCCCGAGATCCCACTGGGCGCACGGGTATTGCGGATAGTCGAGGATTTCGAACAGCTCACCGGCCGTGGCGAACCGGACGTGTTCGCGATCGAGGCCCTGAAACGCAGTTCCGGCACCTATGACCCGGACCTGCTCAACGTATTCGGGCGCATCGTGACCGGGCGGCGGCGCATGTACGCGCGGGAGGTCACGATCGCCAACCTCGAGCCAGGAATGGTGCTCGAGGCGGAGCTACACACCCGGACCGGGGTGCTGCTGGTCAAGCGCGGCCACGAGATCACCCCGAGCCTGCTCACCCGGATCCGTAACTACGCCAGCATGGACGCGGGCGTCGCCGAACCCGTACCGGTCCTCAGCCCGACGAGTGGCTGACCGCGCTGGATCCGGCGGTCAGCGCACAGCCCGTTCGCGTTCGACCTCGGTCCGCCATCGGCCGATGTGCCTGCGGACCGAGGCATCAAACTGGTCCTCGTCGGCGGCTGGGGTGGCGTCGTGCCGGCCGCACAACGGGCCGAGTTCGGCCTCGACGATCGAGTGCGCCATCACCGCGGTGGAGACGACATCGGCCGGCCGCGTCACCCCGGTCGCCCGCGTGTGACTCGCCACCGCCTCGATCACCGGCAACGGCAGCCCCCACAGTCCCAGCAGGTAGGCGCCCACGGCCGCATGGTCGGCGCCGAAGGTCGCGATCTCGATCGGGCTCAGCGGCCCGTCGCCGCCGGACCAGTCCGCCAGGTGGCGCGCGAACGCGCCGGGCCGGCACGAGGCCAGCACGAGCTGACCGACATCGAGGAGCAGGCCAGCGGCGAAGGCATCCTCGGCCCAGGGCACGTCACCGGCAAGACGGCGCGCGAGCCGCGAGCAGTGCACCGAGTGGACGGTGAGCGACTCCACCCAGTCCGCGGATACCGGCTCTTTCATGCCGAAGCTGTGCACCAGATCGTGCATGAGCACGAGCGCGCGCACGTTACGCAAACCGAGCAGCGCGACCGCCTGGCCGATATCGCTGATCCTGCGGCTCACCGCGGACCACGAGGAGTTCACCACCTGAAGGACCTTCGCGGCGGCGGCCGGATCCTGCTCGATCACCCTGGCGACCGAGCGGGCCGAGGCGTCCGGCGAGTCCAGGGCGGAGAACAGCTCGCGAAGGGTACTCGGCGGGCTCGGCAGCGACTCGATTCCCGCGATCTCGCGCCGCACGTCCTCGTTGCCGAGTGTGGACCGCAGGCCGAGGACACGCTCGATCGCGCTGATCAGCTCGCCCTCGTCACACGGCTTG
>JAOPVE010000165.1 GCA_025963185.1 Actinomycetes bacterium
GCGGCGTAACGGGTGACGCGCCGCGGCGCGGCGCCGGCCCGGGGGACGGGCGGCCCGGACGATGTCCAGGGCCCACCGCATCCGCACGACGGCGGTCTCCGGGTGGTCGCCGAACTCCTGCGCGGCCAGTCCCGCGCAGCCGTGCCGGCCGTTGCGGCGGATCGCCTCGGCGACGGCGATCCGGATCCTGATCGCGGACGGCCGCTCGGAGGGCTGCAGTCCGGAGACGAACAGCGCCTGCGCCATGGCCGCGTCACTCAGCCGAGCTGGCATGGAGCTCGCCCCTCGGCAGCGGAGGCGGGATCGGCCAGGTCGGCGACGGAAAGCCTGGCCCACACCACCTTTCCGGTGGACCGCGGCTCGGCACCCCAGTCCTTCGTCAGCGCCCGCACGAGCCGCAGACCCCGGCCGGCCGCACGACCGGACGGTGGATCCTCGGGCGCGGGAAGCGCCGGGCTCGTGTCGCTGACCTGGACGAGGATCTCGCCGCCGTCGAGCGCGAGGCACAACTCGCCGCCGCCACCCGTGTGCTGGTGGACGTTCTCGATGAGCTCGGTCACCACCATCTGGATGGTCACGCCCGGGTCCTCGACGTCCCAGGCCGTCAGCGCCCGGCGGACCAGCGCCCATGCGGGCCGGGCGCCGGACTCCGGGGGCAGCTCCAGCCGGAACTCCATCACAGACCGCCCAGGGCGGGGAAAGGAACCGGCGCGGATCGTGGGCCGGCGGCGGTCCGGATCGTGGAAGTACGTGCCACGGGAACTCCCCAGGTGAAGGACCGCCGCAGACGGCCCGGCCCGCAGTGGGCCGTCTGGACTCCACCACCACGGCCGTACGAGCAGCACCGTGTAAATACCCGGATCGCTACGCGGACGCTGAACCTGCCGGGCGCTGTGGCAAGGGCTGCGCCGCGATGGTCGCCCGCGACCGGCCGGGCGGGACGTTCTCCGCGGCCCCCGTGGGATTCCCGCATTTGTCCTTTTGGGAGCGGCAAATGCGGATAACCTGCACACGGCAACTTGCACCGTTGACGTACATTACGCCCCCGTGCGTAGGTTACGGCGGACTGCGTTTCCCCACGCGAAGGAGTTCCGATGCACAAGCGACTCGCCCTCGGGATCGGCGCCATCGTCGTTGCCGGCGCCGTCACCGCCGGTCCCGCAGCCGCCGGCGCGGCCACGGTTCCTGTCCGTGCCAGTGGCTTAGCCTCGTCGATCGCGCTGAGCAACTGTTCCGCGGCGCTCGTGCGGTACCCGACGTCGCTGGCCGCCGACCGCGCCCTGATGCTGACCAACGGCCACTGCTACGAAGGCGGGATGCCCTCCGCGGGGCAGGTGCTCCAGAACCGGGCGAGCACCCGGTCCGGCAAGGTCCTCGACTCGGCGGGCAATGCGCTCGGCACGGTCCGGTCCGACAAGATGATCTACGCCACGATGACGGGCACCGACGTCACGCTGTACCAGCTGACCGAGACCTTCGCGGCGCTCAAGAGCAGGCTCAACGCCACCCCGCTGACGATCTCGGGAAGCCACCCCACCGACGCGGTCAGCATCACGATCCCCTCGGGGTACTGGAAGCGCGTCTGGAACTGCAAGGTCAACGGCTTCGTCTCCACGCTGCGTGAGGGCCAGTGGACGTGGCACGACTCGATCCGCTATGACCCCGCCTGCAACACGATCCACGGCACGTCCGGCTCGCCGATCGTGGACGCGGCCAGCGGGAACATCGTGGGCATCAACAACACCGGCAACGACGACGGGGCCCGCTGCACGCTGAACAACCCGTGCGAGGTCGACCAGAACGGCAACACCACGGTCCACCCGGGCCAGAGCTACGGCGAAGAGACGTACTGGTTCACCACCTGCCTGAGCCCGTCCAACGCGATCGACCTGTCGGTGCGGGGCTGCCTGCTCGCCAAGCCGGGCGGCAGCGCCTGACGCCGCGACCTCCCCGGCGCGGGCTCCGGACGCTCTAGAGTTGCCGGGTGAGCCTGCTCGCGCCCCGCCCGGGCGTACTTCCCACGCTGGGCCTCGTCGTTCACCCGAGCAAGCCGGTCGGCGACTCGGTCGCGACGATCGTGCGGTGGGCGGCGGCCCACGGCGTGCGGATGCTGGGCCGCCAGCAGGACCAGCAGCGGATCGGCGCGGCACCGGACTCCGGCCCGGCGGTCGGCGCGGTGCCCGATGCCGAGTTCGTGGACCTGGTCGACGGGGTGATCGCACTCGGCGGGGACGGCACGATGCTCGGCGCGATGCGGCTCGTCGTCGGGCGCCCCGTGCCCGTGCTCGGCGTCAACCACGGCAACCTGGGCTTCCTCGTAGAGGTCACCCCGGCGGCGCTGGAGGCGTCCCTCGCGCAGCTCGTCAGCGGCGACTTCACGGTCGAGCCCCACGGCTGCCTGGTCGCGGAGGCGCACGGAGCGGACCTCGCGACCCGGTACGGCTTCAACGACGTGGTCCTGGCGCGGCTCGGCCGCGCGGGGGCCGTGTCGGTCGACCTGGCGGTCAACGGCCAGCAGTACGGCTACTACAAGTGCGACGCCCTCGTCGTGTCCACCCCGAGCGGATCGACGGCGTACAACTACGCGGCCGGCGGCCCGGTGGTGTCGCCGTCGGCCGCGGCGATCGTCGTGACCCCGGTGGCGCCGATGGCCGGCATCGGGCGGGCGGTGGTCCTCGGCGCCGGGGACCAGGTGGACCTGCACGTCGCCGGGGAGAGCACCCGGGCCGCCGTGGACGTCGACGGCACCGCGTCCGGGGAACTGGCCCCCGGCGACTCCCTGTCGGCGGCCCTGCGGGAGGACGCCGCGCTGGTGGTGCGCCTGTCGCCCGGGGCACACGCCGGCCGGAGCCGGGTCAAGCTGAGCCTGCTGGACCTGCCGCTGCGCCGCGACCAGCTCCTCGACCTGATCCCGGAGAACCTCCGCCAGCGCATCGCGGGCAACCCGCCCGTGTGACGATGTGCAGCGCGCCAAGCCGGGGGTGGGCTATGCCCGCCCCGGCGTAGGGTTGGCGTACGCCGCGTGGACGTGCCCGCCCATCCCGGCCTCGCGAACTACCCAGGTAGCGGAGGCGGCCCGGATGGCCCCAGTACCCGCCAGGGATCCAACAGGTCGTACGCGGCGATGACCGGCGAGCGCCGGCTCGAACTGTGGTCCATAGTGTCCGGCCTCGCGGCCGGGAGTCCCGTCGCGATCGAGCATCTCGGCATCGCCGTGCTGGCCGCGACCTGTGCCGACGCGGTCGCCGTCGCGGTGACGGTCGCGGCAGCCCCGCGTGAGGCGATCTACCTCAGTGACCGGATGGCCGAGGCCATGGAGGACCTCGCGCTGACTCTCGGGGAGGGTCCCGGCGCGGAGGCGCTGACCGGGGGCCCGTCCCTGGCCGCGGACCTCACGACCGTGGACTCCCGCGTCCGCTGGCCGTCGTACGCCCCCGCGGCGGCGGCTGAGGGCGTCCACGCCGCCTTCGCGTTCCCGCTGCGGATCGGTGCGATCCGGCTGGGCGTCATGGACGTGTATCGCGCTACCCCGGGCGCCCTCGACGGGAACGCGCTGGCCGACGCGCTGATCCTGGCCGACCGTGGCGGCGGATCCGATGTAGGCGAACAGCGCCATCAGCTGCTTCTTGCGCGGCGAGCGGTCGGCGATCGTGATCCGCCGCTG
>JAOPVE010000180.1 GCA_025963185.1 Actinomycetes bacterium
GACAAGGCCGCACCAAAAAAGAGATCATCCGCTGCCTCAAGCGCTACATCGTCCGCGAAATCCACACCGCCCTGATCGCCGACTTCACCGCCCTCAACCCCCTAGACAAGACATAGGAGCATCCGGCGTAGCGGCACGCACTTCGGTGTTTGGGCTACGGCGGGGGTGTGGTGCCGAGCGGGTCGGGGAGTTGGGTCTTGTCCGTGAGTGAGATCGGGTCTGCTTCGGGGGCGTGCAGCAGATCACCCAGTAGTCGGCCGAGGCCGGGTGGGAGGAACGTCTCGTGGGGCTCGCGGGCGAGGATCTCGTCCCGGGTGAACCAGTGGTAGCCGACGATCGCCGAGGCTTCGAGCTGTTCGTGGCCGCTGAAGTCGACCGGCGAGCTGGCCGCGACCCGGCCCACGAAGAACTGGGCGGTCACCAGCCACAGGTCGTCGTCCGGTCCGGCGATGAGCTTCTCGTGGGTCCATACGCACGGGCCGATCGAGACGTCGCGAATGCCGGTCTCCTCGAAGACCTCGCGGCGGGCCGCTTCTTCGTAGGTCTCGCCTGGCTCGACGCCGCCGCCCACGAGTAGCCAGAAGTCGGCGGTGATCGGGTTCGGACCGCGGGTAACCGACGGATCGTGCAGCTTGAGCATCAGCAGCCGGTCGTCCGCGTCGAGGAGCACCACCCGCGCGCTGGGCCTGAGTGTGATCTCGGCTGGCATGCGCGGACCCTACCGACCGGATCCGTGGCACCCCGAAGCCCGTCCAGCCCGGGGACCGGCGCCGCGGCGAGTCGCAGTCTCACACGGTGTCGGGGTCGAGTGTGCGGACGAGGTTGCGGGCGACGTCGTAGAGCTCGATCCGGTAGCCGAGGCCGAGTTCGGTGAGGATCAGCGCGAGGTCGCGGTCGCGATCCGGATCGACGACGCCGGCGAACGTGGTCTGGCCGCCGGCGTCGAAGAGGGTGATCCGGCACCATCGGCATTCGGTCTCGACCTCGTCCCAGGCGGTTTCGCGGACGGTCCAGCCGAGTTTCGCGAAGCCGTTGCCGAGGGCACGCAGCGAGGTCACGCCGTGCAGCGATCCGTAGGTGTTGTTGTCCAGGGCGAGCAGGTCGTCGCGGAGCTGCGGGTCGGTCATCGGTCTCCCGGCCTTCTGCGGAGGCGTCAACGGTCGGTGTCAGCGGCCCAAAGCCAGCCCTGCAATTCGACCATCCCGCCCCACGCGGCGGGCCCGTTTCAGCGCAAGAAACGGGCTGCCCGGCCGGGGAGAGGGGGCCGGGCCGGGCGGCTGAAGTGCGGTCAGCCAGCCCGGCCCGGGGCGCGGACGGTCCACCCGGCCGTCCGCGACCGCGCGGCGCCCGGGGCGCTCCTCCCGTCAAGGATCGCCGAGGACGCTCGATCGAATTACCAGCTGGGCGAATACCAGCTCGATCGAATACCGAAAACTGTGAGCGGAGACGAGTGAATAGCGATGCGCAGGCCCCTGCTTGAAGGCATTACCTTTTCGGCCATTCTCTGGCCTGTCAAGCCGCGCCGTCCGGATCCCGTCAGCAGTTTTTCGGCGTCTCGTCACGCTTACCGGGCCGAAACGGCGCAGGCAGCGCACAACGGCGAGGTGAAATACGGGAGGTGCCACGAATTGGTGACCCGCTGGAAACACGGCCGCCGAAAATGACGTCCGCAGAATAGGTATCGCGAAATCCGATCCCCGCAAAGACAACCTTGGCGGATCGGCGTGAAAGCACTGCTCAGACCTCCCTGAGCGGGCCGGCGGGCGGAGTACCGCCCGTGAGCGGCGGACCCTGGCCGACCGGTTGCGGCGGGGGACACGGCACGCCGGAACCCCATCCTGCCGGTCAGCTTGGTCGGCTTCGTCCGGATTTGAGCGGGAAAAATCGTGACCGACGTCATCTCGTGGACGTGAGGGCTACCTGAGCAAGGTAAGGCTTCCCTATGCTGGGCGGACGCGTACCACCCGGTGCGCCCCGGCGAGCGGGAAAGGCCCCGAGGACATGTGGCAGTACTTCGCGTCCAACTTCCTCATCGGCCTCCGTGAGGGGCTCGAAGCCACCCTGATCGTCAGCATCCTCGTCGCCTTCCTGGTGCGCACCAAGCGGCGCGAGCGGCTCCCGCTGGTCTGGCTCGGGGTCGGCGCGGCGATCCTGCTGAGCGCGGTCTTTGGCGCGCTGCTCACCTTCACGTCGACCTCGCTGCTCAGCACGTTCGAACAGCAGGAGACATTCGGCGGATCGATGTCGATCGTCGCCGTCGCGTTCGTCACCTGGATGATCTTCTGGATGCGCCGCACGGCCCGCCACCTCAAGGCCGACCTGACCGGCAAGCTCGAAGCAGCCCTCTCGATGGGAGCGGTCGCGGTGGCATTCGCCGCGTTCCTCTCCGTCGCCCGCGAGGGCCTGGAAACCACTCTGTTCTTCTGGACCGCAGTCCAGTCCGCGGGCACCACCAGCGGACCGCTCGCGGGCTTCTCGGCCGGCATCGCCGTTGCGATCGTGCTCGGGGTGGGCCTCTACCTCAGTGCGGTCCGGCTCAACCTGTCCACCTTCTTCACCTGGACCGGCGCAGGGCTCGTCCTCGTCGCCGCCGGGGTGCTCGCCTACGGGGTGCACGACCTGCAGGAGGCCGGGGTCCTGCCCGGGCTCAACACCCTGGCATTCGACGTCAGCAGCGTGATCCCGCCGGCGAGCTGGTACGGCACGTTGCTCAAGGGCGTCCTCAACTTCAGCCCCGCCACGACCGTCCTGCAGGCCGTGGTCTGGGTCATCTACACCGCCGCGATCTTCGCCGCCTTCTTCTGGCCGCCCCGCAAACCCGCCGCCACGCCCTCGCGCGCCACCGCCGCGACCTCAGCCTGACCGCCTGCCGCGCCCTCGATCCACGCCGCACCGCACACCGGGAGTACCCATGTCCAGCCCACGTCCCGCCGCCCTGCTCGCAGCCGGCGCGCTCGTCCTCGGCGGAGCGTCTGCCTGTGCCAGCAAGGACAGCGCCGGCTCCGCCAGCGGTCCCGTCAGCGTCAGCGCGTCCGAGTCCGCCTGCAAGGTCAGCCGCACCGAGCTGCCGGCCGGCAAGCACACGTTCGACGTGAAGAACCAGGGCAGCAAGGTCACCGAGTTCTACGTCTACGCCGAGGGCGACCGGATCGTCGGGGAGATCGAGAACGTCGGACCCGGCCTGAGCCGCAAGTTCATCGTCGAGCTCCCCGCGGGCAAGTACGAGGGCGCGTGCAAGCCCGGCATGGTCGGCAAGGGGATCCGCACCGGGCTCACCGTCACCGGCGATGCCGCCCCGCATGAGAGCACCGACCAGAAGCTCTCCGACGCCACGGCCAGCTACAAGAAGGTCGTCGAGGCGCACTCGCAGTCGCTGATCGAGAAGACCACGCAGTTCACCGACGCGGTCAAGGCCAAGGACATCGAGAAGGCCAAGGCGCTCTTCCCCGTGGCCCGGTACGACTGGGAGTTCATCGAGCCGGTGGCCGGGTCGTTCGGCAAACTGGATCCGTCGATCGACGCCCCTGACGCCGACCTCGAACCCGGCCAGCAGTGGACCGGCTTCCACAAGCTGGAGAAGGACCTCTGGATCGCGAAGGACCTGAGCAGGTCCGGCCCGACCGCGGACAAGCTGCTCGTGGACGTGCAGAAGATCGTCGACGAGTCCAAGGCCGTCACCCTCAACCCGCTCCAGCTCGCCAACGGGGCCAAGGAGCTGCTGGACGAGGTCGCCACCGGCAAGGTCACCGGCGAGGAGGACACGTTCTCGCACACCGACCTCTGGGACTTCCACGCCAACGTCGAGGGATCCAAGGCCTCGATCGCGGCGCTGCGGCCGGTGCTCGAAGAGCGGGATCCGGCGCTGGTCAAGGAGCTGGACGCGGGGTTCGCCGCGGTCGACGCCGAGCTGGCCAAGCACGCCCAGGGGGACGGCTTCGTGACCTACGACAAGCTCAGCAAGGCCGATGTCAAGGCGCTGTCCACGGTGATCAACGCTGTCGGCGAGCCGGTCAGCAAGGTCGCTGCCGTAGTCGCCAAGGACAAGAAATGACGGGCACCCTCAACCGGCGCCGCCTGCTCCAGGTGGGCGGCGCCGGGTTCGCGGTGGCAGCGGTGGGCGCCGGCGGCGCGGCCGTGGCGCACAGCGTCGCGGACGAGCAAGGGACCGACAGCGCGCTGCACGGCCCGGTCCCGTTCCACGGCGAGCACCAGGCCGGGATCACCACCCCGGCTCAGGACCGGCTGCACTTCGCCGCGTTCGACGTCACCACCTCCAGCCGGGACGACCTGATCGCCCTGCTCAAGGAGTGGACCGCGGCGGCCGCCCAGATGACCCAGGGTAAGGAGGCGGGCCAGACAGGGGCGACCGGCGGATCCACCGAGGCCCCGCCCGACGACACCGGCGAGGCGCTCGAACTCCCGCCGTCCCAGCTCACGATCACGATCGGGTTCGGCCCGAGCCTGTTCACCACCGCCGACGGCAAGGACCGGTTCGGGATCGCGGCGAAGCGCCCGGCCGCCCTCGCCGACCTGCCCCACTTCCCCGCCGACGACCTGGACCCGGCCCGCAGCGGCGGCGACATCGGCATCCAGGCCTGCGCGAACGACCCGCAGGTCGCCGTCCACGCGATCCGCAACCTCGCCAGGATCGCGTTCGGGCGGGCCGAGATCCGGTGGTCGCAGCTCGGGTTCGGCCGCACGTCGTCCACGAGCGTGGCTCAGTCCACGCCGCGCAACCTGCTGGGCTTCAAGGATGGCACCCGCAACCTCAAGCTGGAGGACACCGCGCTGCTGGACAGCCAGCTGTGGGCGCACTCCGCCGACGGGGCGGGCTGGATGGCGGGCGGCTCGTACCTGGTCGCGCGGCGGATCCGGATGAGCATCGAGATCTGGGACCGCACCTCGCTCGGCGAGCAGGAGACGATCTTCGGCCGCGCGAAGAAGACCGGGGCGCCGCTCACCGGCGAGAAGGAACGCGACGAGCCCGACTTCTCGATCGCGGGCGCGGACGGCCAGCCGCTCATCGCCGAGGACTCGCACGTCCGCCTCGCCCACCCGGACCACAACGCCGGCGCCCACCTGCTGCGCCGCGGATACAACTTCGTGGACGGCAGTGACGGGCTCGGCCGGCTCGACGCGGGGTTGTTCTTCCTGGCCTACCAGCGGGATCCGCGATCGCAGTTCGTGCCGGTGCAGCGCAACCTCGCCAAGCACGACCGGCTCAACGAGTACATCAAGCACGTGAGCAGCGCGCTGTTCGCCTGCCCGCCCGGGGTCCAGCCGGGTCAGTACTGGGGACACACGCTGTTCGGGTGACGGGCCGCCTGATCCGTGCCCGCCGGGAGCGGGCGTCGGCGGTAGCCCGATCCGGCGGCAGCGGTGCGAGGATGGGCAGGTGGACAGCGCCGAGGACAGCGCGCGGGACAGTGCCGGGCGGGCTCGCCGCCGGGCGGGCAGTGCCGGCGAGCGGGCCGCCGAGCTGGGCGCCCGC
>JAOPVE010000194.1 GCA_025963185.1 Actinomycetes bacterium
GCGCAGGGCCCGGACACGCAGGCCGACTCGTACGCCTACTACAAGCCCTCGTTCGACCGGTCCCAGCTCTGGTCGGTCCCGGCCTCGTTCGCCCTGCCGATCCGGCGGACCGAGTACTTCAGCACCGACGGAGACGTCCAGTGGCAGAAGTACCTCTACACGACTCGCAAGGCCACGGACGGCACGGTCAGCGCGCTGAGCATCCACCAGTCCCTGTTCACGCACCGCACCCCGGGCCGCAGCCGCGACCAGTGGACCGCGGCCGTGTTCGGTCCCGGACTGCAGTACGCGCCGGCCTCGTTCCCGTTCACCAGCCGAGGCCTGACCCGCAACGGCGACCAGCTCAAGCTGATGCCGAGCCTGCTCAGTGACAACACGGGACGGGAGTCCTACGCGCCGGGCCGCGGCAGCCTCACCGTGGCCAAGGACGGCACGGTGATCAGGACCGTCCCCGCCACCGCGGCGTACGTGCAGGTGCCCGGCGATCCGGGAACGCTGCGGGTCACGGCCACCCAGGCGCGCACCGACCCCGGCGTGGTCGCCAGCTCGGTCGCCGTCACGTGGACGTTCCCGTCCGCCCACACCACGGGGGCGCAGAACCTGCCGGTGTCCGTGATCCGGTTCACGCCGCCGCTCGACGCCGATAACACCGCACCGTCCGGGTGGCCGCTGTTCGCCGTGCCGTTCACGGTCGACCACCAGGGCACGGCCGGGGTGAGCACGAGCGCGTCGGTCCAGGTCTCCTACGACGACGGGACGACCTGGTCGGCCGCCTCGGTGATCCGCGAGGGTGACCGGGGTGTCGTCCTGCTGCGCCACCCGGCGGGGCACGGGTACGTCTCGCTCAAGGGGTCCGCGGCGGACGCCCAGGGCGACGCCGTCGAGCAGACGGTGATCCGCGCCTACCGGTACTGATCCGCCGCCACCTGCCCGAAGTGCGGTAACCGCGACCGGCCAGAGCCGGTCCCAGTTACCGCGCTTCGGCGGGGTGGGCCGGGCCGGGGGAGCCGACCAGGCCGGCGAGCTGCTCCGCGTTGACCTGCGCGTAGTCGCGGTAGCAGTTGTTCATCAGGACGTGCACCTGCTCGGCGTTCGCGGCCAGGTCCCGGATCTTCGGCGCCCACTCCGCCAGCTCGTCCCGCGAGTACAGGTACCCGAACCGCTCGTGGATGTCCTTGCTGGCCCAGGTGTCGGTGCGGCCGTGGAAGCGGACCACGGCCAGGTCGGACGTCGCGGCGGCGATCGGCGGGATCGAGCTGGCGTGCCCCTGCGGCATGTCGACCGACACGTACGGCACCTGGTAGTCGCGCAGGAACTCCAGCGTCTCCTCCCGGTTCTCCTCGCTCATCCAGGTCCGGTTGCGGAACTCGACCGCGATCCGCATCGGCCAGCAGCGCTCCTTGGACTCCAAGATGTACTCCTGGTTCCGCTTGCCGATCGGGAACCACTGCGGGAACTGGAACAGCACGGATCCCAGTTTCCCGGCCTCGTGGAGCGGATCGAGCGCGCTGAGGAAGCGCTGCCACACCTCGTCGACGGTCTTGTCGTCGAGGTCCTTGGCGTAGAGGTTCTTCTTGGTCTCCCCGGCCGGCCGCAGGTCCTTGTAGAGCGATGCGGGGCGCACCGGATGCTGGGTGAGCAGCCCGTATGCCTTGATGTTGAACAGGAAGCCGGGCGGGGTCCGCTGCGCCCACAGCTCGCTGTTCCGCTCGTTCGGCGGCGTGTAGTAGGTGGAGTCGACCTCCACCAGGGGGAAGCGCGAGGCGTAGTACGCCAGCCGGTCCGCCGCGGAGTCCACCCCCTCGGGGTACCAGCCGCTTTCGAGCAGCGTCCTGTCGGTCCACGACGCGGTGCCCAGCCTGATTTCGCCCATTTCTCTTCACTACCCCGTCCGGGGACGGATTCTCACCTGGCTGGACTCATCCGGTCAGGGTGATCACAGCTCATCCGGGACGCCCGTAGCGTCGGTCCCGCACGGTTGTGAACCTGCCGTAGGGAGCTGCCATGAGCTCAGCACTCGCAGTCATCGGGTTCGACGGCAGCGTTGCCGCCGAGGCCGCGATCCGCGAGGCGGCGGGGATCCTCGCGCCACGCCGCGCACTGGTCGTCGTCGTGTGGGAGGCCGGGCGCGCGTTCGAGACGGCCACGCTGCCGGTCATGGGGTTCGCGATGCCCGCGGTCTCACTCGACATCCGGTCCGCCTTCGAGCTCGACAAAGCCCGCTACGAGGCCGCGGAGCGGCTCGCCCAGCAGGGCGCGGCGCTGGCTCAGGACGCGGGATTCGAGGCCGAAGGACTGGCGGTCGCCGACGACATCACGGTCGGCGACTCGCTCGTCCGGATCGCGCAGGAGCAGGTCGCGGCGGCCATCGTGATCGGCACCCACGGTCACAGCGGGCTGCACGACCTCGTCCTGGGCAGCACCTCCCGGCGCGTGGTCTCGCGCGCACCCTGCCCGGTCGTGCTCGGCGGGATCTTCCAGCCAGAACCCGAGTAGGCGGACGGCACCCTCAGGCGAGTCCACCGCGGACCGCGGCCGCGACCAGCCGGATCTCCGTCACCCGCAGCAGCACCGCGAGGACCAGATAGAGCGCCGCGCCGAGCAGCCCGCCCACGACGAGCACCGCCGCGGATCCCGTCCACGCCGTCCCGGTGACGCGCGCGAGTGCGCGGGCCGCGGGCATGACGGCCAGCCCGGCGGCGATCGCGGCGGCCGCGATCCGGAGATGGCTGGTCACGACCTGGCGGCCGTCCACGCGCCCGAGCCGACGCCGCAGGACCAGCGCCGAGACCACGAGCCCGGCGGTGTACGCGAGGGCGTAGGCGCCCGCGAGCCCCGCCATGAGCTGCCGGCCGGGCAGCACCTGGGCAGCCAGCACGCATCCTGCGACTCCGATCGCGGCGGCGAACACGGCGATCACTGCGGGCGTCCTGGTGTCCTGCATCGCGTAGAAGCCCCGGGCCAGCGTCATGTAGCCGGTAAACGGAACAAGTGCCACACCGAAGGCGGCCACGGTGGTCCCCGCGAGCTGAACCGCCGCCGCGGAGCTGTGGCCGTGCGCGAACAGGACGGTGGCCAGGGGCGGCCCGAGCACCACCATCGCCACGGCGGCCGGCACCACGGCAACGGCGCTGACGCGCAGGCTGCGCGACAGGTCCGCGACCAGGCCCAGGGTGTCGCCGCGTGCGGCACTGGCGCTCAGCCGGGGAAACACCGCGGTGAGGATCGACGTCGTCACGATCCCGAACGGGAGCAGAAACAGCAGGTAGGCGTTCTGGTACGCGGTCAGCGCACCGGGTCCGGCGCCGGACGCCAGGCGGGTCGCGACCGTGGCGAGCACCTGGGTCGCGGCCATCGACAGCGTCACCCAGCCCGCGAGCCGGCCGATCCGCCGGATGCCGATCCCGCGCGGATCCAGGGGCAGCCGGACAGGTACGCCGCTGCGGACCAGCGCACCGGCCACGAGTGCCGCCTCCGCCGCGACCCCGGCCGTGGTGCCGAGCCCGAGCAGGAGCAGACGCGGTGCCGTCAGGTCCGCGAGCCGGTCTGTGCCCCCGGCTGCCAGGTAACCGATCCCGACCGCGATGACCAGCAGGTTGTTCACGATCGGCGCCCACACCGGCGCCCCGAACCTGCCCCGCACGCCGAGGACCGCGGCCGCCGCGGCACTCATCCCGTAGAACAGGACCTGCGGGAGGAAGAACCGGCTGAGGGCGATCGCCGCGGTCCGCTGCGGAGTGCTGAAGCCGGGCGCGAGCCCGTCGACGAGGAGCGGCGCGAACACCATCGCCGCGACGGTGAGCGCTCCGAGGCCATAAGCCAGCAGCGAGAGCAGCCGCTGCGTGTACGACGCGCCGTGGTCGGGGCTCGCGGCGGCCCGGCTCAGCAGCGGCACGACGACCGTCGCCATCGCACCGCCGACGAGCAGGCCGTAGACCGTGTTCGGGATCGTGTTGGCCACGTTGTAGCCGTCGAGGAGCCGGCTGCCGAAGCCGAGCGTGGCCGTCAGCACCAGCACCCGGGCGAACCCGGTGATCCGCGAGAACAGCGCGGCCGCGGCCATCCCGCCGCCGGACCGGGCCACCTGACCTGTCACCACTCCTTTCTAGCGGACCGGCGCTCGTGGCGGCCGGCGCGGCGGTGTCAGCTGGCGCTGATGAGAGCGTCGTCCTTGACGAGCAGGTAGACGGTGTCGCCTTCGACGCGGTCGATCTCGTCCGCCCCGGCGTAGGCGTCGCTGTTGAAGAAGCCCCTGCGGTCGATCTTGACGAAGCCGGTCCGCAGGAGGCGTTCCGCCAGTTCGCCGGGGACGTCGGGTTCGAGGGCGTTGCCGTCCTGTCCCCGGGTGGTGACGGCGTCGGGATCGCCGAGTTTGACCAGCTCGACCCGGCCGACGTCCTTGCCGGTCGCGTCGGCCACGCGCATGCCCTCGCGGACCTGCTCGATCGGCCCGATCCGGTTCCAGCGGCGCACGTCGTGGCGCTGGACGTCGCTGCTGCCCGACTCGCTGAGGATCTGCTGGGCGCGGGCCACGTCGTCCTCGCTGCCGTGCACCACCACCAGGTAGTTCCCGGCCCGGACGAGTTCCTCGTACTTCGGGATGTGCTTCTGCTCGACGAAGTGGCCCAGGACGGCGCCGACGCCACCGCCGATGAGCGCTCCCTCCGCGGCTCCGACCGCGGCGGCGGCGAGGGGGCCCAGGACGATGAGCGGCCCGGCGCCGGGGATGAACAGGAACGCCGAGCCCGCCAGCAGGCCGAACAGGCCGCCGACCCAGGCGCCCGTGGCCGCGGATGGGCCAGCGATGTCGCCGGTGGTGACGAAGCCGTTGATGCGCGTCTCGCTCCGCAGGTCCTTGCCGAGGATCGAGATCTTCTCGACCGGGAAGCCCGCGCTGGCGAGCCGCTCGACAACGGCGTGTACGGCGTCGAGCTCGGGGAAGACGCCGATGACGGCGCGGTCGTTCTCGCCGACCGGGTGGCTGCCGACGGGCGCCGCTCCCGTGCCGATCGTGGTCAGACCCGGATTGGGTCCGCCGGTGCTGTGCAGGGTGTGAGTCATGGCACGCCTCCGGGGGTGTTGTCATGCCACTCCCGTCATGCCCCCGGCCGGGCGGTCCATGCGGGTAGCCCGGCCCGGATAGGGCCGTCCCAGCGAGTGGGAATCCGGCCGCCGCGCCATCCTTCGCACGCTCCACATCGGATCCCGCGCCAGTAAGTCACCAGGTCCCGGCGTTCGTGCCTGAACGTTACCTAAGGCTATGTTGACGTCGTTTATAACTAATCGACACAATACGACCGTTCGGTCCCCACCCGAACGACCCAGAATCACCGGGTTTCTCCCTGCGCTCATGAGCTAGACAGGAGCACCATGTCCGTACGTCCCCAAGTCGGCGTAGCCGCGTTAGCCGCGGCTCTGCTCGCCGCGCTGACCCCAGGCAGCGCCTCCGCCGCACCCCACGCGGCACCTCCCACGGCGGCCGGCAAGGCCGCGCACAAGGCCACAGTCCAGACCCCGCACAAGAAGACCGCGCACAAGCAGACCGCGCCGAACGCCACGATCACCCTGTTCACCGGCGACCGGATCGCCGTTGCCACCGACGGGTCGCAATCGGTCACCGTTCTGCCGTCGTCGGGGCGCCAGAACACCCGGTTCCTCTCCCGCACCGTGAAGGGCCACCTTCAGGTCATCCCCACCGACGCGGCCGAGATGCTCCAGAAGGGCCTGCTGGATCCGGCGCTGTTCGACGTCACCCAGTTGCTCGCCGACGGTTTCGGTGACGCGAAGACCAGCCGGATCCGGCTGATCGTCTCCACGAGCGGAGCCCCGGTGCGGGGGCTGACCGCGGCGGGAACCCGGCAGCTCACCGCGGTCAAGGCCGAGGCGATCTCCCAGGACAAGAAGAACGCCGCCGCGCTGTGGAACAGCCTCCGCAGCCCCAAGGGCCTGCGCGCGGGGGTCCGCAAGGTGTGGCTGGACGGCATCGCCCACCCCACCCTGGACGTCAGCGTCCCGCAGATCGGCGCCCCCGCCGCCTGGGCCGCCGGGTACACCGGTGCCGGCATCGACGTCGGGCTGATCGACACCGGCGTGGACGCCACGCATCCGGACCTCAAGGACGCGGTGGTCGAGTCCAAGAACTTCCTCGTCGCCGACCCCGGTGGGCCGCCCGGCCCGCAGGAGGACGACAACGACCGGGCCGGCCACGGCACGCACGTTGCCTCGACGATCGCCGGGCGGGGCACAGCCTCGGGCGGCAAGTACACCGGCGCGGCGCCCAAGGCCAAGATCTACAGCGCGAAGGTGTGCACCATCGCCGGCTGCCCGTTCTCGGCGATCCTGGCCGGGATGCAGTGGATCGCCGAGAAGAAGATCCGCGTGGCCAACATGAGCCTGGGCGCGCCGAACTCGCCGGACACCGATCCGCTGGAGCAGGCCATCGCGGACCTGACGGCCCAGTACGGCACGCTGTTCGTGGTCGCCAGCGGCAACGACAGCGGGCCGGCCAACTCGCCGTCGACCGCGCCGGCCGCCCTCTCGGTCGGAGCAGTGGACAAGAAGGACAACATCGCCCCGTTCAGCAGCGGCGGCAGCATCCTCGGTGACCTGCAGGCCAAGCCCGAGGTGACCGCGCCCGGAGTGGCGATCACGGCGGCGCACAGCAGCTTCACGGCGGACTACGACGGCACGCCGTACATCACGTACTCGGGTACGTCGATGGCGACGCCACACGTCACCGGCTCGGTGGCGATCCTGGCCCAGGAGCACCCGGACTGGACCGCGGCCCAGCTCAAGGCCGCGCTGGTCACCTCCGCGAAGCAGAACCCGGCGATCCGGCCGAGCAAGCAGGGCGCGGGGCGGATCGACGTGGGCCAGGCCGTCAAGCAGACCGTGACCGCCTCGCCGCTCGGCATCTCCTTCGGCGAGCACGCGTGGCCTCAGGACCAGGACAAGCCGGTGGTGCAGACGCTCACCTACGGCAACAGCGGCACCTCCCCGGTGACGTTCGCCCTGTCGGTCACATCCGTCTACGACTGGACCGGCGCGCCCCAGCCCGGTCTCGTCAGCCTCAGCTCGAACTCGGTGACCGTGCCCGCTGGCGGGCAGGCCTCGGTGACCGTGACGGGGAACCCGGCCCTGCAGACGCTCGCGGGCTATTTCTCGGGCACCGTGACGGCCACCTCGCCCGGCGCGACGATCAACACCCCTTGGGTGCTATTCAAGGACGAGGAGTCGCACACCTTCACGCTCAAGAACATCGGCCGGGACGGGCTGCCGACCGATCGCGTCATCGCCGAGCTGTACGGGCTCAACGGCAACGGCCGGTGGGGCATGGACATCGGCGCCGACGGGACGGGCACGATCCGGGTGCCGGTCGGCAAGTACACGCTGTCGGTCCACCAGTTCTCCGGCGGCCACAGCGACAGCGACATCGAGAACACCGAGCTCGTGCAGCCGCTGGTCGACCTGACCAAGGACAGGTCGGCGGTCGCGGACGGGCGTGCGGCCAAGCCGCTGTCGGTCACGATCCCCGAGAAGGGCGCGACCCAGATCATGGGCCACGTGCACTTCACGTTCGACACGGCCACCGGAACCTGGCTCGGGGAGGACCTCACCGGCCCGAACTTCGACCGGCTGTACACGGGCCAGATCGGCGCGGACGACAAGGGGGTCCTCACCACCGTCCGGGCGAGCTTCGTGAAGAAGAACACCGATGGCGGCGTGACCGACAGTCCGTACACGTACAACCTGGCGTGGAACCTGCCTGGCCGCTATGTCACCGGATTCAGCAGGACGGTCACGCCGAGGGACCTGGCCATCGTCCACTCGAACTTCGCCACCGAAGGGGACAATGCGGTCGGCGAGTCCACCGTGGACTTCCGGCCGATCGGCCAGCAGAGCCGCGGCTGGAAGGTCTCGCTGGACTTCCACCTCCCGTTCAGCCGCACCGACTACTTCAACACCGACGGCGGCACCGAGTGGCAGCTCGAACACTCCTACGGTGACTTCCTGGACGGATCGCAGCGCTACGCCGCGATCCGCACGGGTCCGTGGACGCGTTACCAGCAGGGCGGCGTCTACACCGAGCAGTGGAACACAGCGGTCTACGGCCCGGCGTTCGTGCCGTGGAACGGCGACGTGGCCACCCGCACGGGCGACCAGCTAGAGGTCGGACCGTCGCTGATCAGCGACGGGCGCGACCGGGCGTCGTATGCGCTGGGCTCGGCGCACACGACCGTGACGAGCAACGGCGTGACGATCCAGGACGAGCAGTCCTCGTACGCCTACCTCACGGTTCCGGCCGCCGCCGCGGACTACCGCGTCACCATCGCCGCCGACCGGGACGACCCCGCGGTGCTCGCGAAGTCCACCAGCACCACGTGGACGTTCCGCTCCGGTCACGCCGACGGTGACAAGCCGCAGGCGCTTCCGGTGTCCACGATCCGGCTCAGCCCGGCGGTGGACCAGGCCAACACCGCGCCGGTGAAGAACGGCGGCATCGTCGTCCCGGTCACCGTCGAGGCCAACCCCGGATCGCAGGCCGGGGACTGCACGTCCCTGACGGTCCAGGTGTCCTACGACGACGGCACGACCTGGACGGCGGCCCACGTCGACCTGCAGGCCAACCGCGGGATCGCGTTCCTGGCCGGCCCGGCCGGGCACGGCTTCGTCTCGCTCAAGTCCAAGGCGGTGACGAAGTCCGGCAGCACCGTCGAGCAGACGGTGATCCGGGCCTTCAAGTACTGACCTGACCGCCCGCCGAAGTGTGTGCTCCGCTGCCGGTCCCGGCCGGCCGGAACGCACACACTTCGGCGGGTGTCTCGTTACCGTGCCGTGCGGTGCGGGCCGCTCGCCGGGTGGGTGGTGAACACCGGCGCGGTGACCGAGCGCCTCGCGCCGCCGGTGACGGCCAGCGGGCCGGCGGTGTAGAGGGCCTCGTCGAAGGCCTTGCCGTTGGTGGGGGTCTTGCCGACGGCGAACACCGAGACGGCCTTGCCGGCGGAGATGGAGCAGGAGATGTAGTCGCCGACCATCCGTCCCTGGGTGGTGTTGGCGATCTGGCTGACGCTCATCGGCCCGGCCACGGTGGACGGTGCGCTCCAGGTCGATCCGCCGTTGACCGAGGAGGTGTACCCGACCTGGAGCTGGCAGGTCGCGGCGGAGCAGTTCGCGTTCGGGAAGAAGTAGTAGTACAGCCCGAGGTGAGCGGTTGCGCCGGACGTGCCGCGGTCGACACCGATCCCGGGGATGAAGTGGTCGATGCCGCTGGTCGTGGCGTCGGTGGGCACCCGGGTCACCGCGGACCACGTGGTCCCGTTGGACGAGGTGGAGTACACGATGTCGTTCGCCGGGCAGCCGGACCGGAACCGGCAGTCCTGCCAGGCCACGTAGACCTTGCCGGCGCCGTCGATCTCGGCCGACGGGAGCCCGTCGCCACTGCGGATGCTGCCGGCGATCGAGTGGCTGCTGACGCTCGCGACCTGGACGCCGGAGGTCCACGTACTGCCGCCGGTGGTGGAGGTGAAGGCGCCGATCGACGCGCCGTTACCGGAGTACGGCACGACGACGGTGCCGCTGGGCTGGACCAGGGGCTGCCCACCCAGTCCGGACGGGCTGCCCGCCGGGGTCTTCGCCGCGGACCAGGTCGCCCCGCCGTCAGCCGAGGTGCTCATGACGATCTGGTTGCCGTTGGTCGTGATGTCGACCTCGATGTAGCAGTTGCCGTAGAACGGGCTCGTCGTGGTGTTGTCGCAGGCGATCCATTCCTTGTCGTAGTCCAGCCCTGCGGTGCCGATCGCCATCACCGGGTTCAGCCAGCTCGTACCGTTGGCGGACCTGCTCACGCTCACGCCCGCTCCGCCGACCTGCGCGTTGATGACCAGTCCGGTGATCATCCAGGTGCCGTGTTTGGCGTCCCAGGCCACCGACGGATCGCTGACCCGCGCCCAGGTTCCGCCCTGAGCGGTGGTGATCCCGGGGAGCATGCCGTGCTGCCACGTCGTTCCGCCGTCGGCCGAGGTGTTCCAGCCGATGTTCGACGCGCCGCCGTCGTTGAACCGCCCGACCTGCGAGGACGCCACGATCGTGCTGCCGTTGGAGAGCGTGTCGGGCTCCAGCTCGGTGGCGTGCTGGCTGGTGGCGTTCGTGTACGGATCCGTGCTGACCTGGGTGAGTCCCGGCGGTGGCGGCGGGGGAGGAGAGCCGGCGGTGATCGTGACGTCGTCGTATTTCACCAGGGTCGCGTCGCCGGCGTAGTTGTCGTCGTGGCTGGTCAGGGTCAGCGTGTAGCTGTGCCCGGCGGTCACCGCCGCGGTGGCCTGCTTCCACCCCGCGCCGTTGGTACAGGTCTTGGGCAGCGGGGTGGCGGTGGTGGCGCTGGTGTTGTCCTTCAGCGTCGCGGTGGCCCAGTCGTAGGTGAGGGTGTCCGGGCACGTCACGGAGTAGTAGAAGGACAGCTGGGCGGCGCCGGTGGGTGCGGTGAAGGTCTGGGTGATGGAGGAGTCGCCGCTGGTCGGCGCGGTCGAGCCGTCCTGCGCGGCGTACGTGCCGCCGTGCGCGCCGGTACTGACGGCGCTCGTCGTGCCGGCCGTGGTCCAGGGGGTGAGGGCGCCTGTCTCGAAATCACCGTTGGTGATCCCGTCGGCGGCGCTGGCTGGTGCCGCCGTGAAGGCGGTCAGGGTGAGCGCGGACAGGATCGCCGCCGCGCCCACCGCAACCCTGGATGAGGATCGGTGCATGGGAGTGCCCTTCTGTCGATCGGGCCGGTAGGCCCCCGCCAGGAATGAGCGAACGCCGGCAGGTTAGACCCGATTGGTGTGGCTCCGACAGGCTCGGGCAGTTCTCTTATGGACAGCGAATTACTCGGCGCCATCGCCCGTGCTGGTCACCGGGTCCGACGCGGCCGACGCGCCGGCGACGTTGAGGGCCCGGACGGTGATCGTGTGCTGGCCCGGGGTCAGGTCGAGCAGGCGGGCCGGGGAGTCATACATCCAGCCGGTGTAGCCGCCGTCCACGTAGACGAGATACCCGTCGGTGACGCGCGCGGGTGCCGTGAGCTCGATCGTCGCCGTTCCCCGGCGGCCCGCCGTGGCGGTGACGCCGGTGGGCCGGTCCGGGGCGATGGTCCAGGCGGGGACCGGGCTGAGCTGCAGCGGGGCCGATCCGGCCGACTCGCCCGCCGGGTTCAGCGCGGTCACCACGAGCTGCGCCCCACCGCCCGGCGTGAGCCCGGTGACCAGCGCGGTGGGCGCGGTCGTGGTGGCGACTGGGAAGCCGTTGCGCAGCACGGTGTAGCCGGTCGCTCCCGGTACGTCCCGCCAGGCCAGCCGGACGCTCGTGCTGGTCTGGCGATCCGTGCGCAGGGCCGTGGGGGGCGCCGGGGTACGGACCGTCGACGCGGGGCCGGTCAGCTCCGGGTTCTCGGCGTAGAACGGATCCCCGCCGGGAACGCCGCGCACCGACACGGTCACGCTGCTCGCCGCCGGGCCCGTGGTGAACGTGATGGCGACGGACTTGTAGCGGGTGGAGGGGCGGCTCGTGACAGTGCCGAACTCGGTTCCGAGGACCGCGACGCCGCCGTTCACCGAGATCCGCAACTGGTACGCCGAGTTCGGCTGGACCGGCACCACCTGCGCACACCCCGCCCCGCTGGCGGCGGACGGCCGGACCAGCAACTGACGCGGCGCTTCCACGGGCGCGGGCGGCACCACGCTCGGCGAGGTCCCGTCGCGCTCGCCGACAAGCTGGGTGAATTCCGAGCCGATCACCGGACCGCCGTCGGTCACCGCCGAGCTGTCCCCGGTGCAGGCCCACGGCGAGCCCGCGGACGGCTGGCCCACCGACTCGAACAGCGGATCGGCGAGCAGGCTCACGTCGGCGGCGCTCGCCCCGGCGGGTACGGCCAGCCACGAGCCTGCGGCGGTAACGAGGACAAGGGCCAGGGCGAAGCGTCGTAACACGATCCGATTCCGTTCCGTCGTTCGGGTGGACTGCCGCGCGAGCAGCGAACCGCGCGCCTGCCCAGTAAGGCACGGTCGCCGCGCCATCGGACAGCACCAAACCGGGATACTTCCCCAAGGGGAAAGGCTGTGACCCCGCGCTCGTCAGGTGGCTTCAGGTTGCGGCGAGGGCGCGGTCCAGGCCGTCGAGGATCAGGTCGAGGCCGAACTCGTACTCCTCGCCGTAGTCATAGCCCGGCTGGAGCACGTGGTCCCTGGTCAGCTCGGCCAGGTGCGGATACGCGTCGCCCGGAAGCTGCGCGAAGATCTGCTCGGCCAGTTCGGCGGTCTCCTGCCCGGTCTCGAACGGCAGGCTGCGCTCGCCCAGCGCGAACCCGTAGATGTAGCTGTCGAGCGCCGAGTATGCGTGGGCGGCGAGCGCGACCGGGAACCCGTCCTCACGCAGGGCCCCGAGCACGGCGTCGTGGTGCCGCAGGGTCGCCGGGCCGGGCACGCTGCGCGACTCCATCAGCCCGATCGCCCACCGGTGCCGCCGCAGCACCGCCCGCATGGACAGTGCCCGCTCGCGCATGGCGTGCCGCCAGCCCTTTCCGCCCGGCGGCAGCGCGACCTCGGCGAACACCGCGTCGATCAGGCCGTCGAGCAGGTCATCCTTGTGCGCCACGTGCTTGTACAGCGACATGGCCTCGACGCCGAGCCGCTCGCCGAGCTTGCGCATGGTCAGCGCGTCGAGCCCGGCCTGGTCGGCGAGGTCCATGGCGGCGTGGAGAACCCGCTCGCGGCTCAGGCGGGGCCGGGACGCGGCCGGTCTCGTCATCGGCATCCTCCTCGGCTGCGAGAGCTCGGGCTGACAGATCCCCGGCAGAGATTGACAGGCTTACGTTGTAAGCGTACACCTTACGGCGTAAGCCAACGCGATGGAGGCAGCGATGAAGGCCGAGCAGCAGGTACAGCCCATCACCCCGGCAGCGGGCACGATGCGGGCGATGGTGCAGGACCGGTACGGCGAGGCCGAGGACGTGCTCCGGCTCCGGGTGGTCGGCCGGCCGGCGATCGGCGACGGCGACGTGCTGGTCCGGGTCCATGCCGCCGGGGTGGACCGGGGCGCCTGGCACCTGCTGGCCGGCCTGCCGTACCCGGTCCGGCTCGCGGGCTACGGGGTCCGGGCGCCGAAGCACCACGGTGCCGGATCGGATCTCGCTGGGCGCGTCGAGGCCGTCGGCAAGGACGTCACCGGGCTCCGCGTGGGCGACGAGGTGTTCGGCTCCGGCGAGGGGTCCTACGCCGAGTACGCGCGCGCCGAGCAGGGCAAGGTCGCCCTCAAGCCCGCGGCCCTCAGCTTCGAGCAGGCGGCGGCCGTGCCGGTGTCCGCGTGTACCGCGCTGCAGGCCGTCCGCGACAGGGCGAATGTGCAGCCGGGGCAGAAGGTGCTGGTCATCGGGGCATCGGGAGGCGTCGGATCCTTCGCCGTGCAGATCGCCAAGGCATTCGGGGCCGAGGTCACCGGCGTGTGCCGCACCGCGAAGACGGACCTGGTCCGCGCGCTCGGCGCCGACCACGTCGTCGACTACTCCACTGCGGACTTCGCGGGCACCGGGCAGCGGTACGACGCGATCCTCGACACCGGCGGCCAGAGCTCGCTCGCCCGGCTGCGGCGGGTCCTGGCCCCTCGGGGGACCCTCGTCATCGTCGGCGCCGAGACGGGGGGCCGGTGGCTCGGGGGTACCACCCGGCAGATCCGCGCGATGATGCTCAGCCCGTTCACCGGCCAGACGCTCGGCACGTTCATCGCGACCCCGAACGCGGCGGACCTGACGGTGCTCGCGGAACTGGCCCAGTCCGGCGCGCTCACCCCGGTGGTCGACCGCACGTTCCCGCTGGCCGAGGCGCCGGCCGCGATCCGGTACCTGCAGGACGGCCGTGCGCGCGGCAAGGTCGTCGTCACGATCTGAGGCTCACCATCCGAGGCGGCACCATCTGCGGCGGCACCGTCTGAGGCACACGGCGCGATTGTTGGCGGGCTGTTCGCGTCGCGGCGGTTGTCGCGGCTGCCGCGCGGGCGTCCACTGGTGCTCCCCGTACCTCTGCCCGAGGAGCGCCCATGTTCCCGTCGCCCACCCGCCGTACCGCCGCCGTCGTTGTCCTCGCCAGTCTCGCGGTCCTGCCCGCGGTGCCGGCGCACGCCGCCGCCCAGACCTGCTTCAGCGTCAACGGGATGGCCGACGCGGCGTGCACGCCCGGCGCGTTCAACTCCGACGTCGCCCAGGGCACGATCGGCTCGACGATCTGCGTCTCGGGCTGGACCGCGACCGTGCGGCCCTCGTCGTCGTACACGACCCGGCTGAAGAACGAGCAGAAGATCGCCTACGGGGAGGCGGACATCCCCAACACGGGACTGGAGGAGGACCACCTCGTGCCGCTCGAACTCGGCGGCGCACCGGCGGACCCGGCGAACCTCTGGCCCGAGCCCCGGGCTGGCTGGATCCCGTCGGGCGAGACGGCGGGCGACAAGGACACCGAGGAGAACAGGCTCAAGCGCCAGGTCTGCGCCGGATCGCTGACCCTCGCCGAAGCCCGCACCCAGATCCTCACGGACTGGACGCGCTAGGCCCGAGCCGGGCAAGCCAGGCAAGCCGCTCAGCCGTGGTAGGCCGCCGGTTCGTCCACGCGGACCGGCGGCAGGTAGCGCGCCCCGGTGACCGCACCGCCGGTGAGGTCGAGGACCCACACCGAGCCCTTCGGCCACTGTGCGTTCGCGGGGATCGGCACGCCACGATCCCGCAGCGCCCCGAGCAGGAGGCCGATCAGCTCGCCGTGGGAGCACAGCACCCGCGGTCCCGTCGTCACCGAGGCCCGCGGCGAGCGCGAGAACCTGGTCCGGATCGGCGTCGGGGGCCAGCCGCGGATCGGTGCCGACGGTCAGGCCGCGCTCGGCCGCGATCCGGTCGACGGTCTGGACACACCGGCGGCCGTGGCGGGGAAGCGGTGCCCGGGTGAACAGCGGGTGTGCTCCCGGCGATCCGCAGCGGGGTTTCGCCGTGCGCCAGGAAACCCGGGAACCGTAGCCCGGGGTTCGCCTTCGCGCCGCACGCCGTTCGGCATCGTGTGATGACACTGACCGGCCGCCTCGATCCCCGACGAAGGGCAGCCGCGTCAACCGCCGGAGATTCCTCCAGCTCGCCGGGGGCGCGACCGCGGCCTCCGTGCTCTCGCCGAGCATCGCCCGCGCGGCCGGCATCCCCGCGCACCGGCGGACCGGCACCTTGCAAGACGTCGAGCACATCGTCGTGCTGATGCAGGAGAACCGGTCGTTCGACCACTACTTCGGCACGCTGCGCGGGGTGCGCGGATTCGGCGACCCCGCCCTGTGAGCCTGCCGAGTGGCAAGCCGGTCTGGGACCAGTCCGGAGTGCTGCCTTTCCACCCCGGCGCGGACGACCTGGGCATGGCGTTCCTGGCGGACCTTCCGCACGGCTGGAACGACGGCCACGACGCCTGGAACAACGGGCGCTACGACCGCTGGGTGCAGGCGAAGACGGCGACCACGATGGCCTACCTGACCAGGCAGGACATCCCGTTCCACTTCGCACTCGCGGACGCCTTCACGATCTGCGACGCCTACCACTGCTCGCTGATGGGACCGACCGACCCGAACCGGTACTACCTGTGGACCGGCTACACGGGCAACGACGGCACGGGCGGCGGGCCGGTCGTGACCAACGACGAGGCCGGCTACTCGTGGACCACCTACCCGGAGCGGCTGGAGCGCGCCGGGATCTCGTGGAAGGTCTACCAGGACACCGGCGACGGCCTCGACGCGAGCGGATCCTGGGGCTGGACCCAGGACGCCTACATCGGCAACTACGGCGACAACTCGCTGCTCTACTTCGACCAGTACCGCAACGCCGTCCCCGGCAGCCCGCTCTACGACAGGGCCCGTACCGGCACCAGCGCCAAGACCGGCGAGGACTACGCCGCCCAGCTCAAGGCCGACGTGCTGGGCGGAACCCTGTCGCAGGTCTCCTGGATCGTCGCGCCCGAGGCGTTCACCGAGCACCCGAACTGGCCGGTGAACTACGGAGCCTGGTACATCGCGCAGGTGCTCGACGCGCTCACCGCGGATCCGGAGGTGTGGAGCAGGACCGCGCTGCTGATGACCTACGACGAGAACGACGGCTTCTTCGACCACGTGGTCCCGCCGTACCCGCCGTCCTCGGCCGCCCAGGGCGGATCCACGGTGGACCTCGCCGGGGAGCTGCTGGCCGCGGACGGTAAGCACGTGTCCGGGCCGTACGGGCTGGGCCAGCGGGTCCCGATGCTCGTGCTCTCGCCGTGGAGCACGGGCGGCTGGGTGTGCTCGGAGGTGTTCGACCACACCTCGATCGTCCGGTTCATCGAGCAGCGGTTCGGCGTGCACGAGCCGAACATCTCACCCTGGTGGCGGACGCCCACGTCATCGCGGACCGGCTGCGCGCCGCGTTCGCCAGCCACGGCAAGGCCGGCGCCCAGTTCTACGTCACCTCGGCGACCCACCCGGACGGCCCGTGGACCTTCACGGCCGGATCCCGGCAGAGCCTCACCGGCGAGTGGGCACTCGCGGCCGCGGGGTACGACTTCTCGGTCCACGGCCCGAACGGGTTCTTCCGGCGTTTCGCCGGGCGGCCGGGCGGAGTGGGAGCCGAGGTGGTGGCCCGGCACGAGGACGGGCTGGTCTGCGTCGAGGTGGTGAACACCTCCGCCGTGGCCATCCGGGTGACGATCGCCGACGCCTACCGCGGCGGCCGGACCGCCAGCCACCGGCTGCGGCCCGGGGCGCGCGTCACGCACACGGCCGATCCCCGGCACAGCAACGGCTGGTACGACGTGTCGGTCGCCTCGGACCAGGACAGCCAGTTCGTGTGCCGGATGGCCGGCCACGCCGAGACAGGCCGCCCGAGCACGAGCGACCCGGCGATCATCACGGCGTGATCCTGCCGCCGGCCGGGCCTAGCGCCCGGCCGGCGGCTGGCGGTCGCTAGCGGTGGCCGTCCCGCCGGGGGCGGACCAGCGTGAACTGGTCGACCGCCGTGAGCGCGCCGAACGGTCCGGTGACCGCGTAGTACGTGACGTGGATCGACGTCGTCCCGCCCGGCTTCGTCCCCGGATCCACGGTGAACGCCGCGAATCCGTACGCGTGCTCCTTGTCCCGGAACGCCGACCACGGGGCGGGCTCGGTCACGTAGACCGGCGGCCGCTTGCCGTTCGGCCCCACCGGTCCCACGCCGGTGATGACCCGGCACTGGGCGGGCTCGAAGAAGAGCGCGTTCGACGGCGCGGACGTGCCACCGCCGCCGATCACCATGTGCACGGTCCCCGCCGAGGTGTCCACCGTGGACGGGTCCGTGCTCACCGGGATCGGCGTGAGCGTGTCGGTCGCCTCGTGCCCCCGGATCGGGTGCGAGCGCTCGTAGTGGTGCTCGTGCCCGCACACCACCAGGTCCACCCCGTACTGGTCGAACAGCGGCACCCATTCCTCGCGGATCCCGCGGTCGGCGCCGTTGAACTTGTCCGCCGACGAGATCACCACCTGGTGCATGACCACGACGATCCAGTCGATGTCCCGGTCTGCCCTGGCCTTGCGCAGCTCCGCCTCGAGGAACCGCTTCTGCGCGCCCCCGGAGTAGCCGCGGACGTAGGAGCTGCCGCCGTCCTGGTAGCAGATGTCGTCGTTGTTCAGGCTGATGATCCGGACCGATCCGGCCGTGAACGAGTACCACAGGTTGGCCGTCTCGGCGTCGCCGTCGGGGGAGGGGAGCGCGAAGTAGCTCTGGTACGCGCCGTAGCCGATCGGGCCGTTGCCCAGCTCGTTCTCGTGGTTGCCCGCCGCCGGCATCCACGGGCGCGAGCGCGCCGAACGGCTGTTGCTGACGAACCAGTCCGACCAGGTGCGGACCCGGTCCGTGGAGATGTTGGCGTAGCACAGGTCGCCGTTGACCAGGTGGAACAGGGGCGCGATCCGCTCCACACCGGCCACCACGTCGCCGGCCGCGGGGGATCCGAGGTTGTCGTTGGCCCAGGTCGTGGTCCCGTTCGCCAGGGTCACGAGCTTGCCCGTCGTCGGGGTGCCCTGGTCGCCGAAGCTGGTGAACGTGATCGGCGCCCGGCCTCGCGGCGCGGTCCGGAACAGCGCGGGTAGCGGAGTCGCGCCCTCGTGGGAGGCGGCGTACAGGTATTCCGTGTCGGCGCGCAGCCCGGTGAGGCGGGCGTGGTGGATGAACACCTCGGTCCCGGAGGCCGCGTCGGTGTAGGTCACGGTCCTGGCCTGGACGGTGTGGCCGTAGCCGTCCTCGGCGGTCCCGAGGTAGACCCGGGGCTTCGCGACGGACTGCGGGGTGAACCACGACACCGTGACCTCGCGCGAGGCGTCGGCGCCGAACTGGAGGTGGACGCCGTGGACGTCCGGCGCGCCGGTGTGACCCGGCTGGTGCCAGAGCTGCGGCGACGGCGCGGCCGCGGCGATGCCCGGAAGCAGGGTGGCCCCGCCGAGCGCGGCCGCGCCCGTGCCCGCGGCGACCAGGAGTGCCCGCCGGCTCAGGCCGTCCGGCGGAGTTGCGGCCGCGCGCGTGGGAGTTGCGGATGAGTCCATGAGTTCGGTCATGGGGTCATGCTTCGCGGACGAGCGTGAACTCCGCTCGCTTTCGGGCCGGCCGGCAGATGGCGCCCCGCTGAACACCCGCTGCTGGGTGCGCGCGGGGCTAGGGTCGAGGAGACACAACTCCTGCAGAGACGAGGCTCGCCGTGAGCGAGGCCGACCACCCCCGTACCGACGTGCTCGACCAGCTGGTCCACCTGGGCGCGGGCTTCGCGGACGAGGACCGGCGCTGGGTGTTCGAGGCACTGGAGTCGCTGGTTCCCCACCTCGCGCGGTGGGATCCCGCCGAGGTGAAGGTGGAGATCTCGGTGAAGCACCGGGACGGCAAGGAACAGCAGGTCACCCTGCAGGCCGACCTGCCCCGGTACCCGCCGGTCGTCGCGAAGGCCACGGGCAGGCAGCTCGACCAGGCGATCGCCGAGGCCAAGCGCGAGCTGGTCAGGCAGATCGAGGACGAGAAATCCAAGCGCGAGCCGAAGGACAACCGGCACCTGCGAGCGAAGCCCACGGACTCCCCCGAAGCGCGGTAACTACCGCCGGGCGTCTTTACCGCGCTGCGCGGCGGCGCGCGGGCAGTCCAGGGTCAGGGGCCGTGCGGCGCCGCGAAGAAGCTGACCAGGGTGACGGTGCCCTCGGGGTCGGCGATCCGCACGGCGCCGAGGATCGTCTCGTCCTCGTCGACCGACACCTCGGTGGGATGCGACACGATGTGCCGCAGCACCACGGGGTAACGCGGTGAGTTGCCGCCGACCGCCACGACCACCGCGTCGTCCTTGTGGTCGTAGCCGACGTACGAGAACGGCATCCGCTCGGCCTCGTCCAGGTCGCCGTAGGTGGGGTCGAGCAGCTCGATGCTGGCCAGTTCGCCCTGGTGGTTCTTGGTGAGCTGGTCGAGCCGCGCCGTCCACTCGCCGCGGTCGAGCGTGGAACTCTGTGCCATCGTGATCATCCCCTCGCGGGTTCACGTCATCGCCCGGCGATCGCGCACCCGCCGGGCCGCAACCTCACTCTCCTACCCCGTGCGCGCCTGCTGAAGCGGTGTCCACTAGTTGTCCGTGGTCTCCGCGCGCACTTTCGGCAGGCCGCCGGGATACCGCTCGCGCAGGAAGAGCAGAAGCTTCTCGCGGATCTCGCACCGCAGGTCCCAGTTGCTCGGGGCGTCCGAGGAGCTCATCAGCCCACGGAGCACCATCGTGGTCGGCGTCGCGTCCACGACCTGCAGGACCCAGTCCCGGCCGTCCCAGAGCGGCGAGTCCCGCAGCAGTCTGTGCAGCTCGGCGCGGATCTCCTCGACCGGCACGGTGAAGTCGGTGTGGATGACGACGCTGCCGAGCACCCGCGACTCGTGCCGGGTCCAGTTCTGGAAGACGTTCGTGGTGAACCAGGAGACGGGCAGGACCAGCCGCCGGTTGTCCCAGGTCCGGATCACCACGTAGGTGAGGGTGATCTCCTCGATCCGGCCCCACTCGTCGAGCACCACGACCACGTCGTCGATCCGGATCGGGTCGGTCAGCGCGATCTGCACTCCCGCGAAGAGGTTGGCCAGGGTGGCCTGGGCGGCGAGTCCGGCGACGACGCTGAGCACCCCCGCGGACGCGAGGAAGGACGCGCCCAGGGTCCGCACCTTGGGGAAGGTCATCAGCGCGGTGGCGATGGCGAGGAAGACGATGAGCGCGACCAGCACGCGCCGGAACAGGACGAGCTGGGTGCGGATCCGCCGGGGCCGCCGGTTGTCCTCGACGTCGACGTTGATCCGTTCGAGCAGCACGTCCTCGAACACGCCCGTCAGCGCGATGACCAGCCAGGACGCGGCGGCGATCACCAGCAGGGTGATGACGTGGTGCACCACCGCGGCGGCCTGGCCGCCGCGCGGGGCGTCCGGCATGGCGAGGAGCACCGCGGCGAGCACCAGGGTGAACCGCACCGGCCGCCGGCACCGTTGGCGCAGCGAGGGCCAGATCCGGTCCGTGGATCTGCGCGAGGCCACCGCGACGATCCACCCGAGCGCGAGGGCGGCCAGCCAGCCCGCCAGGCCCGCGAGGACGGGTACGAGGACGGGGTTGATGAGGCTCGCGAGGCGGCCCGGGATCGTCGTCATCGGCGCCTCCTCACACCGCGGCCGGCGCCCCGGTGGCTCTCGTCAGCCGGCGGAGGCCTCGGCGAGCCGCTGCCGTGCCCGCCGCGCCAGTTCGGCGAGGTTCCCGGCCTGCGGGCCGAGTTCGGCGGCCCGCGGAGCCAGCCGTTCGAGCAGGTCCGCGGCCGCGAGTCCAGTCTGGACCGCCTTGCCGGTCTGCTCGTCGCCCAGCAGCAGCTCGATCTCGGTGGCGATGCTGGCGAGCGTCCCGATGTCGGTGTCCGGCGGAATGATCCCGGTCAGCTCCGGCGGATCCGGGCTCCGGGCCCGCAGCTCGGCCAGTGCCGCGACCACCGCCTGGTCGGCGCTGACCTGGTCGAGCAGGTCCACCAGCTCGTAGATCCGGGCGGTGATCCGCGGCGCCCCGGCGTGCTGGCCGAGCCAGTCCAGTAGCTGGCGCTCGCCGCCCAGGTGCCGGATCAGGCGCGTCAGGTCCGCGGCCATCGGGTGGGGCAGCCGCCAGTGGTGCGGCAGCAGCCGGGCCACCTCCCTGGCGAGGGCTGCCTCGTGTTCGCGGTCCAGCGTGCCCGCCTCGAAGCTGGCGAGCACGGCGGGATCGGGCTTCCAAGGCGCGTTCGCCGCGGTGCGGTCCGTGCCCATGCTGACTCCGTCCTCGGCGCTCCGTCCTGCGCGCCCCGCCGTCGGGCGGCCGGTCCCTCGCGAGCCGACGCTGTCCTCCGCCGCCGGTCGGCGGGGCCTCCCCTGATCCTGATCCCGGTCAGGGTGAGCCCGGATCCCCCTCCGCGGATGAACCGCGCGCCAGATCTGCCGTCCGCAGAACCTCCGCGTCGCGGCGCGCCCGGCGCAGGTCCCGGGCCGCCACCCCAAGGGCCGCGTCTCCGTCAGCCGGGCTCAGCGGCAAGCCAGTCCTCGCGGACGCAGCCTTCCTCGTACGGCCACGGTCGGTCACCGGCGAGCGGGCGGGTTCGTCCACGGGATGACGCGAACCACGCCGTAACCCCGACCAAGTAGGCAGCTCCTTGCGTCTGCTACCCGACGCGTCGGGGAAGTTGCAAGTGCCTGGTTTACTTCGCAGGCAGCTATTTTCGGCCGCTACGGGAGGTTCCGCCTTGAAGACTTCATTACGTGCCTTGTTCGCTGTGCTGGTTTCAGCAGGGGCCTGTCGAGCCTCGGCTGGGCGGTCTCCCGCCCGGACGCCTCGGGTATTCCCGGAAAATCTCAGCTAGCCCTCAGGTGACTTGTGCCCCCGCTACTGGCACGAGAAGCTCCTTAGGCCTTAAACCGCATCAACACCACCCAAGGGACGCATCTTGCGCACTCCTACGCTGTTATCAGGACCGGCTGGATCGACTCGTGGGCGCCGGGCGCCACACGTGCTGGCGCTGGGCGGCGCGCTCATGCTGGCACTCGGAGCCGCTGCAGGATGCACCCCCACCGGGCACCCGGCGGCCAGCGGCGGGCACTCAGCATCGCCGTCTAGCAGTGCGAGCCCGGACAGCGCATTTGGGTCAGGCGACCCAGTTAGCGCTGAGGAATGGTGGAAGAAGCACCCGGATCTAGAGCCGGCCAGCATCGCCACCGCCCGCGTCCTTCTTAACCAGCGTGGGGCAGGTCCGGGGACCTGGCGGATTTCTGCCGGCGGGAAATATCAGAAGGTCGCGGTCGTGCTGACCTGTAACTCTGTAGCACCATACCGCGTTGAACTCGGCAGTAATGGACAGCCCGCAGCTACCTGGACCCGGGGGGATTCCTGCGGCGGCCCAAACATCAATGCCTACACATCTCCGCCGCTCTCCGGCTCGCGCGTGCCGGAGAACGTCCGGGTAGAGGTGCCCCCGAAAGTCAAGTACTACGTGACCGTGTATGGACTGGTCCCGCTTGGGGCCGACGCAAACCCCTCACCGAAAGGACTGTTGTAGATCCATGTTAAAAATCAACCGCGGGGGCTTATTCGCTGGCGCGATGGCCGCCGCGACCCTCATTGCTGTTAGCGGAAGTGTACTGGCTGCTGCGCCTGCCCAGGCGGCGTCCGTCATCACCCCGCAGGTCTGCGAGACGGGCACCTTCTACAACGAGCACCACTCGGCGACCTATGTCGGCAACGGCAACACGAAGGTGTACGGCCAGGGCGGAGGCACGCTCAGCATCGCGGCGGGAAAGACCATCACCGTGTCCGGCTCGCTCCAGGGCACCGCAACGTTTGAAGCCGGCGCGATATTCGAGAGGGTTTCCATCGCAGTTTCGGCCACCGTCGGGCGGTCGAGCGCTGTGACGACCACCAATACATACTCTTGGCCCGTTCCGAAGAGCCAGAGCACCGGCTGGATCGAGATGGGTGCCCACAGATACAATATTTCCTGGACTCAGGGCTATTACCGGACCCCGTGCATCTGGGTGCAGACTGACTCCGGCACCCTGCTGGGAGTGACCCCGAACGTCCGGTTCATTCACAGCTAAATCTTGCAGTAGGAGTACGCAGAAGCCGGGCTCACGTCGAGCCCGGCTTCTGCGCGATATTGAGGCGAGCCAAGCGCTTCACCTCTTATTCCTGTCGCGCCGGATCCCGACGCCGACGGCCACCACCGTTACGCAGGCTGCCTATCGCAGATAGGGGAAGTCGGCGGCCGGCGCGAGCGTGCCGGAGCTGACGCCGGCCTTGATCGCGGCCAGGGCGCGGGCGTGCATCTCGCGGTCGGCGGCGCGGTGGGCGCGTTCGGCGGCCTTGGTGGTGGTGCCGGTGGCGGGCCGCTCGGCGATCAGCGTCTCCTCCGCAGTCGCGCGCCGGTACCCGGCTTGCAGGACGGCGGCGATGAGGCTGCGCGGCGGTGGCCCGGGCGGGTTCGGTGCACGGCGGCTCGCCCCGCCAGACCAGGCCTGCGCGTTCGGCGGCGTCCTGCAGCCGGACGCAGATGGCGGCGGGCATCGAGGCCTGGGCGTCGCGGCCGCGCCAAGTACGGTCGAGCATCCGGAGCAGGAACGCCGCGACCGCGCCGGCGCGCCGGGCGTCCCCGTCAGGCTCGGCCATCGGTTGCTCCCGCCCGATGTGGGGTTGCCGGGCGCTCCTACGGCTCGACCACCTCGACCAAGTGGCGCAGGCCGTCCGCGCCGGTCTCGGTCCGGACCGCATCTCCATCGGCGACGCCGCGGACGATCCACGGAGTGTTCTCCAGCCGGACGAGACCATCGGGCGAGAGCCCCCCAGAGCCCTTCGCTGGCGACTGGTGGCCAGCCGTCCTCGTCGGTCTCAACCCTGAACTGCGCCTTGACGAGGTCGCTCTCTGCGCGTGTCACCTAGTCAGCTCCGCCCACCTCGTCGCCCCGTCAGTCGCTCCCGCGCCGGCCGCTGAAGCGGACGCCATGTCGCTGCCCATGCGGCACTCGCCGCCGCCACTCGGGCCGGCACTGTCTTCCCGTTCCCGCCGGGGAGGCATGTGGAGCCGGTGCTCGTGTCTGCGTCGCCGGCGGTCGTTGGCGGGGGTCATTCCTGGCTTGTCCGGGCGGTTCCGGCGAGGGTCCGCAGTGGACGGATTCGGGACGGTAAACCGGCGGTAGTCCCGGGATCCGTATGACGAATGTGGAATCCGTGGTCCAGATCACGGGGATTTGCCTAGTCGAAACGTCCGCTTAATCGAATCAGTTACTGTCTGGCAATCTGGCGCTACAGGCTTGAACCAGGTCGCGGACATCGGGTCCGCACCCATTCGTCTGGAGAAGCCATGTCCTCGAGCGAGATGACCTCGCCGGCTGACCTCCGGGCGGCCCCGCGCCTCGCGTGGCGGCCGCTGCAGAGGTCCACCCGCGTCGCCATCATCTGTGCACTGCTCGCGACGCTCTCGTACCAGATCTTCCTGCTCGACCCGAAGTACCGCGGCCCGACCTGGCTGTGGCTCGCCATGCTGCTCGCCGAGGGACTCACCGCGTTCCACGCGTTAGGCACCTGGTGGACCATCCTGGCCCACGACGACCGCCCCGAACCGGTCAACGTCACCGTGTGGCGCAACCAGCTCCGCGCGGGCCAGCCGGTGCCCGCGATCGACGTGTTCGTCACGGCGTGCGGGGAGCCCCTGCCGGTCGTGCTCGCCACCCTCCGCGCGGCCCGGGACATGACCCTCGCGCACCGCACCTGGGTACTCGACGACGGCCGCGACGACCGGCTCGAACGGCTCTGCGCGGCCGAGGACGTCGGCTACCTGCGCCGCGACGGCCGATCCGGGGCCAAGGCCGGCAACGTCAACGCCGCGCTCGCCCGGACCGGCGGCGAGTACGTCGTGATCTTCGACGCCGACCACGTCCCCGAGCCGGAATTCCTGCTCGAGGTGCTCCCGCACTTCCAGGACCCGGACGTGGCGTTCGTCCAGTCGCCCCAGCACTACACGAACCGCGTCAACCTGATCTCCGCGGGCGCCGCCGAGTCCCAGCGCATCTTCTACGAGCTCGTCTGCCCGGGGAAGAACCACTTCAACGCCGCGTTCTGCGTCGGCACCAACGTGATGTTCCGCAGGTCGGCGCTGACGTCGATCGGCGGGCTGGCGGTGGGCAGCAACTCCGAGGACATCTGGACCTCCCTCGAACTGCACCGGCGCGGGTGGCGGTCGGTGTACATCCCGCAGGTGCTCGCGCGTGGGCTCGCCCCCGAGGACGTCCGTCCCTACTTCAAGCAGCAGCGCCGCTGGGCCTGCGGCGGGTTCGAGGTGCTGTTCCGCGGCGGGCTGTTCCGCCGCGGCGCGCTGACCCTCGACCAGCGCCTCCAGTACCTGTTCACCGGCACCCACTATCTGCTGTCCGCGGCGATGCTCACCTTCATGTGCCTGCCCGCGGCATACCTGCTGTTCGGGCTCAGCCCCATCAAGGCCGACGGCTGGACCTGGGCGACGCACTACCTGCCGTTCTACGTGCTCACGCTGCTCGTCACCTGGCTCCAGTCGGGCGGATTCCGGCCCGCGGCCATCGTGGCCAGCATCGGGGCCGCACCGGTCCACCTGTCCGCGCTGGTCCGCACTCTGATCCGGCGCACGGGGACCTGGCAGGCCACCAACAAGGCCGGCGGGTCCGCCCGCTCGCTGTGGCCGGTCATGCCCCACATCGGCCTGCTCACGATGAACGTCGTGGCGATCGCCGTGGGGGTGGCCGTGATCGCCGACCCGCCGCCCACCTGGCTGTCCGTGGGCTGGGCGTCGATGCACGTGCTGATCCTCGGCCGGATCGTCGTCGAAGCGTGCCTGGGCAGCGGCCGGACCACGGAGTCGCCGGCGCCCGCCGCCCTGATCCCGTCGCCCCGCACCGCACCCGTTCTTGAACCGGCCGGAGGCCTGCAGTGACCACCCAGCACACGACCCCGATGACCTTCGAGGAACCCGATACCGGCGAATCACCGCGGGGCAGGACCCGGCGGCGCGGGCCGGCGATCGGAGCGTGGCTGTTCGCCCTGCTGCTGATCGGCGCGGCGACCGCCGGCGGGACGTACCTGGCCCGCGATCGCATGCAGGCCGCCACCCGCGTCGACCTCGGCCGCGCGGTCCTCACGGCCGCTCCCATCACCGTCGGATCGCCCGACTCGGCCGTCGTCACCTCGATCGCGGTCGCCCCTCAGCAGTCGGTCCAGGCTGGACAGGAGATCGCCCGGCTCACGCTGACGGATCCGCGGAACGGGCGCCCGGCGATCCAGGTGCTGCGGGCTCCCGCCGGGGGGACCGTCGTCACGGTGGATCGGCCCGCCGGGAGCGTGATCCGGCCGGGCGATCCGGTGGCCACGCTCTACGATCCGCGCACGCTCACCTTCGAGGTGGCCGTGCCCGCCAGCACGCTGCACACCCTGCGGCTCGGGATGGTCGTCACGATCACGGGCAGCGGCGTGGGCGCGCCGATCCACGCCACGGTCGACCACGTCGTGCCGCGGGTGGGCACCGACGCCCAGACCAGCCCGGACGTGCTCACCGTCGTGCTGGTTCCCCAGCAGGGCGCGGACGCCGGCCGGTTCGTTCCCGGCCTGCCGTTCCAGGCCACCGTCGACACGAAGACCGCCGGCGGCGCGCCGTCGGTCGTGGACACCGGGCGGTGAGCGGACACCGGCGCCGGCTTTCCGGGGCGGCCGTGGCGACTGCCACGGCCGTCCTGGGGGCCGCAGCGCTCCTGCTCTGCGGCTCGTGTACCACCGGTGCCGGGCCGCCGGCCGGGCGATCCGCTGACGGCCTGAAAACGGACGGCCCGGAAACGGCTGGCCTGACAACGGAGGCCAGCGCGGACATCCGCGCTGGCCTGCGGGCCAAGGCCGGGACGATCGCGCCCAGCCTCCCGGCCGCCGCCCGCCCGGCCCAGAAACCCGTCCAGGCGGGACCGGGCCTCACCGGCAGGGCGCTGCCGACGAACCAGTGGTGGACCTCGGCGCTCACCGGTCCGCTCAGTCAGCCGATGTGGACCCACCCGGTCGCCGCGAAGGCCGACAAGGCGGGACTCCAGTTCAGCGCCGCCGAGCCCACCGCGTCGGCGAACTCGGTCGTCACACCCTTCACCCCCGCGGTGACCGCCGGCGAGGGCCTGACCTCGTTGCGGGTCACCGGCTACGGGGCGTTACACGTGCGGCTGAGCGCGGGACTGCGCGGCGGCGGCTCGGTCGAGACGACCCTGGTGCAGGGCAGCCCGATCCTCAGCCTGCGGTTCCGCGGAGCGGCGCCCGTGCTGCGGCTCAACGGGCCGAGCAACCCCGGCGGGACGGACGCGCGGATCCTGCGGATCGAGGCCGTCGGCCAGACCTGGGACGCCGTCACCGTGGACCGCGGCTCGGCGTGGACCCGCCACGGTGATCTCGCGACGGCCTCGGGCACATCGGGGCTGATCGCACTCGCCCCCGTACCTCAGGGCGTGGACCAGGCTCGGTGGCGCGCCGCCCTGCTGCGCACCGCGGGTGACCCCGTCGTCGACACCACCGCGAGCGTGACCTACGACCACGGCACGGTGACCCAGACTCTGCGGGCCCGCCGCGCGTCCGGCGGACCCGGCGTGTGGGCGCTCCTGCCGCACCAGCGGGACGGGCTCGACCCGGCCGGGGTGACGCGGCTGGCCGGCGGCTACGGCGACGCGCGTGGCCCGTTGTCCCTGGTGGAGGCCGAGGTGGTCCGGGTGCGGGTGCCGATGCCGGGGCTGCTTCCCGGCGTGCCCGCGCTCGCGCTGCCGCCCGCGGCGGCCGCCGCGGTGCGGACGGACGTCGCCGCCGACCTCGCCGCGCCGCCCGGAGCCGGGGGCAGTTACTTCGGCCTCAAGGAACTCGGCCGGCTGGCGGTCGTCGCCGAAGTGGCGAACCGGGTGGGCGCGCACTCCGACCAGGCCAAGGCTCTCGCCAGGCTCCGCCCGCAGCTCACCGACTGGCTCAGCTACAGCGGACCGGCCGACGGCCGCTACTTCGGCTACGACAGCACCTGGGGCGGACTGATCGCCTACCCGGCCGAGTTCGGCAGCGCGGACTACAACGACCACCACTTCCAGTACGGCTATCTCGTCTACGCCGCGGCGGTCCTGGCCGAGTCGGACCCGTCGTTCGCCCGGGACTACGGCGACGCGGTCGACCTGATAGTCCGGGACTTCGCGGGCTCGGGCACCGGGATCGGCGGCGCCGGCCTGCCGCCGTTCCGGTCCTTCAACGCCTACCAGGGCCACTCGGCGGCCTCCGGGTTCGCGCCGTTCGCCGACGGCAACAACCAGGAGTCCTCCAGCGAGGCCGTGCACGCGTGGGAGGCCGTGACGCGCTGGGGGCTGGTCCGCGGCAAGGCGGACCTGGTGACCTTCGGCGTCACCCACTACGCCCTGGAAGCGGCGGCGGCCCGGCGGTACTGGCTCGGCGAGACCGGCGCCCGCCCGGCCGGGTACCGGCACCGGACCACCGGGATCGTGTTCGACGCGAAGTACGACTACGCCACGTTCTTCGACGCCAAGCCCGAGGCCGTCGTGGGGATCCAGTTGCTGCCGCTCACGTTCGGCTCGCTCTACCGCGGCGATCCGGGTGCCGCGGCGGAGCGGTCCGCCGAACTTCGGGCCGCCGCCGGTGGCCCGCCCCGGTCGTGGGGTGACCTGTTCGCCGCGGATCTGGCGCTCGCCGATCCGGGGGCGGCCCGGCGGCTCCTCACGGACTCGCTGCCGCGGGAGCCGAGCACCAGCCGCGCGCTGGTCCGGTACTGGATCGAGGTCCTCGCCGCATACGGGCCACCGCGGACCGGCGTGACCGCGGACGCCCCGTTCGGGCTCGCCTTCGGCCGGGGCAGCACCACCACGCTCGCCGTCGTCAACCCGACCGGCAAGGACGTCACGGTGACCTTCGGCGGCGCCGGGCGGGATCCGGTCGCGGTGACCGCCGGGCCGCGCCGGTCCGTGGTCCGCCGCTGACCAGGGTGGCCGGGCTCTCGCTGGGCCCGGCCGCCAGAGGGTTATGTGTGCACTTGTCAGCTTCGGAGTAGTCGGCGCTGGAATGGGAAAAGGGCGCCTATGGCGAAATGGGAGATTCAGGTATCGATGGACGCGCGGCCGCAGGTCCTGAGCCTCAACGCGCACTCCGCTCGTGCCGCGCTGGCCCAGCTTGAGCGGCATCGGGCCGCCGCGGCACACAACCCCGGACTGCAGTTCACCTACGACACCCCCGACGGTGCCCGGGTGACGATCCGCTGGGGCCGGGCCAGGAACGTCGCCATCGGCGAGGTCACCACGGGCGGCCCCGCACCCGGCAGGCTGGCTCCGGCCGGCTGACCTGTCCGCCCCCGCCCGTCCCACACCGCGAAGTGCGGCAACCGTGGCCGGTCATGACCGGCCGCAGTTGCCGCGCTTCGCGAAAAGGGCTGCTGGGGATCGCGGTGAAGGCGATCGATTGTCGCTTCCCTGCGCTGCGGCGGTGCGTGTTTGAGCGTTTACTTCGTTAGGCCGGGTTCGCGCGGCTGATGCGGCACCGGAGGACCGGGACACGGGGGGCGTGATGGTCGCGCTGGTGGTCGAGGCATTGTTCGTCGCGGTGTTCGTGCGGGCGCTGATCAGCTACGCCCGCACGAGGGACCACGTCCAGCGCGACGTGATGCTCGTGTTCTCCGCCGTGGCCGCCCTGCTCGTCGTGGGGGTGGCCCGGCAGTTGCTCGGCGAGCCGCCGCGGCTGGTGGGGGCGCTGGCCTCGGCGTGGCTGCTCGGCCAGCCGTTCTGGACGCTCCGCGTCGCCTCCCGGCTGCGGCCGGTACCCCGGTGGGTGCTGTGGGCGGCCGCGGCGGGCTGGGCCGGGACCGCGGCCCCAGTGTTTCTCGCCGGGCAGGTACTGCCCACCGCGCTGATCCTGGCCGCGGTCGTGGCATTCGTCGCGAGCGAGGCGGCCGCCGCCGTGTACCTCGGGGCCGAGGCGCGCCGCCGCACCGGTTCCTCGCGCAAGCGGCTGTGGCTCGCCGCGGCGGGCACGGGGCTGTTCGCCGCCGCGATCGTCGTGGTCGGCGCCGGATCGGCGGTCGCGGGTCACGGCCAGCTCGCCGGCGCGGTGTCCCAGGGACTGGCCCTGCTCTCGGCCGTGGGATACCTGCTCGCGTTCATGCCGCCAGAGGCGCTGCGGCAGACGTGGTCCGGGCGCGCGGCCTACGCGCTGATCACCGAACTGCTGGCCGGGCCGCCGGGGGAGTCCCCCGAGGCGATCTGGCGGCGGTATGCGACGAGCGTCCGGCTGGCCACCGCCGCGGACGCCGTCGTCGTGCTGGTGCCCGGCGCGGACGGCGTGCTCGTGCAGGGCAGCTGCCGCGGCCGGGACTGCGGACTCGACGGACTGGAACCCACCGGGATCGGCGCGCTGCTGGCGGCGGTCGGCACGATGGACGTGACCGCGCCGCGCCGGGGCCAGTCCGTCCCGCCGCTCGCCGCCGAGCTCGCAGCCCGCACCCGAGCGCGGTACGTCACCGGCGTACCGCTGCGCCCGGGCGTCACCCAGCCGGGCGGGCGCGGCGCGGACCCCGGCGCGCTGGTGTTGCTCAACCACCACCGCGGGCTGTTCGAGGACGACGACGCGGTGCTGCTCGGCGAGCTGGCCGTGCAGGCCGCGGTGCTGGCCGAGCAGGGCCGGGTCGCCGCGCACATGGCGGCCGCCGCCGAGGCCGCGAACTCGGCCAGCAAGGCCAAGAGCGAGTTCCTGGCCAACATGAGCCACGAGCTGCGGACCCCCCTCAACGCGATCATCGGGTTCAGCGAGCTGATGGGCGGCGAGGAAACCGACGGGGAGAGCCGCTGGGTGCCCAACGAGTGGATCGAGCACATCCGCACCGGCGGCCGTCACCTGCTCGGGCTGATCAACGACGTACTGGACCTGTCCAAGGTCGAGGCCGGCCGGATCGAGCTGTTCCCCGAGCCGCTGCCGCTGCCGGACGTCATCGGGGACGCCGTCGCCACCCTGGGGCCGCTGATCCGCGCCCACGAGCTTGAGCTGACCGTCGCGGTGCCGCCGCTGTCGGTATCCGCCGACCCGATCCGGTTCCGGCAGATCGTCGACAACCTGCTCTCCAACGCGATCAAGTTCACCCCCGAGGGCGGCCAGATCTTCATCGCCGCGCACCGCGACGGGGACCAGACGCACGTCTCGGTGACCGACACCGGTCCCGGCATCTCCCCAGCGGACCAGGGCCGGGTGTTCACCGAGTTCACCCAGGTCGGTGACGTCGGCAAGCGCAGGAGCGGCACCGGACTCGGGCTGCCGCTGGCCCGCCGCCTCGCGCAGGCCCACGGCGGGGACATCGAGGTCGAGTCCGAGCCGGGCCACGGGACCCGGTTCACGATCACCCTTCCCACCGGCGACACCGCCCCCGCCTGCGAGCCGGACACGGGCGCTCCCGCCGCCGTCCGGGCGGGGGGCGTGCTCGTGATCGAGGACGATCCGGCGGCCGCCGTGCTGCTCTCGACCCACCTCGAACGGGCCGGCTACCCCGTCACGGTCGCGGCGACCGGCGAGGAGGGGCTCGCCGCCGCACGCACCTGCCAGCCCGCGGTGATCCTGCTCGACCTGATCCTGCCCGGGATCGACGGGCGGCGGGTCCTGGCCCAGCTCAAGGACGATCCGTGGCTGCGGCAGATCCCGGTGGCGATCATCAGCGTGACCGACGAACGGGAGGTCGGGCTGGCCCTCGGCGCGGTCGACTACTTCGTGAAGCCCGTCAACCACGACTCGCTGCTGGCCTGGCTCGCCCACCACGGCTTCATCCCGCCGCTGTCCGACCGGACCGCCAACGTGCTGGTCATCGACGACGATCCGGCGACGATCGCGGTGGTGAAGCAGACGCTGGCCCGGCAGGGGATCGGCGTGGCCGAGGCGGCCAACGGGCTCGACGGACTGCGGCTCGCCCGCGCGCACCCCTTCGACCTGATCATCTGTGACCTGCTCATGCCCGGCCTCGACGGCTACACGGTGATCGCGGCCCTGCACGACGATCCGGCGACCGAACACACGCCGGTACTCGTCCTGACCGCCCAGGACCTCACCGCGGCGGACCGCAACCGGCTCGACGGCAAGACCCTCGCGATCCTCAGTAAGGGCGGTACCGCGGTGAGCGATATCCACAACTGGGTGGAGCGCATCACCGAACTCACGACGGCCAGAACCTGACGGCACTACTGGCGGGCTCGGGCGGTCGCGCGCAGACTGGACAAGCCCGGCATCGCTACGTAGGTGAGGCCTCAGATGCCCAATGACGACAGCCGCCTGCCCGACCTGGTCCCCGTGCTCGCCGCCGGCAAGCACCGGAATCCGCGCAGGGGCGCCTGCTTCATGGAATTCGCGTCGTATCTCGCGGGAGAACGCTGGAGCGATCACCCCGCCTGCACCCACCCGCTGCTCAGCGCGCTCGCGCGGCTGGTCAACGACCACACCTCCGACGACGGGCGCCAGCGCCTCGCCGTGCTGGTCCCGTCGGTGATCGGCCTGACCAGCGACGACCTGCACGTCGACGCCCGGATCGCGCTGCGGTCCGCCGCGCTGGCCCTGCCCGTCGCCGCGGCCGAACGACAGCGGGTACTCGCCGTGGCGATCGTCGCGTGCGACCGGATCCTGGCCGGCCTCGACGGGCGGTCAGCGGACCGGCCCGGCGCCCAGGCCCGGGCCATCCTCGACCAGGTACCCCTGGCCGCGCGGTGGGCGCAGGAGTTCAGCCGTGACATCCGCCCCTCGGAGAAGTCGTTCCGGCGGCACGGCGCGCCCAACATCGTGCTCTACGCGGTCAGCGGGATCGCCCGGGCGTGCATCCCGGATCCGGACGCGATGCTCCACGACCTCCTCGTGGCGGGGATCGCCGAGTGCAAGGCGTCGATCCCCGAGGCGGTCCCGGTCTCCGCTGCCGAGTCCGTGCGGTCCGGCGCCTGAGCGCCGCGTTTTTGCCGAGCGTTTACGCGTTCATGCACGGCCGCTCACCGCGGCTGGGTTAGCGTCCTCGCGAAGGTGCTCACCGGCCGCGGGTCTGCACGTCCGGCCGGATCGGCACACCCGGATGCGGGCAAGGACGGCAGCAGTGACCGACACGACCGCGGACGGCAGGATCCCCCGGCGGGCTGTCCTCGGCTGGGCCGCGGCGGGCGCCTCGTCGGTCCTGGCCGGATGCGATGCGAGTGCTCCGAAGGCGGCGCCGGCGCCGGTGCGGTCC
>JAOPVE010000256.1 GCA_025963185.1 Actinomycetes bacterium
CCGGCGGTGAGCGGGCCGGCGACGATCCGGGTGCCCGAGGACGCGCCGGGGATCCAGGAGGCGGTCGACTCCGCGCGCCCCGGTGACCTCGTGCTCGTCGGGCCGGGCACGTACCGCGAGTCGGTGCGGATCAGCACCCCGCGGATCGTCCTGCGCGGCACCGACCGCAACCGCGTGATCGTCGACGGCGAGTACCGGCGCTACAACGGCGTGACCGTGTCGGCGGCCGGGGTGGCGGTCGAGAACCTCACGGTCCGCGCCCACCGGCTCAACGGGGTCCTGTTCACGGGGATCACCGACGAGCGGCTGCAGGACCGGATCGGCGGCGGCGCCGACGGCTACGACCGGCTCGACCCGGCCGCGTTCCCGGCGCTGCGCGGATTCCGCGTCTCCTACGTGACCTCGTACGACAACGCGCTCTATGGGATCTACGCCTTCGACGCCCGCGACGGCCTCATCGAGCACACGTACACCTCCGGCCAGGCCGACTCGGGCCTCTATGTGGGCCAGTGCCGGCCGTGCAACACCCTGGTCGTCCACAACGTGGCCGAGTCGAACGCCGTGGGGTACGAACAGACCAACGCCAGCGGATCGCTCGTCGTCGCCGGCAACCGCTTCACCCGCAACCGAGTAGGCCTGACCAGCAACTCCGACGACCTGGAAGCACTGGCGCCGCAACGCGGATCCGTGATCGCCGCCAACGACGTCTCGGACAACGACAACCCGGCCACTCCGGAGCAGGCCGACGGCGGCTTCGGGATCGGGATCGGCATCGGCGGCGGCACGGAGAACACGGTCACCCGCAACCGGATCCACGGGAACAGGCTGGCCGGCGTGCTCGTCAGCGACTCCGAGGAGTACCCGCCGGCCGGCAACGAGATCCGGGGCAACGACGTGACCGGCAACGGGACGGACCTCGCCATGCGGATCGCCGGATCCACTGCCGGCGCGACCGGGAACTGCTTCGCGGGCAACGCCCACACGACGTCCACCCCGGCCCGGATCGAGTCGGCACTGGCCTGCGGGCGCTCGGCCGCCGCCCCACCGTCGGTGACGGCGCTCGTTTCGGAGGCCGCGCCGCCGGGGATCTCGTTCCGGACCGTGCCGCCCCCGGCCGCGCAGCCCTCGATGCCCGGCTCCCCCACCGCGACCGCCCGCCCAGCCGTCGGGCTCCCGCCTCGGGTCGACGTGTCGACAATGGACCCGCCGTGATCCGTGCGCTGGCGGTGCTCCTGGTACTGGCCGGGTGCGCGGCGAGCCCGGCGAGACAGTCCGGGCCGCGGATCGTGACCATCGAGCAGGCCCAGTTGCTCTCGCAGGTCCGGTTCCTCAACTACGACTCCGGTGGCGCGCGGTTCGACGCCGAGGCACCGCTGCCCGGCGGGAGGGTGGCCCGCATCAGCGGATCCGTCGACTGGCGCGCCCACCGCGCCGCCGGGTCCCTGGGTACGGCCGGATCGTCCCTCGGTAGAGCCCGGATCGCCTGGACCCCGGCCACCCTCACCGTCACCCCCGCGGGCGGACGGGCGGCGACCCGGGCGCTGGCCCCGCGGGTGTCCGCCGTGGACACCCTGCTGCTGCTGATCCTGCAACTCGCCCAGAGCCGGCCGGAGAACCCGCAATTGCTGATCCAGCAGCAGGCCAGCTACGTGCGCGCGGACCGATCCGGCGGGGTGCCCGTGGCCGTGTTCCGCGGTCCGGCCGCAGGGAAAGGGCGGAACGCAGTCGCGCCCGGCGAGCAGCGCACCTTCTACTGGGTGGACGCGGACGGCCGCCTGCGCCGGTTCGAGGCCCACATCGCGGGCACGGCACAGGCGGCCTGGGTCACCTTCCGGGACTGGGGCCCGCAGAAACCCTGACCACCTGCGCGCACAGTCAGCGGTGCGCCGGGGACCGGAAGACGTCCCTCTTGCCGTTCGTGTCGCCCGGCACGAGGGTGCTCGCGTCCGAGGAGTAGGCGACGAAGCCGCCGTCCTCGCTGAGCGCGGCGCCGAAGCTGCTGCCGTCGCTCTGGCTGCCGTCGGTGGCGGCCGAGACGCGCTGGTAGGTGCCGGCCACGCGATCGTAGACGTACACGTCCGTGCTGCCGTTGGTGTCGGCCGGGTCGATCGGATCCGGGGAGGAGAACGCGATCAGGCGGCCGTCACCGGAGGGCGATCCGTCGTATCCGTGCGCGCCGGCCGGGGCGATCCGGCGGGTCACCTTGGCCTTGCGGTCGTACAGGTACTGGTCCTGGCCCGTGGCGGTCTCGCCGGGCACGAGGTTGGTGGCCTCGGATCCGAACGTGACGAACTTGCCGTCAGCACTGATCCGCGGGGCGAAGGTCTTGCCGTTCGCCTCGGCGGCGCCGACCCCGCCCGAGAGCCGGACCGTGCGCTTGCCGGCCACATCGCGCAGGAACACGTCCCGCTTGCCGTTGGTGTCATTCGCGACGAGGTTCGTGGCGTCGGACTCGAACACGACGAACTTGCCGTCGCCGCTGATCGAGGCGCCGCCGGACCATCCGTTGGCCTGCTTGCCCGCGGTGTTCACCGAGACGCGCTCGGTGGTGCCGGCCTGCCGATCGGTGAGGAAGACATCGCTCACCCAGTTGGTGTCGGACGGCACCACGTCGCGGTGGACCGACTCGAAGGCGGTGAAGCGCCCGTCCGCGCTGATCGCGGGGTGGGTCGAGCCCGGCTTGGGGGTGGCGACCTGGCTCGCGCCGATGCGGGAGAACGTGCCGGTGAGCCGGTCCCAGACGTAGATGTCGGCCCGCATGTCGGTGTCGTCGGGCACGTGGCCGCACGGCGAGTCGAACGCCACGTACCGGCCGTCCGCGCTGATCGTGGCCGTGGTGCCCATCGCGCCGCCGTTGAAGCCGCAGTTGGTGTCGGCGATGACTGTGGTCTTCTGCTCGGCCGTGTCGAACAGCATCAGGTCGCCCCAGTGCCACTGACCGTCACCGGTGAGGTTCCCGGCCCACGTGAAGTAGGTCACATACCGGCCGTCCGCGCTGACCGAGGGCGAGAACGAGTCGTCGTCGCCCTGCGTCGTCCCGTCGACGGCGATGCTCGCCCGGACCGTCGCTGCCGGATCCGGCACATCAGCCGCGGCCGCAGCCGTGGCGGACCCCCCGAGACCTGCGGCTATCGCGAGCACCAGCGCGATGTTCCCCCGTAAACGCATGAATTGTTCCCTTCGGAGATGTGGTGGGCGCCATGGTGCCAGTCGCTGTCCACCTGGCCTGTGGCGTCTAGCCTGGGAAGAGGTGGGCGTCCGGACTGGCTCCGAGTGCGCCCGCTCACAGTGTGAAATAACGACAAAGTGGGCACCGATGTACCCACTGGATACCCATTCCCGATCCCCCCTGAGGCGATGACAACCTCCCCGGCAGAAACGGCAACCCATCCCCGGCCGAAACCCAGCCATGACGGCCTCGACCTGAGCGTGACGAAAATCCTGGCCAGCGCCCTCGCGGCGATCTCGGCGGCGGTCGCGGCCTCCTACCTCGGCGCGATGGGCACGATCATCGGCGCCGGCGTCGGCAGCATCATCGCGACGGTGAGCACGTCGATCTACCAGCACTCCATCAAGCGCACGAGCGAGAAGCTCAAGAAGATCCCGCTGGCGACCGTGGTGATCCGGCAGCGGGACGACGGCCCAGACGGTCCACACGACGCGGCCGACGTGCCCGGGGTGACGGCGTCCGCCGAGGACGACACCACCCGCGCGATCGAGGACGGCGCGACGACGATCCTGCCGGTACCGTCCCAGGTCCCGGCCCGGGCCGGCCTCGGTGAGGTGCTCTCGTCGATCCGCTGGGGGCGGGTGATCGCCACGGCGGCGATCGTCTTCGTCGTCTCGTTCGGGGCGCTGCTCGCGTACGAGCAGTTCATCGGCAAGTCGGTGTCGCAGGCGGTCAAGGGCGAGAAGGGCGGCGGCAACACGCTGTCCAACGTGGTGAACTCCTCGCCGGGGCCGAAGGTCACGCCGTCGCGCGGCCCGGACGCTTCGCCGAGCGAGCAGGCCTCGCCCACGCCCGCGGCGCCCAGCGAGGCCCCGGCCGGATCGCCGAGCGGCCAGCCCGGCACCGAGATCACCCCGGCGCCGTCGACGGAGCAGCAGCTTCCGTCCCCGGGACCGTCCGTGCCTGGTGGCGAGCCGACCGCGCCGAGTCAGCGGATCGGCGAGAGCCCCGGCCTCGCGCCGCAGCAGTCACCCGCCCAGTCGCCCGGGTAGTCGCTCACTCCGTGCGGAGGGCCACGACCGGATCCAGCCGGCCGGCCCTCCGCGCGGGGACCACCCCGAAGATGATCCCGACCGCCACCGACACGCCGAACGCCAGCGCGCCGGACCACCAGGTCACGATCGCCGGCAACGGAGTCAGCGCGTCCACGGCCATCGAGACGCCGACGCCGATGGCGATCCCCAGGCAGCCCCCGACGGTCGTGAGCAGGACCGCTTCGATCAGGAACTGGATCCCGATGTCCCGCTGCCGGGCGCCGACCGCCTTGCGCAGGCCGATCTCGCGGGTCCGCTCGCGCACCGAGACCAGCATGATGTTGCTCACCCCGACGCCGCCGACCAGCAGGCTGATCCCCGCGATCGCGGCCAGGACCAGCGTGAGCAGCCCGAGGATGCTCCCGAGCACCCCGAGGATCTGCTCCTGGGTGACCGCCGAGAACTCCTGGCCGCTGTAGCGGTCCTGCAGGTCGGTCTTGATCCGGTTTCCCAGGTCGCCGATCGCCGCCGCGTCGGGCGCCCTGACGGCCAGCGCGTCGATCCGCTCGGTGGCGAAGAGCCGTTGCGCGGTGGTGATCGGGATGTGTACGTCGAGGTCCTGGTCGACGCCCAGCGCGCTGCCCCGGACGCTCATCACGCCGATCACCCGGAACCGGACCCCGGCGATCGACACCTGCAAGCCGACCGGGTTCCGCGCGCCGAACAGCTTCTGGGCCGTCGTCGCGCCGAGCACCGCGACCCTCCGCCGGGTGTCCACGTCCGACCGGGACAGGTAGGACCCGGCCGAGAGGTGGCGGCTGAACACGGCCAGGGTCGTCTCGGTGACCCCCTGGATCGTCGCGTACTCCTGCTTCGTGCCCGCCCGGACGTTCTCCCCCGACGCCACGGAGGCGGCGACCCGGTTGCGGTCCCCGACGATCCGGCCGACCTCGTCGACGTCGGTGAGGCGCAGGCGGCTCGCCGAGGGAGCGCTGCCGAACTGGAGCTGACCGGGCACCACCAGGATCAGGTTGCTGCCCAGCCCCTGGACCTGCCGCTCCACGGTCACCTTCGCGCCGGTGCCGATCGCCACCAGGATCACCACGGCGGCCACGCCGATCACGACGCCGAGCATGGTCAGGGCGCTGCGCAGGGTGTTCGCCCGCAGCGCGCCGACGGCGACCCGGAACGCCTCGGCGATCCTCACGCGACGGTCTCCGCTTCCGTGACCAGGCCGTCCTTCACGTGGATCTGCCGCCGCGCCCGTCCGGCGACCTCGGCGTCGTGCGTGACGATCACCAGCGCGACCCCGCGCTCGCGGTTCAGGTCGTCCAGCAGATCGAGGATCTCGCCGCCGCGCACCGAGTCCAGGTTGCCGGTCGGCTCGTCGGCGAGCAGCACGGCCGGCTCGGTGACCAGCGCCCTTGCGATCGCCACCCGCTGCTGCTCGCCGCCCGAGAGCTGGCTCGGCCGGTGCCCGGTGCGGTGGCCGAGCCCGACGAGTTCGAGGACCTCCCGCGCCCGCCGCCGCCGCTCCGCCCCGCGCAGGCCCCGGTAGACCAGCGGCATGGCCACGTTGTCCAGCGCGGTGGTCCGGGCGAGCAGGTGGAAGGACTGGAAGACGAAGCCGATGGTCCGGTTGCGCACGTCGGCGAGCTCGTCGGGCTTGAGGGCGGCGACGTCCCGGCCGCCGATCCGCAGGGTGCCCGAGCTGGGCCGGTCCAGGCCGCCGAGGATGTGCATGAGGGTGGACTTGCCGGATCCGGACGGGCCGACGATCGCCGCGTGGTCCCCGGATCCGATGGTCAGCGTGACCCCGCGCAGCGCCTCGACGGTGAGCCCGCCCTGGTCGTAGCGGCGGGTAATGCCGATCGCTTCGAGCGCCGCCGTCACGGCAGCTTCTGCCCGGTCTTCACCCGGTCGGCGCCGGCGGTGACGATCCGGTCGCCCGCGCGCACGCCCTGGGTGATCTCGACGGTGTCCGGTCCCTGGGCCCCGATCGTGACCCGCCTGCGGATCGCCCTGCCGTTCTCGGCGATCCAGACCGCGTCGCGGCCACCGTCCCTGACCAGCGCGGACGCCGGGATCGCCACCACGTCCTTCGCCTCGCGCACCTGGATCTTCGCGACCGCGCTCATGCCCGGCCGCGGCGGCGGGGCCGGTTTGCCGTCGCCCAGGGTGCCCGCGCCGAGCGTGAGCCTGGCCCGGTAGCTCACCCCGCCGCGGCTGCTCGTGGTCGGCAGCACCCCGACCGAGGTCACCGTCGCCCGATAGGTCGCGCCGGGGACCGCGTCCAGGTCCACGCTGGCCGTCTCGCCGCTCTTCACCAGCAGCACGTCGGTCTCGTCCACACTCGCCGTGATCGACAGGGCCGAGACGTCGACCACGGTGGCGACCGGGGATCCGGCCCCGACCTGCGATCCGGCGGTGAGTACCGAGTTGGTGTCCGGCGGGCTCCCGGCCGATGGTCCCTGGCTGAGCTGCGAGGCCTGGCCGGCCAGGTCCGGTGGGAGGCTGCCGAGCAGGTCGCCGACGCTCGATCCGCCGCTCGACGGTCCGCCGAGCTGCACGATCCCCCCGACGGGCGCGCGCAGGGTCAGCGCGTCGACCTGCGACTGCGCCAGCTCGTAGGCGGTCTGGGCCTGTAACCGCTGGGCCGCGGACACCGAGGCCACCGCCGCGCTGATCCGGCCGATCCCCTGGGCGAGTGCGTTCGCGGCGTTCCTGGCGTCCCTCGCCACGGCCTCGTACTGGGTCTGGGCCGCCGAGAGCTGCGCGAGTGACGCGGCTTTGAGCTGCGGATCCGCGATCTTGCCCGCCGCGGTCCGCGCGTCCGCGAACGCCTTCGCCGCGGCCCGGTCGCTGCGCCGCTGGCTCGACACGAGGGTGACTCCGCCGCCGCCCGATCCGCCGGAGCCTGCCGCGGCGAGCGCCTTGCGGGCCTGGCCGAGCCGCTGCAGCGCCGACGGCGAGTCGATCACCGCGACCACCTGCCCGGACCTGACCTGCTGACCGTCCGTCACCGCGAGGCGCGCGACCCGCCCGTCGGACGGTGCCGTGACCGTCGCCACGGCCTTCGCACTCACCGTCGCGGGCGCCTCGACAACCTCCGCGACCGTGCCCAGGGCCGCTCGCCCGGTGCGTACACCGTCGTCCCCGCCGGACGTGCACGCGGCGGATAAGGACAGGACGGCTACCGCGAACACCCGGCCGAGGCGATTCATGCCGTCACTCTAGGCCGGCCCTCCCGCCCCGTCCCCTCGAAGTGCGGAACCCCGGACCGGCCCTGACCGGCATCGGTTACCGCACTTCGGGGAGGGGCTACTCGGCACACCGGCCCAGCGGACGGTGCCGACCCGCGGGGCCCTGTCGTAGGGTGCGGAAATGGCGCCGACCAAGGAGATCATCGAGGTCGCCGGGCACGAGGTGACGATCACCAACCCGGACAAGGTGTACTTCCCCGAGCTGGGCAGGACAAAGCTGGACCTGGTGCGCTACTACCTGTCCGTTGCCGACGGGGCACTCGGCCAGGGCGGCGCGGCGGGGCGGCCGATGGCACTCAAGCGGTACGTGCACGGGATCCACGGGGAGGCCTTCTACCAGAAGCGCGCCCCCGAGAAGCGCCCCGAGTGGATCGAGACCGCCGAACTTAAGTTTCCCTCCGGCCGGACCGCGCACGAGATCGTCCTGCGCGACGCCGCAGCCCTCGCCTGGATCGTCAACCTCGGCTGCGTCGACCTGCACACCCACCCGGTCCGCGCGATCGACCTGGACCATCCCGACGAACTGCGCGTCGACCTCGATCCGATCCCGGGGGTGCCGTGGTCGCAGGTCCGCGAGGTGGGGCTGGTCGTCCGGGACGTGCTCCGCGACCTCGGCCTGACCGGCTGGCCCAAGACCTCCGGATCCCGTGGCCTGCACATCTACTGCCGGATCGAGCGCCGCTGGACGTTCACCGAGGTCCGGCGCGCGGCGGTCGCGCTGGCGCGGGAGGTCGAGCGGCGGGCTCCAGACCTCGCCACCAGCAAGTGGTGGAAGGAGGAGCGGCACGGAGTCTTCGTCGACTACAACCAGAACGCGAAGGACCGCACGACGGCGTCGGCGTACTCGATCCGCCCGACGGTGGACGCCCGGGTGTCCGCCCCGCTGTGGTGGGAGGAGGTGCCCGGCTGCGAACCCGGCGACTTCACGATGGACACCGTGCCCGAGCGCCTCGGGATCCACGGCGACCCCTGGGCCACGATGGACTCCTGCACCGGATCCCTCGACCAGCTTCTCGCCCTCGCCGACGAGCAGAAGGAGCCGGACGCGCCCTGGCCGCCGCACTTCGAGAAGACAGCGGACGAGCC
>JAOPVE010000280.1 GCA_025963185.1 Actinomycetes bacterium
ACAAGCGTCCACCGGATCCGCCCAACCCCGGAAGAAAGGACCCGCGCCTCACGCACTTCCCTTCTCCGCCGTCGATACCCTGCGCCGAACGACGGCGTCGAGGTCAAGGACCTTCGGCCGCTCACGCGGTCGGCCCTCGCGGGCCGATCCCTGACCCCGACGCCGCAGCCAGCGCTGCCCAAAAGCGGCGGAGAACGACAGAAAAAGATCAACAACCAGGGTTAGCCCGAGCTTGACAAGTCCAGTCCCTTTCAGGATGACAGTGCCCCTGTCCGCATTCAGCGGGATATCACCGCACTTCCGGCCCCGCCGTCACCGGTTTACCGCAGAGGAATACCGGCGCGAGATGGGCACCCGATTCGCCACCTGGAACGAGGTCACGGGCACGGCCACGGTAGCCGCCTGAGCACAGCTCCGAGATCGACCCGGCTGCCCAGCCCAGGTTCCACGCATCCATCGACGGCCCGAAGCTCGACAAGTTGACAATGCCCGCTAGCGGCCAGATCGTAAATGTCTTGCTCTTGGCCACCGCTGGGAGCAGGCTTTCGCTGGTGGGTCAGCAGTCGTCCGCGCAGCATCGAACGGTTGCCGCAGGGACCGAAGACGGACGTCGATCGGCAGGCACACCACCATGATCAACAAAGTGTCCCGGAAATCAAAAAGTGTCCCGGAAATCAACTCGCCGCGCCGGAGATCTGACCAGTCACGGCGGGAGGAGGTCGTCGCGCCCGCGAGAGCTGACGTTGACGTCTCTGTGCCCCGGTAGTGGCTGCGCAGAGATGCAGGATCCACCCTCAGCCTGCCGCTCAGGGGTTTGGCCTCGGCTGCCTTTAAACACTCGTCAAACCGTGCTTTCAGAATATTTTCAATGAATCGGACGTGTTTGACAGAAAATTGCGGCGAGTGCAAAGTCGAATACTTGGTTCCGATATCATCGAGGAGGTGGATATGGATAACCAGAACCAGGTTCGTGCGCAAAACGGAGAAGCATCGACGTCCGACGAGAGTCTTCTCGCCGAGCTTGACCGGCTTGAGGTCATCGAGGCGGACGAGTTGCAGGAAGGCGTCGCGTTCCACGCTTTCCGTTTCTGCTAGAACGTTTTTCTGACGTTGTAGGTGCGTCGACGGCAGGCGCACCTACAACGTTGCACGGGTAGCTGGCAGACTTCGATTGCGACAGTGAGGGCCCTGGGGTGACTAAAGCAGGTTTGGAAAACAACGGTGTCCGCCTCGACCATGCCGCGGTCGATCTGGACCGTGTCCGCGCCTACCTCGGCAGTGGACCGGGTTCGGTGCCGGCCCCTGAAGACCTCCTCAGGCCGGGTGCTCTGCCCGCGCAAGCCGTGTGGCCGTTGGTAGCACGACGGAACTTCCGTCGGTTGCTTCGGGCACTTGCCGCTGTGCGGGCGCCGTCGGCCCAGACGCGGGTGGCGCACCAGCGGATCGTGGCTGTGCTGATGGCACTGCCCGACGCCCGGCTCGACCGCTTGCTCACCGAACCAGAAGTGACGAGCTGGCTGGCCGGGCTCGATCTCGACGGCCGGTGGGACGGTGCGGCCAATCTGCCTTTCCTGAGTCAGGCGGTGGTGGCGAACGCAGCGGACGCCGGCATCGAGTGTGAGCCCCTGGACATCGCGCACGATGGCGGAGTGATCACCTTCCGGCAGTTCGCGCTCCGGCTGGCGGGCGGTGGGACGGCAGCCGATCGTGGTAACCCCGTCGTCTGGTGTGAAGCGGGTGCGGTCCACGTCCGTTGGGGTGACCGGTCCTGGGTGTTGCGCCGTGACGCAGCGGGCTGGCACGCCGACGACACGGCGGCGCGGCTCGCTACCAGCGCGGGTACCGCGGTGGTCACTGGCTACCCCGAGGCGTGGCTACGGGCCTCGTTCCCCGTTCCCGATGGCTCGAACGTCTCGGATGATCCGGATACGGCATGGCACGTCGCCGCGAAGATCGATGAAGGGCTCGGCTTCCTCGACACCGCCTGGCCGGAGATGACAGCCGAGGTCCGCTCGCTGCTCAGGTGGGTTGTGCCGATGGCGAGTGGTGACAGTTTCTTCGTACCCGCCTTCCGCGGGTTGGTCGCGGTGCCGGACGTGCGTCCGCTCGCGCTCGGCCTCATCGTGGTGCACGAGCTCAGCCACAACATCATGAGCTGCCTGTACGACTTGGTCGACGTCATCCGCAACCCCGACCACCGCGTCAACTCGCCGTTCTCTCGCGAGCGCGAACCGCTCGCCAGCGTCATCCACTCGTGCTGGGCCTTCAGCCACGAGCTACGCGCGATCCGCGCTCTGCGCGCGAGCGGCCATCTCGATGCCGGCACCGACTGGGACCGGGTGATCCTCAAGACGAAGATCTTCTACGACAAGGCACTGCCGCTCATTCGCGGGGAAGGCAGGCTGACGCCGTATGGCGTCGCTTTGCTGGAGGCCGTCGAGACGCTCGTCTACCAAGACCAGTGACCATGACGGGTCCCGACGACGAGTCCTTGGACGAGCGCGCATACGTGGTGGCGCTGACTTGCCGATGCGATGCGGTGGTCGCGTCGCTGCGGGCGAACGGGGCGTCAGCCGACCTGACGGGGCTGCGAACGCTGGTCTCCGAATGCGAGTATCGCCTAGGGGCGGCGCACCGTCAGACCGTGCGGCTGCGAGCCAATCTCGCTTCGTGGGGAGGGGAGCTGGGCGCACCGGCGCAGGCGGGCACCGAGCTGGCGGCGTTGTGGGACCAGGCGGCGAGGAGCTTCGGCCCACGCGATGCCGACACCCTGCTCATCGCCTGCAACGCTGCCGCCTTCACCGGCATCGCCGGGGATCCGCGCGGCGCCGTCACGGTGCTGGAGCAGGTCATCGACGACGTCGAGGCGGTATTCGGGCCGGAGTCCGCAACGGCACGCATGGCGCGACGCAATCTCCGGGTGTGGCGTGACGGCGCCGAAGCGTCTCCGGCAGGTGGGCAGTCATGAGTCCGATGAGGCGGCCGCAGCGGGTGCTCGGCGTCGACAACCCCCTACGTGACGCCGGTTTCCGCCGACTGTGGAGTGCCCACCTGGTCAGCCTCCTCGGAGACCAGCTCTTCCCGATCGCTCTCGTCAGCCTCGCGATCGCCCACGGTGGTTCGATCGCACAGACCATCAGCGTTGTCTTCGCCGCACGGTTCAGTGCGCTCGCGCTGCTCATCATCTTCGGCGGCGTGGTGGCCGACCGGGTGGACCGGGTGCGGGGCATGATCGCGCTCAACGTCTTCCGCGGCGCGACAGTCGGTGGCATGGTCCTCATGGGGGCGGACACGCCGCTCGCCGTGCTTGCCGCGCTCACCTTCGTTCTCGGCGCCGGGGAGGCGGTGTTCACCCCGCTCTACGAGTCGGTACTGCCGGAGATGGTGCCCGACAGGATGCTCCAGCAGGCGAACAGCCTCTCCAGCCTGATCAAGAACCTGGCGAACGTCGTCGGACCCGGTGTCGCGGGCGTCATCGTCGCCGCGGTCGGTGCACGGACGGCCCTGTTCCTCGACGTCATCAGTTTCGCGGTGGCCGCCGTCGCGATGCTCGGCCTCCGGCGTGCGCGGCCCCCGCAGGTCGTGACCACCCAGCGGGTGAGCGTCTGGCGTTCAGCCCTGGCGGGGGTGCAGGTCGTCCTCCGGCTGCGTTGGCTGGCCGCGCTCGAAGGAATGGCGATCGTGCACACGCTCCTGGCGGTCGGCCCGTGGTACGTGCTCCTGCCGACGATCGCCGTCGAGCGGTACGGCTCTGTCCAGTCCTACGGCTTGTTCCTGACGGCGTTCGGCGTCGGCGGAGTTCTCGGAGCGCTTGCGGGAGGCCGGATCCGCTCCCAGGTCCGGGGCCGGATCGCGCTGGCCGGCATCGGCACGTTCGGGTTCTGCTGTCTCGTGCTCGCCTGGCAGGTGCCCATGGCGGTCGTGGTCGCGGTCTTCGTCGTCGGCGGCTTCGGCACCCAGATGTTCGATGTGGTGAAGACGACCGCCATCCAGCAGACCGTCGAGCGGCAGTTCCTCGGCCGGGTCTTCTCGCTGGACTTCTTCGCGGCGATGGTCATGATGCCGTTCGGACAGGTCCTCGCAGGCTTCCTCGTCGGCTCCCTCAGTATGGAGTCGATCATGGCGACGGCCGGGGTCATCGTGCTGGTGACCACCTTCCTGTTGTTGTTCATTCCGCAGATCGCCGGGTTCGGTGGCCGCGGTTCGCCTCCGGATCAGGCGGCCGCGTCCGATGCCCCGGCCGACGAGCCGAAGACGGTGGCCTCATGACGTCCGCTACCGGGCAGCTCGACCTGCTCCTCCTGTTTCCCGGAGTCACCGAGGCACGCCACTTCCCGTATCTCAGCCTGCCGCAGCTGACCGCGTACTGTCGTGCCCGCGGCTACGTCGTGGCACAACGCGACCACAACATCGAGCTGAGCCGCGCGTTGCTGGCCCCGGATGCCCTGGCCCGCCGCCTACGTCTCGCGGATTCGCTCAGCCGGCTTCGGGCGGCGACGTTGCATTACCTCAGCGAACGGTCCGGTGCCGGCGTCCCGGCGTCCGATGTCGACACCCGCATTGAACTCAACGGCGTCGACGCGATGCTGAGCGGGAGCGCACTGACAACGCGCGTCGAGCGCCTCGCGGACCTGGTGAACGTGGCCCGGACGCCCTTGGCCGAGGACGATGTCGCCGGGCAGGTCTACGAACAGCTCGTCCGCGAGGCGATATGCGGCACCAGGCCGCGCGTCATAGGGTTCAGCGTCGCGTTCTTCTCGCAACTGGTACCGGCGATCCGGGCCGCGCTCATCGCGCGGGAGGTGTCGCCCGAATCGGCGATCGTCTTCGGCGGCCAGCAGATCATGCTGCGCGAGGCGGGACTGCGTCGCTGTCGTGACCTGCTCGAGATCGTCACCCACCTGTCCGGCAAGGCCGGTGAGCGGGTCCTGCCGGAGCTTCTCGGCGACCGGACCGGCAATGCCGGGCGCGCCGCGGAGCCGAACTCGCCAACGGCCACCCTCGTGCCGCGCTGGCGGTTCCGCGACAACCCGTCACCCCAGTTCGACGGACTTCCCCTGGACCGGTACTTCTCCGGCCCGCCGCAACTACCGGTCATCAGCTGCATCGGTTGCTACTGGGGCAAGTGCACCTTCTGCTCCTACGGCAACCGTTCCCTGACCGACGGCTACCAGCAGCTGGACCACCTGACACTCGCCGCCTGGGTCATCGCAGGTCTGGAGCAAACCGGGGCGCGGCGAGTGACCTTCGTCGACGAGAACAGCAACATCAAGCTCCTGCTGAACGCCATGACCGTGGTCCGTGGCCGTGGCTTCGACGTCGTGTGGTCCACGCGCAACCGCATGGAGCCGGTGCTGACGAGCGCCGCGTTTTGCCGGCGTCTGGCGAGTGCGGGTTGCGTCCTGATGTCCGTCGGGTACGAGACGGTGAGCCAGCGGCTGCTCGACTCGCTCGACAAGGGTGTGCGTGCGGACACCTACCAGGCGATCATCGACAACCTGCACGATGCGGGCATCGCGCTGCGCCTGAGCGTCATGGGGGGAATACCCACCGAGACGGCGGACGAAGCCGTGGAGAGCCGGCGGTTCCTCGTGCGGAACGCCCACAAGCTGGGCATCGATGTCGCGCAGATGCTCATGGTCGAGCCCAGGACGTTGCTGGATCTTGGCGATCCTTCCGGTATCGCTCGCCGCGGCGGCGAAACACTGCTCGACAACACCGGGTTCAGCTATCTGGGCGGACGCGTCGGCGCTGCCTTCGATTACACGAAAGGGCCGTCGCGGGCGGAGCGTTCGCAATGGCTCGCCGACACCATCGACGCGGTGCTGCCCAGCAAGAACGACGAGCAGCATCCGCGTTTCGCCAGCGCCACCACTCCGAAACCGATAGGCCGGCTCGCGTTGCATCCCTGGGTGGTCGAGTCGGCCGACCCTCGAACAGCGGTGCTGCACGACGTTCGCTGGAAGCTCAACTATCGCTTGCCCGCCGGGTTGCACCGAGAAGGGCGCGTGCTCGTCGCCACCGACGACGGCGCCTCGCGGGCACTCGGACTACTTCTCCAGGCCGAAGCGGGTCGGGAAGTCGACACAGGAGACAACTCATGAAGGGAACGGTCACTCCGTCGCCGACGTTGAGCGGCGGCGCGGTACGGAATGGATCGCCGGGGCACACCCGCCTCGGGCTCGGTGTCGGTATGGATCTGCCATGGGGTGCGCCGATCGGCTTCGACCCCAAACGGGGGAGAGTCACCGACCGGGTGGAGAAGTTTCTGAAGCGGCGCGTCCGCGACTACGGCTACCTGTTCTTCGCCTTCCAGCCGCGCGGAGCGTCGGCGCTGGCGGTCGAGAACTACGTACCCGCCTACGAGCACCTGCGCGATCTGCTCCCACCGGGTCTTCCCTGGGCGTTTCACCACACGATGCTGAATCTCGGCACCGTCCAGGAATATGACCGGGCGTCTGTCTACGAGTTCACCAACTCCCTCATCGAACGGTTCGGCTTCCGGTGGGTCGTCGAGGACATCGGGATATGGTCGATGGGCGGTCTGTCGCTGCCCTACCCCCAGCCGCCCTACTTCGTCAGGGAAGCGCTCGATGTGGTGGTCGACAACGTCAGCGAGGCACGCCGCACCCTCACGGCCCCCCTGCACATCGAGTTCCCCGGTGTCACGGACAAGGTGACGGCCGTGGTCGGTGACATGGACGCCTATGACTATTTCACCGAGCTCGCGGAACGGGCCGACGCGTGGGTCACCCTCGACGTGGGACACCTCATCGGCTGGCGTTGGCTAAAAGGCAAGCAGGGTGCCGAGTTGTTCACCGATCTCGACCGCCTCCCGCTCGAGCGTTGCCGTGAGCTGCACCTGTCGGGTTGCGGGATCGTGCGGGGCAAGTTCCTCGACCTGCACCACGGCGTGCTGATGGACGAACAGCTCGACCTGTGCGAACTACTGCTCGAGCGCTGCCCGAACCTGCTCGGCGTCACGTATGAGGATCCGCGGTACGACGCCTCGGGACGGATGGTCGACAAGTCCGTGCCCAACTACGAGAAACTCCAGAGGTTGGTGGGCCGATGGGCTGTCTAGCCGAACTCGACGCCGCGTACCACACGCTGCTCCTCGACTCCGACGCCCGTGCGAGGCTGGCGGACGACCCGGAGACCTTGGGCTGGTCGCCGTATGTCACCAGGTTGATGTGCGATGTAGACGTCGAGGACTTCCGCAAGCTCGGACGAGCCATCGTGCGAGGTGTCGCCTCCGGTGAGCTGTGCGGAATGGATCTGCGTCGTGCGTTCCAGACCACGATCGAGCAGCTCGCGCCGTTGTCGGCCGACGAGGTGGTCGAACGGTTCGTCGCGTCTCCGGAGTTCCGCCGCATCCGGGCCGTCGGCAACGTCCCGGGGTTCTCACCCGCTCAGGCCTTCTACGAGTGGGCCTGCGCGCTGGACACGGCCGCAAGGCTGCGTACGGCCGTCCAGCACGAATACGTGCGAGCGACCCTTCTCGCGCTCGCGAGCACGAACGCAGCGTACTTCGCCCCGCGGGACGCGCTCTTCCGCGCTGTGGACCGGGGATGGATCGCTGTGCTCGACGGGAAGCGGCACCTACCCGATGCCGAGACGGTACCCGAGGCCCCCGTCGCCGCCGGGGCCGTGCGGGGTCGGTTCTGGAGCGTGTCGGTGTCGCTCCGGTCGGCCGCGGCGCTGCTACGGGCGACGGCGACGCCGCCACGCTGGGCGATCACTGAGATCTCGGACAGTGAGGCGGCGCAGCTGTCCTCCGCCATGCGAGCAAGGGGGATGGTGTGACGGACGTCCTCCTGCACGAGGAGCACGGCGAGGTGGTGCGGACCTGGCGCGAGCTGGGTTACCGCGGCGAACACGTCGTCTGCTTCGACCGGCATCTCGACCTCAAGCCCTTGTCCACGAGAAACGCGCGTCTTTGCCGGGCAGCCGGGGACACCGTCGACGCTCTCAACCGCCCCTTGCCATTGCGCGAAGCCGACGGTGCCTACGGGCTGGATGATTTCTGGTCCGTTGGCCCGGTGTCCGGGGCCGTTTCCGGGCTGACTTGGATTCCCTCGTTCGTTCCACGCGGACGACCCGGGCGCGAACGGCTACTGTCGACGGTCGCCTACATCCCCGCACCGCCGAGCGTGCTCGACCGTACCCGGTTCGACGGTGATCGGCTGGTCACACACCTGTGCGGGCTGGATGTCGACATCTGCAGCTTCGAGACCCTGGCGAACCCGCCCGACGACTTCAGGATCGACCTCGACCTGGACTGGTTCGCCGAGGCCGGCGCCCCGGACGAGATCGATCCCCGCCTGTTCGGGCAGGAGTTGTCCGAGCGGGGCTGGGCGGGCCGAGTGGATTCGGCCACCTTCAGCGTGCGTTCCGGGTTCTTGACCGACTCCCAGAGACGGATCGGCACCGAACTGCTGGCCGCGCTCGGGCGGGCGGGCAGCCGGGAACCGGCTGCCGAGAGGGCGACCGGTCCGGCTGCGACGCTGGCAGCGCTCCAGAGCAACACGGTCCTGGCACCGGACCGGCTGCGCGCGGTGTGCGAGCAGGAGCTCGCCGATCTCGGTGGACTGGGGCTCGCTCTCGAAGGGTTGCTGCGGCTCGGTGGTACTCCATCGCCCGAGGACATCGTGATCGCGGAACAGGCGTGGCTCGACGCCACCGCTGCCGGCGTCAGCTCCACATGGCTCGCATACCGGATAGGCCTGCACCACTTCAGGAGGCGACGTTTCGAGCAGGCGCGCCTGTGGCTGGATCGGACGCTCGGTTCACTCGTGGATCCCCTGGAAGGGCACGCGTGGACCATGGCCGTCCTATGCAGCACCCGGCTACAGGAGTTCGACGACGCGGCCGTGCGGGCACACGGTCTCAGTGACGCGTTTCCGCTGAACGCCCGTGCTGCGGAACTGGCGTTGGCAGTCGACGACCGGGCGGGACGGCCACGCGACGAGGAACTCGTTCGGAGGCTCGACCGCGTGAGGGAACTGGTGGCGTAAATGCGAATCGACTTGCCGGCAAGCTTTTTCACGACACACTGGCGCCGCGAACCCGCGTTGTTGCCTGGGCTCGGCAGCTCGCTGCTATCGACCGATGAGCTCGGCTACCGGTCCCTGCGCGATCTCGTCACGGCCCACCCCGACTCCCGCGGCGACCGACGGACGATCTGGTTCCTGGAGCGCCTGCGGGACTCCCCGGAATGGGCGCGAGAACTGGCATCGACCGCGGGCGACCTGTTCGAATGGGACGACATCTGGTGCGACCTTTTCGTGACCGCCGGCCCGTCGTCGATCGGCCGGCATTTCGACGACAGCGACAACTTCACGATCCAGCTCGCCGGCACCAAGACGTGGCGGCTAAAAGCACCGACGTCGATACCGGCCGAATGGCGGCGACGTCGCGCACTCGGTGAGCCGGGTGTCGGCGGTCTGGCAGGCGCGGCTAACGCTGACGACCTAGTCTACCAGGTCGGGCCGGGCGACGTGCTCTACATCCCGTCGATGTGGCAGCACGAGGGACGTTCCGATGGTGACAGCGCGAGCGTCAGCCTGGTCGTCAACATCTCGACGATGCTCCACGCCCTCTATCCCGCGTTGGAATACTGGCTACGGCGCTGTGCCACCTGGTCGGACCTGATCGAGGTGGGCCCGGGCAGCGCAGGCCGGCGGGCCGGGCAACTGACCGGAGCGCTGGTGTCCGAGACGTTCGCTGGGCTGCGCGACGCATTGCTGGTGGAAGCGGGCACCTACTCTGTGCGCAGGCGGCACTCGCCGCGCCAAGCGCCGCCGCCGGTCATTCTCGACACCGCCCACCTGCGCGAGTACGTCGCTTCCGCGCCGCAGGTGCCGGAGAACGACGTCGTACTCCTTGACCCGCGGTCTGCCGGGGCCTTCGCGGGACTGGTCGCCAGGAGAAACGCTCGGCGGCTCGCCCGCCTGCTCGTCACACGCAGCGGCGAGACGACCGACAGCCGCCCCCGCGCACTCTATTCCGCCGTGGCCGAACTGCTCGGCACCATGGACCCCGAGCAGGCCGACCACTCCCTGACCGACCCGGATGTCACGTCCTGGATCGCCGCGGCGGAGGCCACCGGCCGGGAGCGCCTGCCCAGGCCGCGCACAGAGGACCCGGACGCTGACGTCCTGGCGATGGCGCTCCTGCCCGAGCTGCTGGAGCTCGATCACGGACAGCCGCTCGTCATCCGCCCCCGCAGGGACATCGACGGTGGTCTGACCCTGCGGCGCCTCGGGCTTCGGATCGGGCCGGAGGAGATGGGGACGGCCGACCCCCAGCTGGTGATCTGCGGAAACGAACTGACGTACCACGACCGCAGTGGCAGCCGCACGCTCAGCGGCGGCGTCGACGCTGCACCGCCGTTCGACCGGCTGGACTGGATTCACGGCGGCGGAGCGGTGATCTGCGGGTCGGCGTCCCTGTGGTTCGCCGAGCAGGCGGCACCGGGCGCTGGGGTGTACTCGGCGAGCCCGGGGGAGCTGACCGAGCTCAACGACGTCCTCAACGCGGCCGTGGCATTACTGGACAGGTGCTACCCGGCGGCGGCCGCGACGCACCGGACGAACATCCGCACGATCCTGCCGCTGCCCTCGATCGGGCACCGGGCCAACAACTACAGCCTGCCGAACTTCCGCGGCTTGATCGCGACGAGCGCTCGCGAGCCCTACATGATCGCGCAGGCGCTGGCCCATGAGACGGCGCACAACCAGATGAACAGTATCCTCGAGGTCGCGGCGTTGTGCACCAATCCCACCGAGGAGGTCATCAGCCCGGTCGTCAACATCAGGCGGCCGCTCACCGCCGTCTTCCACGGGTGTGTGGCCTTCTGCCAGGACCTCCACGTGTCCCGCGGGCTCGCGGACCTCGTACCCGCCGCCGCGCCGCGGATCGAGAGGTACTTCGCGGACCGTCTCGTCGTGGTCGAAGCGGCGATCGCGGTGCTCAAGGAACACGCCGACCTCACCGGTCTCGGCAAGGTCATCGTCGCCGAAGCGGAACGGATCACGTCGAATGCTTGCTAGCAGTACAGAACTGACGCCGGAGATCACCCTCGACGATTTCTTCACCCACTACTGGCGCCGCCGCCCGCTGTTCATGCCCGGCGCTGCCCGGCGCTTCGTCGACCCGCCGCTCACCGAACAGGAGGCGGAGACGGCCATCGGCCTCGCCCGCCGGAGCGGCACCGACCGGCTGAGCTCGGATCCCGGACGGACAGACTTCCTGCGCGGCGCGGACCGGGAGGTGCCCCGCCTCGCCGCGATCGCGGCACGGCTCCAGCACGAGTTCGGGCTGCCGGGCCTCGGGTTCGACATCGTGCAGACCCACACCGGTGGCGGGATCGGGTCCCACTTCGACGACACGGACAACTTCATCGTCCAGCACACCGGAAGCAAGCTGTGGCGGATCGGTCCCGTCGAAACCTTGCCCGAGGACGATCACCGGCGCCGGTTGTTGCGCCACACCGGCTACGACTGGACCGCGTTCCTCCCACACCCGGAGGACGTCGAGGAGTTCGTTCTGAAGCCGGGCGACGTGCTCTACGTACCGCTGTACGCACCGCACTGTGGGACGGCCGACGGGCCGTCGGTGTCCTCACCCCTCGTGTGCGGCGTGGACACGGCACTGGAGGACCTGCTTCCGATCGTCGAAGCGCGGCTGGCCTCGGATCCGAATTGGTGGGGACCGACCCCACTGACCGGACGGTTGCCCGGCGTCGAGGACGTTTCACGGTTGCTCTCCGTGCTGACCGGCCCGGACTTCGTCCGCGATGTCGCCGCGCGGTGGCAAGCCGATCGCCTCGAAGCCATCGCCGGACATCGGCGCAAACGTCCGGCACCCGACAACCGAGCCGAACCACCGCTGGGACGCAAGCTCGTGCTCGACATCGCCCCGCTCAAGCCCCTGTTCGCGCAACGTCCCGGACCGGACCTGCGTGGTGTGGTCGCCGCCGAGCCCGCGGCGCTGGAGTCGCTCGACGCCCTGGTCAGCACCAGGAACTGCAAGCGGCTCCTGGTGCTGGCCGCGCACCGGTTCGAGCGGCTCGGCGACGCCGCCGCAGCCGACAGTGCACAGCAGATCCTCGCCATGCTGGCCGAGCTCCCGCCCACACAGGTGGCGCGCTTCGTCCGTGGCGCGGAGATCACCGGCTGGCTCGGGCTGGCGGAGCGCGAGCACGTCGCCAACTACCGGCGAACTCCCGACCTGCTGCTCGGCTGGCTGATGGCGCTCGTGCTCGCCGAGCGGTTGGCCGCAGGCCCCGCTCTCGAGGCCCTGGCGGTCGACTTTCCGGCGCTCTCGTCACAGCTGCGGAAGCGGATCACCGCGGAGGCCGCCGCTGCGGGGTTCCACGTCGCTGTCGAGGCATCCACCCTTCGACTCACGCCCGTCCCCGCAACGGCGCCTCACTGCAAGGCGGAAACCGGCGAGGAGCCACACCTGCCCACGCTGGTGACCGCCGAGAGTTGGCTCCATTCGCTCTTGCCCCAACGACTTCTCGCTCACCACGACCCGGACCACGCGAGGGACACCGTTGCGGCGGTATCGGCGGCGGCGCGGGAGATCGCGGAACGGTGGCCCGCGTCACGTGCGACGTTCAGCGCGGCGCTGTCGGCGGTGGTCCCCATCGGGGCCGGGGCGGCAGAGAAGTGCAGGCCCGTCCGAGAACTACGCGGTCTCGTCGTGGCGCCGCACGGCCTGCGCGGAGAGGAGGCGCAGATCGGCCTCTGGAAGGCCGCCGCGAGTACTCGTTTCTCCGATCTCGCCGGCCTCTGCCGGCTCGTCGAAGACCCGGGCGTTCACCTGCGCCTTGCCGGCCACGAGACGAGCGTTCCTGTCATCGATCTGCTGCACCAGGGGTTCGTCTCGGCGTGGCTCACCCACCTGCCGGAGGACCTGCGATCGCATGCGTGCGTCTCGCTCGTCGATGTCGCGGACGTGGAGGCACTCCGGGAAACCGCAGGTCTTACGGAGATCGGCAGGGCGCTCGTGGTGGAGATCCTGAAGGTGTTGGCCCCGGTGGGGACCGTGAAGACCGGACTGTAGGCCGTGCCGGCCGACGAAACGGAGATGTTGAAGGTGGAAACACGTTCATTGGGCCGTTCGGAGCTGCGGGTGTCCCAGGTCGGACTCGGCTGCGACAACTTCGGTGACCCGCTCGGCGTGGACGAGTCGGTCGACATCGTCCGCCGAGCCTATGACCTGCGCGTTCGCTTCTTCGACACGGCCGACGCCTACGGGGACGGGCGGTCCGAGGAGTTCCTGGGCAAGGCGCTGGGTGGATTGCCGAGAAGCGAGGTCGTCATCGCGACCAAGTTCGGCTCCGCACTCAGTGGCGCCATCGCAACCCCGGGCGGAGCGTCGCCGGAATACATCCGCAGCGCCGTCAACGGGAGCCTGCGGCGGCTCGGAACCGACTACATCGACCTCTACCAGCTACATGAGCCGGACCCGAAGACACCGCTCGACGACACGCTCGGCGCGCTGAACGACCTGGTGGACAAGGGAAAGGTACGAGTGCTGGGGTGTTCCAACCTGTCGGCGTCCGAGGTGCGTGCCTCGGCGGGTACGCAGTGGCCCGCGCGCTTCGAATCCATCCAGTTCATGTGGAACCTGCTGGAACGAGGGCACGAGGCCGACCGCCTCCCGGCGGCTCAGGAGTGCGGGATGAGCGTCCTGCCGTGGTTCCCGCTCGCCGGCGGTTTGTTGACCGGCAAGTACGCGCGGGGTCAAGACTTCCCGCCGGACAGCCGTTACGAGCGGATGCGTGACCGCATCGGCTTCCTGGCCGGTGAGGCGGTGTTCGAGCGGTTGGAACGTCTCCGCAGCGTCGCCGAAGCGAGCGGGCACACGCTGCTCGAGGCCGCCCTCGGCTGGTTGGGCTCCCGCGGAGGCGTCGCGTGCGTCATGCCGGGCGCGATGAACGTCGCCCAGGTCGAGGCCAACGTCGCGGCCGCGTCGGCGACGATCGCTGACGACGTGCTGGCAGCTTTGGACGCGGTCTGATGCGGGCGGACGTGCTCATCCCCGAGGCCCGGGAACTGGCATCAGGCGCCAACTTCTGTGTGCTCTCGGTGCTGTCCGGCGCTGAGGTCCGCTCCTATGTGATGTGGGTGGGCGTCGTCGGTGAGCGGCTCGTGGTCGTGTCACCCAGCGGGAGCCCCAAGACCGAGGCGATCCTGGCCTCAGGCCGGGTGACCCTGCTGATCTGGCTCGACGGCCACGCCTACGACTACGTCGAACTGCGGTGCCGGGTCTCGGCGTCCGAGACCGGAGGTGTGGCGCGCCGCATGCTGGAGCAGACGCTCGCTGTCAAATACCGCGGTCGGGCGTATCCACGTCCGGACGTGACGGAATGGACGATGATCGAACTTGCGCCGCTGACGCAGCGGTCGTGGTGAACGTCGTGTCTCGGCCAATGATGAGCTCAGGCGGCAGCGGATGCAGCAGATACTCTTCCTGACACGCGGACATGGCTACGGTCACGCCGCCACGGACCTGCCGATCATCGAACACCTCAGGCAGTTGCTGCCGGCCGTCGAGATAAAGATCGCGTCTTATGGGACCGGCCTCGAATATTATCGGCTTCGATCGGTGGACTGTGCGGATCTGGCGATCGATGACAACGATGACCAGACCACGGAAGCGTTGCGCCGCGTGCTGCTCTACCTTCGAACGTTGCCACGTCTTCCTGACCTGATCGTGTCCGACGAACTGTTCCTGTTGCCGCGATTGTGCAAGAGACTCGGTATTCCCAATGTCCTGCTCACCCATTGGTTCTTCAAGGACATGGGGTTGCCGGAACTGGACGCGGCCATGGACGGGGCGAACGCGGTGATAGTCGTGGACTTCCCGGATGCACATTGCCGGCCGGACGTGGTGGGTCCGGACTTCCTGTTCAGTGGCCCGCTCGCGAGGGAGATCGATCTGGACAGGCCGGCGGCCCGGACGCGGTTGGGGCTGGATCCGATCAACCCGATCGCGGTCCTCACGCTCGGTTCCACCGCGGAGTTCAAGGTTCCCGACCTCGAAGTGGCCGCCGAGCGGTACTTGAGGGCATGGGCGGCCAGGGCGACCCGAGCGGCGGTGCTGTACGTCCTGGTGGAGAAGAGCTTTTCGAAGAAGCTGAGATTCGAAATCGACTCGTCCGTGAGGTGGATTGGTGTGACACCCGACGCCGACACCTACTATGCGGCATCGGACATCATCTTGACGAGTTCGAGCCTGAACTCGCTGGGGTTGCTCGGGCGGAACGGGCTGAAGGGATTGACGTTGATCGGCCATGTCAACGAAGTTGAGCGTTTGCATGGCGAGTACTTCGCGGGGCTGGGCTTGGAGAACATCCGCGTAGTGGACGAAAGCGCCCCGATCGGTGATCTGACAGAGCTGATCGACGAAGGACTGACATCGAAGCCGCACCGCGTCCCTGCCGAGAATGAATCACTCGAGTGGGGAGATCCCGCGAAAGTCTCGACTTGGATTGCCTCGTACCTCGACTGACGCGTGACTCTGGGAACGAGCGCGACGAGGCCGTAGGTCAGGAGTTGGCGGAACAGCCGGCGGCGGACCGGTGGTTCGGCTGCGCCGAGGAGGAGTCCGCCGGTGATGCCGAGCGGGTTGATGTCCACGAGGATCGAGGCCAGGGCCAGGCGAGAAGCACCCCGGAGATGCTCATAAGAGATAACCCGTGAGTTCCGAGGGTCTTCGTCGGGAAGGCGAGGGTCTGTTCCGCTCTGGGCCAGGGGGTTCGTACTCGTTTAGGTGGCCTTGGCTCGCCTGACCGAACTTCAGCTTTTATGAGTCGTTCTCGATCAGATCGAGGATGTGCGGGCAGGGCTGAAGGTGAGGACGCGGGTTGGGACTGGCGGTGGTGCGGGACCTGCGCGAGCGACGGGTTCCGGTGGGTCCGGAGGAGGCCGCGGAGTTCGAGACCGACGTGCTGGCCGGGTTCGTGCTCGCCCGG
>JAOPVE010000305.1 GCA_025963185.1 Actinomycetes bacterium
GATCCGGTGCAGCCCTCCGTCGATCCGGCGTATGCGAACCCGCGCAACGAGATCTGGCTCGACTTCATGACCGACCGGTGGGGCACCGGCGGATCCGCCACGCTCGTCCCGTGGCGGTTCGGCGCCCGCCGCCCTGGCTCGGTGGTCCTGCACGCCATGCACACCCACACGGCACCCGGCGAGGCGGGCACGGCAGGCGCCCGGCTGGCCTGCGTGACCGTCCCGTTCTGACGTATCTGGGGGCCGGCCGGCGGCTCTGGTGGGAGCACGCCGCCGGATCCAGGGAGCAGCCATGCGCACGCAGTTCAGCCGCGAGTTCGCCACGCAGTTCGGCCAGGCCATCGCCGCCGCAGTCGTCGCCGCCACGATCGGAGCCCTGATCACCACGGCCGCGATCAACTACGTCCTAGCCTTCCGCGCCTAACAGAGCCGCCCCCCAACGGCGAAGTGCGGTACTTCGGGCCGGTCATAGCCGGTCAGAGTTACCGCACTTCGGGGGAACAAAAAGCATTCTGGCGACCGGCAAGAACCCCACCCTCCGGTCCGGGTGGGACGCCGTCGCGCGGCGCTGGCTTGGGGTGGCGGGAGCTTCCGGCTCGCTCCTGGGATGGGGGGCTCGCGAGGTACGGACTGGGCGCGTTGCCGGTCGTCAGGATGGGTGTTGAGTCTTTTCCGGCGCGCTCAGGACAGGGTGTAGCCGGCCTCGGTGACCGCGGCCTCGATCTCCGGGCGGCCGACCGGGCCCGTGCTCGTCACCGTCAAGGTGCCGGACTCCAGGTCGACGGCCGCCGAGGTCACCCCGGGTACGGCGCCGACCTCCGCGGACACCGCCGCGACGCAGTGCCCGCAGGTCATGCCCAAGACCGTGTATGTGCTGGTCATCGATGGGTTACTTCTGCGCCAGCTTGGTGCGCAGCTCGCCCATGTCCAGCTCTGCGGCCTTGCCGAGCAGCTCCTCGAGCGCCCGGGCGGGGAGCGCGCCGGGCTCGGAGTAGAGCACGACTCCGTCGCGCACGATCATCAGTGTGGGGATCGCCTGGATTCCGAACGCCTCGGCCAGTTCGGGCTGTGCCTCGGTGTCGACCTTCGCGAACACCTTGTCGGCGTGCTGCTCGGAGGCTCGGTCGAACACGGGCGCGAACGCGCGGCACGGCCCGCACCAGGCCGCCCAGAAGTCGACGACAACTATCCCGTCACCGCTGACCACCGCGTCGAAGTTGTCCTTGGTGAGTTCCTTCGTCGCCACCGCGTCCTCCTCGGGCCCGCTCTCCGCCGCGGCCCCGATGGCCACGGGCGGCTCGACCAGGTGAACGCGGCCGTGGCCGGCGGGTATTCCAACCCTAAGAGTGCGGGCGCTCTAACCGCGGGCGCCGGCCGGGGCGCCGGTCCAGTGCAGGGGGGCCGTCGCGAGTTCCGGGGGGAAGACGACGTGGGTGTCCGGGCCCGTCCGCTGCTGGACCACGGCCGCGGCCGCCGAGTTTTGCCCACCGGTCGAGAACCGGATCCCCAGCCACGGCATCACCAGCGCCGTGGCGGGCTGGTCCGCGGCGAGCAGCGCGGAGCGGACGTCCTGCGGCCGGGCGGATCCGGCGGCGTCGATCGCGGCGGCGACCGTCCACACGGCGGTGAACGCGCTGGCGGCGCGCTCGGTCATCGGGGCGCCGTAGCGGCGGGCGTACTCGGCGGCGACCGCCTTCGCGAGCGGGTTGCGGGCGGCGAAGTCGGGCGACCAGGAGGCCACGGTGAGGATCCCGGGCAAAGCCGCGGACCCGGCCGCCGCCGTCGCGAACCCTGGCCCGAGCCCGGCGACCGGCACCCCGGCCGACACCCCCCGGACCGCGGTCACCAGCGCGGACGCCTCCGCCGCGGTCGTCGCGACCAGCACGATCGCCCCCGGCTTGGCCTGCGCGGCGGCCCGCCCGGCGGATCGCAGCCCGGCCGGAGTCGACGCGTACCGGGGCCGGGCGGCGATCGCCGTGCCGCTCTCCTCGGCGAGGTCGCCGACGGTGTCCGCGATCGAGGACCCACGGGCGTCCGCGGGCTGGACCAGCGCGATCGAGCCGACCGGCTGGCCGCGCACTCCCCGGTCGGCGAACAGCGCGAACACGGACTCGCCGAGGATCCGGTCGCTGGGCGCGGTCCGGAAGTACCAGTCCCGCCCGGCTTCGAGCAGCGCGCCGTCGGACGTGGTGGCGTCGACGAGGGGGATCCGGCGGCGGTCCGCGGTGACGGCGACGGCGGTGACGGAGTCCGCGGGGCCGGCCACGACGAGCGCGGCCGGGTGCTGCCGTCCGGCCAGGATCTCGGCCGCCAGGGTCCCGCTCGTCGGGGTCTCGGTGGCATCGCGGACCGCGAGCCGGATCCGGGCGCCGCCGAGCCGGGGCAGGCCGGTCCCGGGACCGAGTGGCACCCGGATCGCCGAGTCGTCGTCGACGATCCCGGCCGCCAGTTCGGCGCCGTTGCTCAGTTCCTCACCGGCGGCCGGATCCGGTCCGGTGAGCGGCAACAGCACGCCGACGGTGACGTCGGGCTGGGGCGGCGGCGATCCGGTGCCCGGCAGCGGCTGGCATCCCGCGGCCGCGGCGCACAGCACCACGCACCCGCACAGCACCGTGCGGAGCGGCGCCCTGCGAGCGGGCAGCGGCATGGGGTGCTCCCAGTTCGGGCGGGCGATCCGACGGGCGTCGCGCCGGACATTGTGCACTCCCGCCCCTGGAGTTCTCCATAGTGCCCGGGGAAGTTGACACCGCCCGGTCACGTCGGGTGAGGTGTGGCGTTCGGGTGCGCGGGATGGGGGGTCGCAGTGGACGGACCGCGCCGTCGCTGGTCCCGCCTGTCGGTCCGCACCTGGCGGGTGCGGACGAAGCTCGTGGTGGCCGTCCTGGTGCCCGCGCTCGCGTTCACCGCGGTCGGCGGCCTTGAGCTGCGGACCCGGCTGCTCACCACCGCGGCCCTCGGCGACTACGCCGACCGGGTGACGCTCGCCCGGGATGTCGCCGGGCTGGTCCACGTCGTCCAGCAGGAACGCGACCGCACGGCCGGGGCGCTCGGCGGGGTCCGGCGCGGTGGCGATCCGGCGGCGGCCGCGAGCGCGGTGCGGGGATCCACGAAGGACGACCGGGAGGCCGTCGACACCGCGGTCCGCGCCTACCGGGTGCAGGCCACGGCGCTGGGAGTGAGCCCGTCCGGGCCGGTCGCCTCGCGATTGCGGGACGCCTCGGGCGCGCTCGCCGAGTTACCCCGGCTCCGGGCCGCCGCCGCGGGCGGGCAGCTTCGCGACGACGCCGTCTTCGACGGGTACTCGCGGCTGGTCGCGGCCCTGATCCGGATCGTCCCTGACTCCGCGGTCGCGAGCGGCAGCGCCGACGCCGACGTCCGCGGGCTGCACCGGCTCATGCAGCTCAAGGAGCTCCAGTCGCAGGTCCGCGGCAGGCTCGCGGCGGTGGCGTCGGCGGGTCAGTTCGGTTTCGGCGAGTACCAGGCGTTCGCGGATCTGCGAGCCAGCCGGTCCGCGGTCGCCGCGCAGTTCCGGGCCGAGTCCGGGCCTGCCCAGCGGGTCCGCTTCGACGAGGCGGTGAACGGCTCCCCGGTGCTCGCCGAGCAGCGGCTCGAACGGGCCGCGGCGGACCGCGCCCCCGGCGCCCGGCTGGGATTCGACGCCAGCCAGTGGTGGACCGCGGCGAGCGCCCAGCTCGACCTGCTGCGCGACGCCGAGCGCAGGTTCTCGGCGGCCGCGATCACCTCGGCCGAGGACGCGCGGGCGGCGGCCAGCAGGCGGGCCGTCGAGGTCGCGGGCCTGATCCTCGGGATCGTCCTGGTGGCCTTCGCCGTGTCGTTCGCGATCGGCCGCTCGATGGCCGGGGCGCTCCGCAAGCTCCGCGCCGAGGCGATGATCGTGGCCAGCCACCGGCTGCCCGACGTGATCCGGCGGCTCGGCACCGGGGGCACCGAGGACCTGCCGCCCGAGCCGGATCCGGCGCCGCCCGGCCCCGGGGACGAGATCACCGAGGTCGCCGAGGCGTTCACAGCCGTACACCGGTCGGCGGTGCGGCTCGCCGTCGAGCAGGCGACCCTGCGGCGCAACGTCAGCGCGATGGTGGTCAACCTCGCCCGCCGCAGCCAGCTCCTCGTGGACCGCCAGCTCGCGGTGCTGGACGAACTGGAGGCCGCCGAGCCCGATCCGGACCGGCTGGAGCGTCTGTTCGCCCTCGACCACCTCACCACCCGGCTGCGGCGCAACGACGAGAACCTGCTGGTCCTGGCGGCGGGAGAGTCGCAGCGGCTGTGGCGGGAGCCGGTCCGGCTGTCGCGGGTGCTCCTCGGGGCGCTGGCCGAGACCGAGCAGTACCAGCGGGTCCAGGTGGCCGGGCCGGACGACGTGCTGGTGGTCGGGCACGCGGTCCCGGACCTGATGCACCTGCTCGCCGAGCTGGTCGACAACGCGACTGCCTTCTCGGCCCCCGCCACGCCCGTGCGCCTGACCGCGCAGCTCCTCTACGGCGGTGCGGGCGGCGCGCTGGTCACCGTGGACGACGACGGCATGGGCATGACCCCGTCGATGCTGGCCGAGGCCAACGGGCGGCTGGCCCGCCCTGCCCCGATCGACGTCTCGGTCTCCGAGCGGATGGGCCTGTTCGTGGTGAGCCACCTGGCCGCGCGGCTCTCGATCGGCGTGGAGCTCGCGACCGTCACCACGGGCGGCGTGACCGCCACGGTCACGATCCCGTCGGGGCTGCTCACGCCCGTGGACGCCGCGGCCGGGCCCGCCGAGGCCGGTGCCACGGACCGCGACGCCGGCGAGCGAGACCCTGGTGATGTGCTGCCCGTGGAGGTGGGCGCCCACGCCGAGGGGCGCCGGGCCCCGGGTCGCTCGCTGGGCCAGGGCGAGCAGACCGTGGCGCTGCCGGTGATCCCCGGCGTCCAGCGCCGGTCCGCCGCCGCGCTGGCCCGGCGGGGGTTCGCGGTGCGGACCCGCCGGGATCCGGAGCACGCGGCACCGGATCCGCCGCCGGCCCCTGTGGATCCGGCGGCCGGTGAGCCGGGAGGCGCTACGCACGTTCCCCGGCACGCCGAGCCGGTGTCCGCGCGGGTCGCCGCCTGGTGGTCCGGCGGCGAGACGGCTCCGGAGCGGGCCTTCGCCGATCCGGTGGCCGAGCCGGTGCCGCGGGGTGTCACGGCGGCTGGCCTCCCGATCCGCTCGCCGGCCGGCGGGGGTGCTGCGGCGCGGCCGGCTCGCGATCCGGGGCTGCCCGTGCGGGTGCCGGGGGCGTCCCGGGCGGATCCCGATGCCACGGACACCGGACCCGCTCCCCCGCCCGCCGATCCCGGCACCGTGGGTGACATGCTGGCCCGTTTCCACAGTGGAGTGCGCCGCGCCGGATCCGCACCAGACCCGGACTGACCAGACCCGAGAGGACGAGGAGCGACGTGTCACTGAGCCCGGACGCCCAGAACTTCAATTGGCTGGTCAGCGGATTCGTCGACCGCGTGCCCGGGGTCTCGCACGCGGTGGTGGTGTCCTCCGATGGGCTGCTGCTCGCCTCGTCCCGGCACCTCCCGGGGCGGGCGGCCGAGCAGCTCGCGGCGATCTCGGCGAGCCTGAGCAGCATCACCGGGAGCGCGGCGGCGATGTTCGGCGGCCAGCGGGTCCGGCACACCGCGGTGGCGATGCAGCGGGGTCACTTCGTCGTCATGTCGATCCGCGACGGATCGGTGCTGGCCGCCCTCGCCGCGGTGGAGTCCGACATCGGGATGGTGGGCTACGAGATGGCGCGCCTGGCCAAGCAGGCCGGCGAGTTGCTCACCCCGGCCCTGCGGCACGAACTGCACGACGTACTCACGAGCTGATCCGCCACACGCTTTTTCAGCGGATCAGCCGGGCCACGCCGAGCCGCACCACGGGAACCACGGCGAGCCAGCACACGAGCGCCGGGACCAGCCCGAACAGCGCCGCCCCGGCGGACCCGGCGATGACCGCCGTGGTCGCCACCGACCGGATCGTGAACTCCCGCAACTCGCGCGGCGTCCCGGTGACCAGGCCCCGGGGGGCGAGCCGCCACACGGCGTAGAGCCAGGTGGCGGTGAACATCAGGCTGGTCAGGCCCATGCTGAGGGCGAAGAAGACCACGGGGAACTGGTCGCCGGGGTCGGTGCGGGAGCCGAGCAGCGCGGTGGGGAACGGCATGAACGACACGGTGAGCAGCGCGCCCAGGTTGAGCCCGATCAGCGTGGTGTCGTAGCCGCGCAGATGCGACCACGTGCGGTGGTGGGAGATCCAGAACCGGGCGATCACCAGGAAGCCGACCACGAAGGCGAGCGCGCGCGGCCAGAGGCTGTAGACCTCGCGGGCCAGGTCGCCCCCGGGGTGTGAGGCCGGGACCTCGCCGGCGAGCGGGAGGACCAGCAGGGTGATGACGATCGCGAAGACGGCGTCACTGAAGAACACGATCCGGTCGAAGCTCAGGCCGCTGGGCTTGTCGCCGGCCGGGCCCTGCGCGGAGTCCTCCTGGGTCGTCACGGGCAGGAGATTACCGCCCTGGGCAGACGCTCCACTTAACTCATCCGGTGTTGAATTCTCGCCGTCCGACGCCTAGAGTCGGGGCATCCGGCGGATCCACTACAGATGGGGCAGCCATGACCGAGATCGACACCGACGTCCTCGTAGCCGGGGCCGGGCCCACCGGGCTCATGCTCGCGAACTGGCTGACCAGGCTCGGCGTGCGATGCGTACTCGCCGACCACAAGCCAGGGCCGACCCACGAGTCCAGGGCGCTGGCCGTGCAGGCCCGCACCATGGAGATCTACGACCAGCTCGGGCTCGCCGACCGGGTACTCGCCGGCGGCCTCCAGATCACCCAGCTCGCCCCGGGCTACCGGCGGCGGGCGTTCGGCACGGTCCGGATCGGCGCACTCGGCGAGGGACTGACCCCGTTCCCCGGCCTGTTCGTCTTCGAGCAGAGCAAGAACGAGACGCTGCTGACCGAGCACCTGGCCGAACTCGGCGGACAGGTGCACTGGCTACACCGCCTGACAGCCCTCGACAGCGACGCGGGCGGCGTGCGCGCCACCCTGGCCGGGCCGGACGGCGAGGTGACCGTCCGGGCCCGCTACTGCGTGGGCACCGACGGGGCTGGATCGGCGGTCCGCACCCTGCGCGGGATCGCGTTCGACGGCATCACCAATGACCACTTCTTCTACGTGGCGGACGCCGCCGGGGTCACCGGGCTCGTCGAGGACGCCGTGAACATCCGGCCCGCGCCCGCGGACATCATGCTCACGTTTCCCATGGGCCCCGGCGGCCATCACCGGGTGATCGGCCTGGTCCGCGACGACGACGGCGACGGCGCGCTCACGGAGCAGGACGTCCGCACCCGCCTGAGCTCGGTGTTCGGCGTCGAGTACGCCGCCACGGACTGGTTCGCCACCTACCGGGTCCACCACCGGGTGGCCCGGGTCTTCCGGGACGGCCCGGTGTTCCTCGCCGGGGACGCGGCCCACGTGCACTCCCCCGTCGGCGCCCAGGGCATGAACACCGGCCTCCAGGACGCCCACAACCTGGCGTTCAAGCTCGCCGACGCGGTCCACGGGCGGGCCGGGGACGACTGGCTCGACCGGTACGAGGCCGAGCGGCGGCCGGTCGCGCTGCGGCTCGTCCGCTCCACCGACCGGGTCTTCGAGGCGGTCACCTCCGAGAGCGCGGTGGCCCGGCTGGTCCGCCAGCGCGCGGT
>JAOPVE010000337.1 GCA_025963185.1 Actinomycetes bacterium
GGGGGTACTCCCAGAGCGCAAGGCGGCGGGGGCACCTCCCAGCGTTAGCTGGCGGAGGTCGTCCTCGTAGTGGGCCTCCTCGGACGAGCCCGGCAACGCAGCGATCGTGCGTGCCAGGCGTCGCGGGCCAGGCGGGATGTGTCAGACAGGGCCTACGCCCGTAGCGCCCCCCGCAAGGGGGCCCGGGCGAAATCCGTCATGCCCCGGGCGAAGGGGATCTCGGGTGTCCAGTCGAGTTCTGCCTGGATCCGCGCCGCAGAAGCGGTGATGTGGCGGACGTCGCCGAGCCGGTATGCCGGGGTGATGCGCGGGGCCGGGCCCCCCGTTGCCGCGGCGAGGGCGGCGGCCATTTCGCCGACGGTGTGCGGGGTGCCCGTGGCGACGTTGTAGGGGCGCGAGGAACCGCCGGGGTGCCCGGGAAGTGCGGTCAGCGCGGAGACGTTCGCCGCCGCGATGTCCGTGACGTGGATGAAGTCCCGCCGCTGGCGGCCGTCTTCGAGGACGAGGGGGGCCTCGCCTCGGGCGAGGGCGGAGCGGAAGAGGGCGGCCACCCCGGCGTAGGGGGTGTCGCGGGGCATCCCGGGTCCGTAGACGTTGTGGTAGCGCAGCGCGATCGCGCTGCCCCCGGTGGCGCGGGCCCAGGACGCGGCGAGGTGTTCCTGGGCGAGCTTGGTGGTGGCGTACACGTTGCGCGGGTCGGCAGGCGCGTCCTCGTCGACGAGCCCGGGGACGAGGGGTTCGCCACAGCGCGGGCAGGGCGGTTCGAAACGCCCGGCGTCGAGGTCGCGGACGCGCCGCGGGCCGGGCCGTACGACTCCGTGGCGCCCGCACTCGTACCGCCCCTCGCCGTACACCACCATCGACCCCGCGAGCACGAGGGACCGCACGCCCGCCTCGGCCATCGCGGCGAGCAGCACCGCCGTACCGAGATCGTTGCAGCCCACGTACGCCGGCGCGTCCGCGAAATCCTTGCCCAGCCCGACCATCGCGGCCTGGTGGCACACCGCGTCACACCCGCGCAGCGCCTCCTCGACGGCGGCCCGGTCCCGGATATCGGCGTGCCGCCACTCCACCCCCTCGGGCAGCTGCGGCGCCGCGGGATCCGGGCCGTGCGCGGCGGGCAGCAGCGCGTCCAGCACCCGCACTCCGTGCCCGGCTTCGCGCAGCGCGCTGACGATGTGCGAGCCGATGAAACCCGCGCCTCCGGTGACGAGTACCCACATGCCGCCGACCGTACGGCCTTGCCGCCGGCCGTGACCGCCCCACGGGCGGACCGTCAGCACTCCGTAAGAAGCCCCGCCCCCACGGCCGGCGAAGTCGACTTCAGCGACATCGTCGAGAGCACCGGCCCCCGCAACGCCGACGGCTCCCTCAAGCACGACGGCGACCGCGACGAAGGCCGGGCCGCCTGATCGCCTCCCTGACCGGCCGGCCCACCGAAATGGGTCGTCCCGCCCGGCAGCGCCGGCAGATGAGCGGGCGTAGCGGGCGTTACGCGGCTTTGCCGGCCGCCAGCACGAGGGCACTGGCTGCTTGCACGTCGCCGAGTGTTCGCCGTACGACGTCGCCGAACTCGTCGCCGTTGGCCGTGTCGATCCAGCGCTCGTAGGCGATCTTCCAGGTGAGCGCGCCCAGTTCGGCGGCCACGCACGAGGTCAGCTCGGGAACGCCGCGGGCCTTGAGCGCGTCGATCGTCGATGCGGTGAGGCCGAGTCCCTTCAGCGCCTCGCGTTCCCGCAGTTCGGGGTTGGCGGCGATCACCGCCTGCCGCCGCGGCGCCGCTACGGGTTTTGCCGTGGGCGACCGCGTCTACGGAGGCGCGCTGGGCAGGGCCGTTGCCGACTTCGTGGTGGTCAAGACGCCCACCGAAGCGTCCGAGTCGTTCTTTCACACGCCGGAGGGCATCAGCGACGAGGTGGCGAACACGATCCGCGACGCCGTGACGCTGCAGGCCGGACGCCACGTCCACGGCAAGATCGTGGTCACGCTGTGACCAGGTCCTCGCCGCGCAGCTGCGCGGTCAGGACTTCCCGCACATGTGCGGCCCGCTCTCGCAGTCGCCCGCACCCAACCCTCAGTTGCCCAGCAGTTTGAACGTCTGGCGGTGCCAAACGACGGGATTGCGCTCGTCGTCGGTCATCATGGCGAGCACGCGGAGCAGGATGATGTCGTGGTCGCCGGCCGGATAGCTGCGCTCGACGATGCACTCCAGCCAGACCGGCGCGCCTTCGAGGAATATCGCGCCGGATGCCGCTTCCCGCGTGCCGAGGCCGGCGAACCGGCTCTCCTTGCTGCGGGATCCCATCTGCCGGGCCTTGCCGGTGTGCTCCTCGCCGAGGACGGAGACCCCGATCGCCGGCGTGCGGGACAGCACCGGCCAGGTCGTCGAGCCGTGCTGCACGGCGAAGGAGACCATCGGCGGGTCGTACGAGACCCCGACGGCGAACGACGAGACGATCATGAGGGTCGGGTCACCGTCGACGAGCGCCGAGAGGGCCGCGACCCCTGACGGGAACCCGGCGAACGCCCTCTTCATCTCACCGGGATCTGAAGTGAAGTCCTGTGTTGACGTCATCAGTTGACCCCGGGCGCGGCGATTTCGAGGACCTCGCGGAGGACGACGGCGACAGCCTTCATCAGGTGACTCCTGTGGGTAGGTGGGGCGCGGCGGCGGGCGCCGCGGAGGATCCGGCCCCGGGATGGTCGACGCGGAGGAACGCGGACGCGAGAAGGCACAGCAGCCCGACCGCGGCGAGGCCGCCGAGGGTGGCCGCGTAGCCGAACCCGGCCAGCAGGACGGCACAGACCGCACTGCCGAGCACGGCGCCGAGTTGCTTCACGGCGTTGAAGGTTCCGGACGCAGGCCGGTGATCAGCGCGGGCAGCGCGGGCAGCGCGACCGAGGTGACGGTGCTGTCCAGCAGCAGCATGAAGAACCCCGCGCACAGGCTGCCGAGGGCGAGCCGGTGGCGTCGCTCGCTGCCGCCGGTCATCTCACACCGCCAGGTTCTCGCGCAGCGTCGCGCCGGGATACTCCGGCGCAAGCGCGCCACGACGGCGCAGCTCGGGCAGCAGCAGCTCGCTGATCTCGGTGAAGCCCGAGGGCATGGCCAGCGGGCAGGAGAACATGTAGCCACCGCGTGATCCGGTCGCGGCGAAGTTCTCCTCCAGCGCGTCGGCGACGGTGGCGGGATCGCCGACGATGCTGTGGTCGAGCCCCGTGACGCTGTCGCGGCCGTGCGCGAAGAACTCGCCGCGGCTCATCGTGTGGTCCGCTCCGAACGCGGCGATGAGCGAGCCGATGAGGCCCGCGGGACTCGCGTTGGCCGCGACGATCTCGTCGCGCAACTCGGTCAGGCGGAACGACTGCGGCAGCGTGGAGAGGTCGTAACCGGCGTTGTGCGACAGGTGGGTGGCGACGGCTTCCTCGTTCCAGAACTCGTGCACCGAGTCGCGGCGTGCCCGGGCTTCGGCCGTCGTGCGGCCGACCATGATCTGCGTGGCCCAGAGGATGCCGACGCGGGCCGGGTCCCGCCCCTCGGCCAGCAGTGCCTCGTCGAGCAGTTTGCGGTGGCGCTGCTGGGCCGTGAGGCTGCCGCCGAAGCCGAAGACGAGATCGGCGAACCGTGCCGATGCGGCGATGCCGCGCGGCGAGTTGCCCGCCTGGACGATGGGCGGGTGGTGCTGCGGGCTGGGGACCGACGCCAGCGGGCCCTTGACGGTGAAGAAGCGCCCCTGGTGGTCGATCGGGTGCACCTTCGAGGGGTCGGCGAACCGGCCCGTGGCCCGGTCGCGCACGATGGCGTCGGGCGCCACCGAGTCCCACAGCGCGCGGCAGACCGCGATGAACTCCTCCATGCGCTCGTAGCGCAGGTCGTGGTCCATCAGCTCGGCGAACCCGTAGTTCGCCGCGTCCGCGCCGCGCGTCGAGGCGACCACGTTGAAGGCGATACGCCCTCCCGTCACATGGTCGAGCGAGTTCAGCAGCCGCGCGACATAGAAGGGATGCAGAAACGTCGAGGAATACGTGAGACCGAAGCCGATCCGCTCGGTCGCGGTGGACATGGCCGCGATGACCGGCGACATGTCGTGGCGCGGCCATTGGATGCCCCACTCCACGGCCGGTTCGATGGACCCCCGCCAGGTGCTGGGGATGCCGCTGCCATCGCCGAAGAACAGCATGCCGACGCCTGCGCGCTCGGCTGTCCGCGCCAGCTCCATGAACATGCGTACGTCGGGGAAGTCCAGCCCGACCCAGGAGCCCTGCCGGGCCCACGCACCCTCGGTGTGGGTGAAGGAGAGGTCGAAGGCAATGTGCATGCCGTTCACCGTGGGACCTTCTTCCACAGCCCGGCGACCTCGTCGACGTCGCTGAGCAAGGCCACGTTGAGCCCCAGCTGGACGAGGGCGGCGGCGTTGACGTCGAGATCGTAGGCGGCCGTCGCGTCGCGGGGGACGACGACGGGCCAGTCCAGTTGCACGGCGTCCTGGGCCGTCGCATCGACGCAGCACTCGCTCGTCAGGCCCACGACGGTGAGCCAGTCGCGGCCGGCCGTGTGGAGCCGCGCGTCGAGATCGGTGCCGAGGAATCCGCTGTACCCGCGCTTGACCACGCGCGGTTCGCCCTCGGCGGGCCGTACGCGGTACCACTCGGCCCCTGGTGTGCCGAGGACGCAGGGCTCGGCCGGGCTCATGGGTGCGTCGTAGTCGCCGCTGCGCAGCCAGCTGCTCGACCGCCACGGCCGAGCCGGATCACTGCCCAACTCGACCCAGAAGACCGGCACTTCGGCCGCACGCGCGGCGTCGACGAGGTCGCCGATCCGGTTGACCGCCTGATCGAGCGCCGACACAGCGGCCTGCGTCAGGCCGTATCCCCGCAGGCAGTCCGGATCGGCGAAATCGCGCTGGACGTCGACCACGACGAGCGCGGGACTGCTGCCGGGCCGCGTGAGATGGGCGAGTTGTCTGCTCCGCAGGTCGGACATCAGGCCGCCACCTCGTCACGGGCGCGCAGGGCCGGCAGCACCGTCTCGCCGAACAGCAGCATGTCCTCGTCGTACTCCGGGAAGATCAGCATGAGCCCGTCCAGGTCGGCCTCGCGCACGATGTACTCGATGTGCTCGGTGACCGTCCCCGCCGATCCCGCGACATACGCGGTCTGGAACGCCGCCTCGCCCTGGGCGCCTTCGGCCCACGCGCGGGCCTGGTCGTCGGGCACGCCCCAGGTACTGCGCATGTGGGCGAGCGCCTCGCGGTCCAGGCCCGCGCCCCACTCCTTCACCTTCCTGGCGGCCAGCTCGTCGGTCTCCTCCTGGACGACGGTGAGCATCGAATAGGTCTTGCAGACCCGGCCGTTGGCCTTCGCCCGCTGGTGGACGTCCGCCGAGAGCAGCCGCATCTCGTCGAGGCTTTCGGCGGCGAGGAAGGCCCCGTCTGCGTGTCTGGCCTGGAAGCGGCGGGCGTCCTCCGATCGGCCGGCGTTGATGATGGTCGGCCGGCCGGCCGGATGCGGGCGGGACTCGCAGTCGACGAGGTCGAAGGAGGGCGTGTGCATGGTGACGGAGTCCTCGGTCCACAGCCGGGTGACCGCCTCCGTCCACAGCTCCGTCATCCGGTAGCGGTCCTCGTGGCTGAGCTTCGGGTCCCACTCGCCGAACTGCTCGAACTCCCCCGCGTAGGCGCCGTTGACGATGTTCATGCCGGCGCGGCCGCCGGAGATGTCCTGGAGGGTGGTGAACATCTTCGCCGCGATGGCGGGGTTGTAGATGTTGGTGTGCAGGGTCGCCCAGATCTTGACCCGGCTGGTCGCCTCCGCGAGCGCCGCCATCATCGTCACCGATTCCAGCGAGCGCCCCCAGTGGTCGGTGCTGCCGCCGAAGCCGCGCCACTTCGCCATCGACATGATGAAGTCGAGGCCGATGGTCTCCGCGTGCAGGGCGGCGCGCCGGTTCCACGCGTAGGTCGCCTCGGGGTGTGGCGCGGTCGTGGACAGCATCCATCCCCCGTTTCCGATGGGGAGGAAGATTCCGTACTCTTTCGCGGGCACGTTGTGGGCCTTTCCGTGAGATTTCTGATGCCGCGTGGGGAGGCCGGGAGCCCAGCTGGCCAGCTGGCTGCCCGGCGCGATGCGGCCTACGGAGCCGGCCAGACGAGCTTGCCGGCGGCGTAGATGTTCGTCACGGGGGAGGTGTCGAACCATCCCTTGGCCTGGTCGGCGGTCACGCTGTCGGGCACGATCTTGAACTGGTGAAGCATGTCGACGAGCCCCGTGACGTTAGCGAGGTCGATGCCGCCCAGCGGCTGTCCGGGCGTCGGGCTGTCCTTGACGACCTGCGTCTCGGTCGTCCAGATGGTGGCGTTCAGTTTCTTGTCGTACGTCGGTCCGGACAGCTGCGCCGCGTATCCGACGCACTCGGCGATCTGCTTGGCGCTGGACGAGCAGTAGTCGTAGGCGTGCAGCGCGGCGCGCAGGATGTCCTCGACGGCGTGCGGGTGCGCCTTCGCGAACGCCGGGTTCACCGCCATCGCGCCGAGCGAGCTCGGGACGTCGTAGTCGCTCGGCTTCCACACGGTGACGCTGTCGCCGGCCGCCTTGAGCTGATTCGGCTCGTTCGAGATGAATCCCGTGAGCGCCTCGAGGCCGCCCTGCTTGCGCGGCAGGACGGAAGGGTCGTAGCCCTCCTTGACCAGCTTGAGCGAGTCCCACTTGACCCCGGCCTTGACCAGCATCGCCTCGACGGAGGCGGGGACGTAGCCCTTGTGGCCGACGACCTTGCCGTCGAGCTGGGTCAGGTCGGTGATGTCCTTGTTCGTCATCAGGATGTCGAGGCCGGCGTCCGAGTACGAGGAGATGCCCGTGATGTCGATCCCGTTGGCCCGGGCCTGGATAAGGTCCTGCTCGGCGACCGGACCCACGGTCGCTTGTCCGCTGGCCAGCAGCTTGGTGTTCTGCGCCGTGTCGCCGGAGCCGGGCTTCAGGGCGACGTCGAGGCAGAGGTCTTTGAAGTAGCCGAGCTTGGCGGCGGCGATGTATTCGAGGATCGACACCGACGACTGGAACTGGTAGCCGGACAGGTAGGTGATCTTCCCGGCGGCCTTGTTCTCGGCGCAGCGCTTGGCGGAGATTGCGGAACCCGCCGAGCCCGCCGAGGAGCTGCCGCTCGAACCCGAGCCGCATCCCGCGACGCCGGCCGTCAGCACGACGGCGGCGAGGCCCGCGAACCCGGATCTGATCAGGCGGTGCTGCATGGGTGACTCCAAACTGGCGAGGGCCGCCGGGGCGAATGGTGCGGATGAAGGCGATGAGGGTGATGAAGGCGATGAAGGCAAGGGTCACCGGGCGCCCGGCCGTCGTGGGCCGTGTGCGCGGCGACGGCGGAGCGGTGCGATCGGGGGTGGGTCAGTCCAGGGTGCTGTCGTGCCAGTGCAGAGCACGGCGCTCGACCAACGTGACGGCGAGCAGGAGAGTCACGCCCATCACCGCGAGGACGAAGATCGACGCGTACACGACCGGCAGCTGGTTCATGGACGAGGCCACGCTGATCGCCGTGCCGAGGCCGCGGGTCGACCCCGACGCCGACATCTCGGCCACCACGGCGCCGATGATCGACAGCGGGAAGACGATGCGCAGCGCCGCGAAGAGGAAGGGCAGCGCGTTGGGGATGCGCAGGTGCCACAGCAGTTCGATGCGGCTTGCGTCCATCGACCGGTACACCTGCAGCACCTGCTGCGGCACGGACCGCAGTCCGGCCGCGGTGTTGATGAGGATGGGGAAGAAGCAGATCAGGCCGGTGATGATCAGCTTGGGCAGCGGGCCGAAGCCGAAGGCCACCACCAGGGCCGGCGCGATCGCCACCAGCGGGGTGACATTGAGTACGACCGCGATCGGCATGACCGCCCTGCGCACGAGCGGGAGTTCGCTGGTCAGCACCGCGAGGACGAACGCGGCGCCGAACCCCATCCCGAGCCCGGCGGTCGCCTCACCCAGAGTGACCAGGGCGTTGTCGACGTAGTAGCCGAGGTTCGCGGTCAGCGACCTGCCGATGTCCGGCAGTGCCGGCAGCAGGTACGGCAGCCTCCTGGCTCCGTACTGCCAGAGGACGGCGAGAACCGCCAGCATCACCACGAGGGGCAGCCACATGGAGGGGCGGATCCAGGCCATCCGGGATTTCGGATGGCTGAGGCTGAAGCGCGACGGTTCGGCGGGCGGCTCCGCCTCGGACGCCGTGGTGGTGCGTTCCTCGGCTACGGTCATGTCCTTGACCCCCCACTCACGCGACGTCGCTGTGCCAGGCACGGCGCAGCCGGTCTCTGATCAGGTCCTCGTACTCGTGGAAGCGGCGCTCCCCGAAGAGCTGTTCACCGCGCGGCCGGGGCAGGTCGACCTCGATCGTCTCCACGATGCGGCCGGGTTTCGGGGCCATGACGACCACGGTGTCGGAGAGCCGGACGGCCTCGGACACGGAGTGGGTGACGAACAGGACCGTCGTCTTCAGCTCGTCCCACAGCGCGAGCAGTTGGTCCTGGAGGCTCTCGCGGGTGAATTCGTCGAGCGCGGAGAAGGGCTCGTCCATCACGAGCACGTCGGGCCGCAGGCCGAAGGCGCGCACGATCGCGACGCGCTGTCGCATACCGCCGGACAGCTGGGCCGGAAGCTTGTGGATGGCCTCGCCGAGACCTGCCTTGACGAGGAGTTCGCGCATGTCGGGAGCGTCCGGTGCGGTCCCCCGCTCGGCGAAGCCGGCGATGCGCTCGCGGCGCTTGGCGGCGCCACGGTTGATCTTCTGCGGCAGCGTGACGTTCCGCAGTACGGACATCCACGGCAGCAGGGCCGGGCTCTGCGGCACGAGACCGATCATCTTGGCGGCGCATGCCTTGGCCGGGGTGACACCGTGCACCCGGACGTCACCGCGGTCGGGCTGTTCGAGGCCGGCCACGAGGCGCAGCAGTGTCGATTTGCCGCAGCCGCTGGGTCCGATGAGGCTGACGAAGCGGCCGGGTTGCACCGTCAGATCCACGTCATCGAGGGCAACCGTCGTGGACGGCCCGAACCCGTAGGCCCGGCCCACGGACCGCAACTCAAGTGCGGGCGTTCCTGGCCCCTTCACGCTCCCATCCATGTCGCGGGCACATGGGCCCGATCCTGGAAGTCGGAGAGCGTGCGTAGCGAGTTCGGCTGACTGCCACGCGGAAATCCGCTTAGGTTCTCCGACCGTAGGCACCTTGTGTTTCTGTCCAGCGCTGCGGCCGGTTACGCGCGCTTTACGTTGGGCGTCGCGGTGTTACGACCGTGCTGCCGTCGAACACGTAGATCTCGATCCCGAGATCCGCCGCGGCGCGGGCCACCCAGCCGCCGAGCGCCTGGACGATCAGCTCGGTGACGACGAGCACGGTGCGTTCGGCGGTCGGCACCGAGTCCCGCAGCCACAGCAGCTTGAACATGTCCGCCAGGACCTTGTTCCGGTAGGCGGGTTTGTACGCGCCCTGGTTGCTCACGAGCTGGACGAGCAGGCGGCCCCCGGCGTCGATCCCCTCGACCTCGACGCGGCTGCCGTCCGGCAGCATGAGCGGCTTCGGGCGGAGCGGCGTACCGAGCCGGTCGCCGAGAGCGGTGAGCATCCGGCGTTCGATGGAACCTTCGGCGAATCGGCTCCACTCGGTGGGGCCGTCAAGGACCGTCAGGTGCATCCTTCGGAGTCTAGGAAACGCCCGTTTCCCGCGTGTTTCCGACCGGGTCCGGATCCCGCAGCAGGTGCAGGAGCTGGTCCCCGATGCGCACGACCTCCTGCTTGTAGGGGGTGTCGGAGAGCACGAAGTGGGTGATGCCCAACTCGCCGTACTTCCGCAGGGCCGCGGCGACGTCGTCGGCGGAGCCGACGAGCCAGGTCGTGGCCGCGCCGCCGCCGCCGACCTTGCCGGGAGTGGTGTACAGGCAGGAGTCGAGCACCTCACCGCGCTGGGCAAGGTCGAGGAGCCGCTGCTGGCCCACGGCCCGCCACCGGTGGTTGTCGAGGAGCGGATCGGCGGCGCCCGCCATCGTCGCCACCTTCGCTTCGGCGTCGCGCCATGCCTCCTCGGTGGTGTCCCGGACGAGCGTGGTGATCCGCAGCCCGAACTCCAGCGGGGGGTGCTCCCGGCCGAGGGACTCAGCCAGTGCCCTGAGCCGGTCGATGCGCGCGGCGACGCCGTCCAGCGGCTCGCCCCAGAAGAGCTGGACGTCGGCCTCCGTGGCCGCGACGCGTTCCGCCGCGGGCGAGGCCCCGCCGAAGTACAGCCGCGGGTGCCGGCCGTGTTCGGCGCCAAAGGGCCGGGGGCGCACGGTGGAGCCTTCAACGTGGAAGAACTCGCCCCGGAAGGTGACGCCCTCCTCGCTCCACAGCCGCCGTACGAGGTGCAGGAACTCCTTCGTGCGGTCGTAGCGGCGGGCGGGGTCGAACTCCATGTCCCCGTACGCCTCCAGGTTGTCCAGACCGCTGACGATGTTGACCAGCAGACGGCCCTGGCTGAGCTGGTCGAGGGTGGCGGCGGCGCTGGCGAACTGGGCCGGCTGCCAGTAGCCGGGCCGGGCCGCCACCAGGGGCTGGAAGGTGGTGGTACGAGCGGCCAGCGCGGTCGCCACGGTGAAGGTGTCCGGACGTCCCCAGCCCGTACCGATCAGGGCGCCGCCCCAGCCGTGATCCTCCGCGGCGCGGGCGAGATCGGTGGAGAACTCGAGGCTCCCCCACCCGTCCTTCGTGTCGTCGCCGCGGTGCCCGTGGTCAACCGTGTTGGGGATGTACCAGAGGAATTCCTGACTCATGCCACGGCTCCGATTCGCTTCTGCCGGTGTCAGCCCGGGTGGCCGAGGGGCCGGCCGGCGCGAGGTTCCCGCTCAGCGCCAGGCCAG
>JAOPVE010000340.1 GCA_025963185.1 Actinomycetes bacterium
CACGAGTGCTGAATCTGGGGCCCTGCCGAGAGGTTCTGCTCACCTTCCGGAGTGGACGGCAGCCCGGTCTTGCGGGAGCCGTTGTCGCTGGCTAGGGACCACGTGCTCGCACTGCCCGGTGGCTCCCTGGACGTGGGTTCCGGGGCGAGCGTGCGTGCGCTGCCCACCTATGCGCGGAGCCGGGTCACCGAGGCGAGTACCCGATGTGGAGCTGTGGTGAGCGGGCCCCACCAGAGGGCTGCGGGAGTCGGCAATGCGTCGCGTTCCTTAAGGGCGCCTTAGGCCGCCGTGACATCGTGCCCGGGGCGGCCGAGTGCGCTCTCGTCGATCCGCCGAAAAGGGGTTCAGGGAGTGGCTAGCGAATCGGCATCGCTCGGGCGAACAGCCAAAGTTTCGGTGAACGCCCGACTCCGCCGGGCCTCGCCGCGGGGATTAGGCGCGCGACGTCTCCGTCTGCTTGCGCCAGCGAATGCCCGCCTCGATGAAGCCGTCGATGTCCCCGTCGAAGACACCCTGCGGATTACCGACCTCGTATTCGGTACGCAGGTCCTTCACCATTTGATACGGGTGGATGACATAGGACCGCATCTGATTGCCCCACGAATTGCCGCCGTCGCCCTTGAGGGCGTCCATCTCGGCCTTCTGCTCGCGGCGCCGCTGTTCGAGCAGGCGCGACTGGAGCACCCGCATCGCGGCGGCCCGGTTCTGGATCTGCGACTTCTCGTTCTGGCACGAGACGACGATGCCGGTCGGCAGGTGCGTGATGCGGACCGCCGAGTCGGTGGTGTTGACGCTCTGCCCACCGGGGCCGGACGACCGGAACACATCGACCCGGATCTCGTTCTCGGGGATCTCGACGTGGTCGTCCTGCTCGACGACGGGCAGGACCTCGACGCCGGCGAAGCTGGTCTGGCGCCGGCCCTGGTTGTCGAACGGGCTGATCCGGACCAGCCGGTGGGTGCCCTGCTCGACCGAGAGCGTGCCGTAGGCGTACGGCGCCTGGATCGCGAACGTGACCGACTTGATGCCGGCCTCTTCCGCGTACGAGGTGTCGTAGACCTCGACGCCGTAGTGATGGCGCTCGGCCCAGCGCAGGTACATGCGCATCAACTGCTCGGCGAAGTCCGCGGCGTCGACGCCCCCGGCCTCGGCGCGGATCGTCATCAGCGCGTGCCGCTGGTCGTACTCCCCCGACAGCAGCGTGCGGACCTCAAGCTCGTCGATCGCCTTCTGCAGCGAGGCCACCTCGGCCACCACCTCGTCACGGACCCCGGCGTCCGCCTCGGCATCGGCGAGTTCGAGCAACACGCCCGCGTCGTCGACCCTCCGCCGAAGCCCCTCGACGCGGTTCAGCTCGCCCTGGACGAACGAGAGCCGGGAGGTGACCGCCTGGGCCTTCTCCTGGTCGTCCCACAGGTCGGGCGCCGCGGCCGCGTCGTTGAGGTCGGCCAGCTCCTTGCGGAGCCTGTCGAGGTCGAGAACAGTCTCGACAGACGCCAACGTCGTGTCGAGAGCCTTCAGCTCCTCGGAGAGATCCTGCGCAGCCACGATGACTGAGCCTACGCGGTCAGCTCCGCCCCCGGCGCCCGGCGTCCCGGTCGCCGGGTCACGGCGTCTGGCGAACTCGTGCTGCTGCCCGTGCGGGCGCGCGCCCTTGGAGGCGCTGACCTGCACCTTTCGTCGGCGGGGAGCCACCGGATCGAGGCGAGTGCCGGTGCCGGGTGGCCGGTTCTCCGCTGTGCCGGTGTGCACGTGAGAGGACCCGTGACGTGGCTCACGTGATGGCCGGTTCTCCGGGCGTGCAGGTGTCGCACGTTAGAGGTCCGGTGAAGCGGCTCATGCGGTTATCGGTTCTCTGGCGTGCGGGTATCGCACATCAGAGACCCGATGACGCAGCACGTCGCGACCGGGTCACGGGCGTGCTGGTGACGCACGTCAGAAACTCGGCAAGCACCCACGTGATTTCTGGCGCCGCCGTGGCCGCGTGGCCGTCTCGGTGGCACTCGAAAGAACTCCCCCGCCGGCCCAGCTTCCCCCCGGGCCGGAGGCGAACCTCAGAGCTGTGGTGCCGTGTCCAGCCACTTCGTGAGCGCGCGCTGATAGGTGATGGCGAACTCCAGCGTGGCGACCCGGAACGGATCGTCCGCCTTCTTCGCCTCCTTCAGCTCCTCCCGCAGCTCGGTGAGACGCTGGGCATGGACCTCGCCCTGAGCCTCGTAGAGCTGCTGGAGCTGCTTGTCGTTGTGCAGGCGCCCGAACGCGGCGCGCAGCAGCAACGGGTTGCGCAGCTGATCGCGGCCGGCCGACTCCGACAGCCAGCGCGAGAATGCTCGCTTTCCGGCCGCCGTGAGCACGTACGGCTGCGACGAGCGCGGCCCCGGTTTACCCGTGCGGACGTAACCCCGCTCAGCCAGGACCGGCAACTCCCGGTAAACCTGACTACGTGTCGTGGTCCAGAACGGACCCAGTCGCGACTCCGCGGCGGCCATCAGCTGCCCACCGGTCATCGCCCCTTCGTGGAGCAGCCCCAGTAGAGCCGCCGCCGTCGCGTTGAGACCTTTTTCCGCCATAACCCCCACGCTGCCACGTCCTGAGCTGGGAATCCAGTGTCCACGAGGTTCCACATGGGATCCGCCAACAAGCTGATCAGCGACTGAGCGGGGACCGTGCCGTGCTCACTGTGGAGCGGCGCAGACCCCCGCCGATTCCGAACAACCCCCCGAACGGAACCCTCACTACCCGTATACACACGACGGTAACCCGATCTTCGTCCACAGAAGCCGATACAGAGAGCGTGGCGTCATCTGGAACGGTCCGGTTCGCGTATTGGGCGGCCGCGTCGTTCGCCTCGTCCTCGTCCATGGGGAGGGCGCCGCCCTCGTCCAGGGCGCCCGCATAGGTGGCATCGAGGTCGATTCCGGACGCCGCGGCGAGCGCCGCGCCGTCGCAGTCGGCCTGGAGATCCCGCTGAGCGAGGAACGCCGCGGAGGCGGTGGTGACGGCAGCGACGGTGAGTGCGGCGATGAGCACGCAGAGAAGGATCAGCGGGGTACTGCTGCCCTCATCGCCTCGGAGAGGGCGGCTGGCGGCGGCGCTGCCCCTTCTGGATCGTCTCCTGGCCGTGGCGAGCTTGCCCGGCCTGGGAAGCGTGTTGGGTCTCCGGCGAGCGCTCGCTACTGGGCGAGAGGGAGTCTTGGGGTGCCTGTCCGGCCTGGGACGCTCCGCCGGTCTGGCGCGCCTGGCCAGCCAGCGGATGGGCCCGCCTCGTTGAGCCGGGCCGTCGTGGGCCAGGCCGTCGTGGGCCGGGCGTGCGTAAGCCGCGCCGTGGTGGGCGAGGCCGCCGTGGGCGAGGCCGTCCTGGGCGAGGCCGTCGTGAGCCGCGCCGTCGAGGGCGAGGCCGACGTGGGCGAGGCCGTCGTGAGCCGCGCCCTCGAGGGCGAGGCCGACGTGGGCGGGACGGTCGTGGGCGAGGCCGTCGCGAGCCGCGCCGTCGAGGGTGCGGCCGTCGCGAGCCGCGCAGTCGAGGGTGCGGCCGTCGTGAGCCGCGCCGTCGAGGGCGGGACGGTCGTGGGCGGGACGGTCGTGGGCGGGACGGTCGTGGGTGAGGCCGTCGTGGGCGAGGCCGCCGTGGGCCGGGCGGTCGAGGGCCGGGCGGTCGAGGGCCGGCCGATCCTGGGCGGGCCTACCGGGCGGGGCTGAACCTGTTTTGGGGTGGTCATGGGCCGCGCGAGCCCGGAACCTACCGTGGACGGCGGAGTTGGATGCGTCAGAACGCTCGCCGGCCGCGCCATCGTGGAGGCGGTCTTCGGCAAAGCAGCCAGCGACTGGGCTCTCCTGGGCTACACCGTTGGCGGGGCGGCCGCCGGTCAGTTGCCCGTGAGCTACTCCCCCGTCGGGGCATTCTTCGCCCGGATACTCGCGGGTCGAACCATCGTCGAGGCGGTCGCCGGCGCTGGGGGCGTCCGCGGGGCGGTCGCCCGCGAGGCGAGACGCCGCAGGGCGGTCGATGGCCGAGCGGTCGTTCGCCAGATGACCGCGGGCATGGTCGGTGTTGGCCGACGGGCGGTCAGAGCTCGTGTCGCGAACGGCAGGATGGCCCCGCGGAGGCCGGACAGGCCCGGAGGGCTCGACGATTCGGTGAGCGGTGGTTGGGCGGTAGCGGAGCACAGTGCCCAACTGCGCGGTGGAGGACGACGGCCAGACCTCGGGCGGGTGTGTCATCCGGCGCTCCGGTAATCGTCGACGTGGACGATGTAACGGCCCGTGACGGTGTTGTTGCCGCCGTCGAAGTACGTGGGGATCCCTGGGATCCGATAGACCCGCACGACACAGACCTCGAAGTCCGCGCCGGGTTCGAGCGTGGCGGATCCACCCCCGGTGCACCCGGATCCAATGGCGCCGAAGCGCAGATCCGTGCCGTCGGGAGTCAGGCCCTGGTCACGCAGAGCGATAGTCATCGCGTACCGGGCGCGACCCTCGGCACTGGCGATGTCGTCCGCGGTGCTGAACGCGCGTCCGGCCTCCCGGGCTGCCTGAGTCACGGCGAAAGCGTTCCGCTGGACCTCGAACACCGCGATGACCAGGTATAACAGCGGCACCAGCACGAGGATCCCAAGGAAGACGAACTCGATCGTCGCTGCGCCGCGGTCGCGTTCAGGGGGCGGGACCATCCGCGCTCGCCACCGAGGGCTCCTCACGCCGGACCAGGCGTGGCGGCGCCCTCTTCCACCGCGTGACCGGTCACGTCGATGGAGAGGACGTCGCCCGCGGGCACGAAGAAGACCGGGATCGCCCCCGTGCAGCGCACAAAACTGAGCACTACCCCGCCGGGACCCTCGTCGGTACCGCCGGTGCAGGTCAGGCGCGACGCCGTCCCGGATCCGACACCCTGCTCCAGAATCGACTTGGCGCGCTCCGCACCGGCCTCCACCGGCACATCGGCGTTGGCCGCGTACCTGGCGCCCTCCGCCGCACTCGCCGTGACGACGTTGCGGATGTACAGATAGAACGCGACCTGGAGGATCCCCAGCAGCAGCGTGACCAGCAGGATTGCTACCAGGCAGAACTCAACGATTGATGAGCCGGCGTCTGGCGATCCGTCCCCGGGGATCCACGATCGCGGGCGCCGCGACCGGTCCCGCACCCGGATGTTCCATGGCATCGATCAGCCGCCCGTCTGCGACACGACCTGACTCAGCGCGTGCTGGACCGCGCTCGTGATCGCATCTTTGAAAACGGCGAAAATCGCTACAATTAAGCCTGCGGACATCACCGTCACCATCACCCAGCCTGGGATGTCGCCGCGGTCTCCGCCCTCCCTGGCCGGGCTGGCGAGGCGGGCTTGCAAGGCCACGAGCAACCGGATGGCTAACCGGCCAGGGTGCACAGGATCCTCCTGAAACGAATACGACGGCGTGACGACGAAGACGCGGATGGACGGGACTGACCCGCCGGAGCAGCCAGAACAGGTGACGGACGAGCGGTCGAGCGATCCGCCGGCAGTTGCGCGACGAGCGGACGTGGGGCAGGCAACGCGGAGACGAGCGGCGGAACGGCCTTGCCGGGCGGCACACATGACGGCAATCGATGAGGCAGCGGTTCAGACGGAACGACGCAACAAACGGCGGAACGATCAGATTGGCGACGCGCGCGAACGGCGGTGCGGGCAGAACGGCGGTGCGGGCAGAACGGCAATACAGGCGCGCCCGGCCCGTTGAGAGCGCGGCCGGTGGTGGGGTGGCTGGGCGAGCGGGAGCCAGCGTAGGACCGATCGGCCACTCCGGACCTGCGATCACCTCCTGCCTGTGGAAAACCGGCCTCGGGCTGTGGACAACTGCGGTCACCTGGTCAGCATCGAGATGTTCACCAGCCCTGGATACAGCGCGAATAGCACTGTCACCGGGAGGATCAGGAACACGACCGGCACCATCATCGCGATCTCCCGGCGTCCTCCCGAGGCGAGCAGCGCCCGCTTCCCGGCCTCCCGCACGTCGGCGGCCTGGGCCCGGAGCACGTCCCCGATCGGGGTCCCGCGTTCAAGCGCGATCACGATGCCGTCCAAGAACCGGGCGAGCGGCGCCAGCGTGGTGCGTTCGGAGGCTGAGGTCAGTGCGAGGGCGATCGGCGTACCCGCCCGCGTCTCGGTCAGCGCGGCCTGCAATTCACGCGCCACCTCGCCCTGGCTCGCCGCGCACACCCGGGCGAGGGCCGCGGGCGCCGTCTCTCCTGCCGTGACCGCGAGAGCGAGCAGCTCGGCGACGACTGGCAGCTCAGCGAGCATCCGTTCCTCGCGGCGGCGCAGCTGGCTGGTGAGGAGCCAGTCGCGGCCGACGATCCCCGCGATGCCGCCCGAGAAGGCACACAGGATCGCCGCGATCGGGTTCACCGGTCCGCGCGACGCTGACAGGGCGAGGCCGAGCATCACCCCGGCGAGCACGCCGCCGAACCCCCATATCACCTGCTCGGCCCGGAATTCCTCGACTGTGAGCCGCGATCCCATGCCCGCGAGCCGCCGCCGGACTGAGCGGCTGCCGCCCACGATCCGCTCGATTGCTCTGGCCGCATCGGCGAGGACCGGCCGCAGCAACTGCCCGGCGGCGCTGTACGGCCCGGCGGCGCTTCCAGGAGCCAGTAAGCGCGACGGCCTCGGCGTGTCGGACAGGTACGGCGCGAGCCGATCGGCGAGCCGGGGACGCCGCAGCGGGGGCGAGTACCGGATCACGAGCCCGAGCCCGATCGCCAGCACCAGGCCGAGCAATCCGCCCTGCATCGTGGCGCTCATCGCAGCACCCGCCGTTCCTCGGGCAGCCGCCCGATCCGCATCATGAGCCGGTAGGCGAGCACACTCACTGCGCCTCCCACCGCGAGCAGCACCCGCCCCGGGAGCGAGTCGTACGCGGCGAGGTTGGTCTCGTTCGTGGCGAACATCAGCAGGACGATCCAGGGGGCGGCCACGGCGAGCCGCGCCGCGTTGACGGTCCAGCCCTGTCTGGTCTCCAGCTCCGCGCGGGTGCGGCCGTCCTCCCGGAGGAATCCCGAGAGAGTACGCAGGAGGCGCCCGAGGTCGCTGCCGCCGACGTCGCGGGCGATCCGCAGGGACTCGCACACCCGGTCGCCCACGGGATCGGCCAGCTCGGCACGCAGGCGGTAGAGGCAGTCGGAGAACCGCCCACTGGCCCGGTAGTCGGCGGCGAACCGGGCGAAGGCGGGACGCAGCGGCTCAGGCCCACGGATCGCCAGGGAAGCCACCGCCTCGGGCAGCCCCATCCCGGCACGGACCGCGGACGCCAGGTTGTCGACCACCTCGGGCCAGACCTCCCGCAGGTCGCTGCGCCGGCGGCGGTGCAGGCGACGGACGACGGCCATCGGCGCGAAGAAGCCGAACACCGCGAAGCAGGCTGCGACGGAGACGCTGCGGGACAGTCCGAGGACGAGCAGTCCTGTCACCACAGCGGCGGCGAACTGGATCGCGAGAAGCTGGCCGCCCGAGACCCCGCTGACCCCGGCCTCGCGGAGCACTTCGGTGCGGCGCTGGCCCCAGCGCGCCCCAGGCGCCCGGCGGATCGGCACGGCCCGAGGCCCGGATCGCCAGATCAGCAGCAGCCCCAGCCCGGCCACGAGGCCCAGCAGCGCGCCCATCAGCCCTCCCCCACCCGGATCGGCACGGAACCAGCCACGACCTGGGCGAACGGCACCGAGGCGACCGGCCGTTGCGGGATCCGGAGGGGCTCGTCGGCGAGCAGAGCGGCCACGTCCAGACCCGCGCGGGCGAACCGCGCGGCGTGCGGCGGGTACCCGTCGGCGCGGACGAGACGCCCCGCGCGAGTGGCGAAGATGTCGCAGGTCTCGATGACGCCGTCCTCGACCCGCCCGGACACCCCGATGATCTCCTGGACCCGCCGCTGCCCGGAGGCCTCGGCCTCGGTGTGCACCACCAGATGAACAGTCGCGGCCACCGCGGGGATCACGAACGCCGAGCTGACGTTCTCCCCGGCGAGGAGCGGCAGCGTGCAGAGCTTCGCGATCGCTTCGCGCGCCGAGTTCGCGTGCACACTGCACATGCCCGGCAGGCCGCTGTTGAGGGCGATCAGCAGGTCAAGGCACTCGGCCTGGCGAACCTCGCCCACGATGATCCGCGACGGGCGCATGCGCAGCGCCTCGGTGACGAGCCGTCGCAGCGGGATCTCGCCGGCGCCTTCCAGATTCGGCTGCCTGGTCTGCATCGGGACCCAGTCGGGGAGCCCCAGGCGCAGCTCAAACACCTCTTCGCAGCTGATGACCCGTTCGCGGCCGGGAATCGCCGAGGCGAGGCAGTTCAGCAGGGTCGTCTTTCCGGCCTGGGTGCCGCCGGAGACGATGACATTGAGCCCGGCCGCGATCGCTCCTTCGAGGAACCGCGCGGCGGGCGGTGTGAGCGTGCCGAGGCCCACCAGTTCGTCGAGAGAACTGGCTCTCGCGACGAACTTGCGGATGTTCACGGCCCAGTTTTCGCGGGTGACATCGGGGATCACGACGTGGAGGCGGGACCCGTCCGGAAGGGAGGCGTCCACGAACGGTGTGGAGAGGTCGACCCGCCGCCCGCTGTTCTTGAGCATCCGCTCGACGAGGTCCTGGATCTGCCCGTCCGAGAGGATCGTCGTCGTGAGCTCACTACGCCCACGGCGCGCGACGAACACCCGGCCAGGCCCGTTGACCCAGATCTCCTCCACGTCCGGATCGTCGAGAAACCGCTGCAACGGCCCCAGCCCAGCCACCGAGTCGAACACCTGACGCCCGAGCGAGGGCGGGTCGGCGAGCACCGGCAGCGCGCCCGTGAGCGACCGGTCGGCGTAGTCGGCGAGCACGTCGCCGATCAGCAGCCGGATGGCCGCCGGCTCCCGTACCGGGTCGATGTCCCGGCGCCGGATGAGCTCGCGGACCTCCGTCTCGATGATCTCGGCAGCGGTCATCCCACCCCCCTCGAACCACGATCGGCATGTCGTCGCGGCCGACCCTAGCGGCGCCGCGCACCGATCCGCTCAAGAGGTTTTCTGCACTGTGGATAACCTGCCTCAGCCTGTGGACAACTCAGAGCTGGCTGCGCAGTTCCCAGAGTTCGGGGTAGAAGCGGAGGTCGAGGCGACTGCGCAGGTAGGGGGCACCGCTGCTGCCTCCGGTGCCCGATTTGGTACCGATCTGGCGCTCGACCATCAGCACGTGCCGGGCGCGCCACTGGGCGAACAGGGCATCGTGCTCGACGAGCGCCTCGGACAGGTCCCAGACTGCGCCGTATCTGCCTCGATCGTGAGCGATCTCACGTAGCGCGGCCACCCGGGACTCCGGAGTGGAGGAGTCGAAACCGGCCTTGCCGAGCACCGCGAGCATGCCGTCCCACAGGCTCGGCTCGGCGAGCCGGCGTTCGAGACGGGCCCGCTCGGCATCGGTCAGCCCGCGGAATCGGCGCAGGTAGGCGGCATCTTTGGCGCCCGACAGGAACTCCAGCTCGCGGAACTGCACGGACTGGAAGCCGCTCGCGGGCGAGAGGTGCTCGCGAAACGAAAGGAAGTCCTGCGGCGTCATCGTCTCCAGCACGTCGACCTGCTTGACCAGCACGCGCGCGATCACGTGGCACCGCTCCAGGCGCACGCGCGGGAGGTAGGTCTCGCCCGCGAGCATCCGGTCCCGCGCGTCGGTCAGCTCGTGCAGCAACAGGTTGAACCACAGCTCGTAGACCTGGTGGATCGTGATGAACAGCAACTCGTCGTGCGCCGCCGGCGAGGCCTCGGGACGCTGCTGGCTGAGTAGCTCGTCGATCCGCAGGTAGCTGCCGTAGGTCAGCTGTCCGCCCTGCTCACCGAAGTGCGGGTCGAATTTCTCGGACGACGTTGTCACCCCGCGACCGTACCCGCGGCTAGCACAAATGCGGCGCCGCGGGCGGGCCGATCCATGAATCTGTGGACAGAACCGCGCTTGTGGACGACGCCAGCATTGACCTTTTGCGGCCGGGCAGAGTGGCCGCGTGAACACGAACTGGGCGGCGAAGGCCGCGAGAGCCTCCGCCGCCCTGGCTGGCTGGGCGTCAGCCCATGTGCGGGTACTCGTGGGTCACCGGCGGCACGAAGGTCTCCTTGATGGTCCGCGGCGAGACCCAGCGGAGCAGGTTGAGCACGCTGCCGGCCTTGTCGTTGGTGCCGCTCGCCCTGGCGCCTCCGAACGGTTGCTGCCCGACGACCGCCCCCGTCGGCTTGTCGTTGACGTAGAAGTTGCCCGCCGCGAACCGCAACTGGTCGCTGACCTCGGCGATGACGGCCCGGTCGGTGGCAAACACCGATCCGGTCAGTGCGTACGGGGCCGCCGTACCGGCCTGGGCGACGACGTCGGTGAACCGGCTGTCGTCGAAGACATGCACGCCGAGGATCGGCCCGAAGTACTCAGTCGTGAACAGCTCGTTCTCGGGATCCGTCGACTCGACGAGCGTGGGCCGCACGAAGAAACCCTCGCTGTCGTCGGCGGTCCCACCCGCGAGCACGGTGCACGACGGAGCGTTCTTCAGCCGGTCGAGCACTCCCGAAAGGCGATCGAAGGAGCGGCGGTCGATGACAGCGCCGCCGAAGTTCGTGAAGTCGGTCACGTCGCCGTAGGTCAGGCTGTCGGCGGTCGCGGCGAGCCGGTCGCGCAGGCCGCCCTCCCACATGGACCGGGGCACGTAGGCGCGCGAGGCCGCCGAGCACTTCTGCCCCTGGTATTCGTAGGCGCCACGGATGAGCGCGGTGTGCAGTGCGGCGGTGTCCGCGCTGGGGTGCGCGATCACGAAGTCCTTGCCGCCGGTCTCACCGACGAGGCGGGGGTAGGTCCGGTAACCGCTGATGTTCTCGCCGACGGTCCGCCACAGGTGCTGGAATGTGGCGGTCGAGCCGGTGAAGTGGATCCCGGCGAGGTCCGCGTCCGTGAGGGCGACGTCCGACACCGCGCGCCCGTCGCCCGTCACGAGGTTGATCACCCCCGGCGGCAGGCCCGCGGCCTCCAGCAGCCGCATCGTGAAGTGCGCGGCGAGCTGCTGGGTCGGCGAGGGCTTCCACACCACGGTGTTGCCCATGAGCGCCGGGGCGACCGGCAGGTTCCCCGCGATCGCGGTGAAGTTGAACGGCGTGATCGCCAGAACGAAACCTTCGAGCGGACGGTGGTCGAAGCGGTTCCAGACTCCTGCGGACGAGCCCGGCTGCTCGGCGAGCACCTGCCGCCCGACGTGCACGTTGAAGCGCAGGAAGTCGATCAGCTCGCACGCCGAGTCGATCTCCGCCTGCTGCGCCGTCTTGGACTGTCCGAGCATCGTGGCGGCGTTGAGGGTGGCGCGCCATGGGCCGGCCAGGAGGTCCGCGGCGCGAAGGAGCACGGCGGCGCGCTCGTCGAAGGGCAGCGCCCGCCAGCCCGGAGCCGCGGCCTTGGCTGCGGCGAGGGCCGCGCCGACGTCCGCCGGGGTCGCGTTGCGCAGAGTTCCGAGCACCCGCTCGTGCCGGTGTGGCTGCACGACATCGACCGGCCCGCCACCGCCGAGCCGCTGTTCGCCACCGATCGTCTGGGTCAGGTCGAGCCCACCGGATCCGAGCTCGGCGAGCTGGGACTCGAGTGCGGCCCGCTCTGCCGATCCCGGCGAGTACCCCAGTACAGGCTCATTTACCGGAGTTGGCACATTGCTGACGGCGTCCATCGCGGTTTCCCCTCGGTCTGCCCGGCTACGTCGGCGAGCGCCCTTGACGAGAGTTTCATCCTGACATGGGGCGCCCTGCACGGCACGGCCCCGGTCCGGCAGACTGCAGTGCGGGCGAACGTTCTCCTACCCGCCCGTTTCAGGAGGGAAAGCCGCAGTGGAGTCAGTACCCGTCACCCCACGACGACTGATCGAACCCGGCCGAACCACATCTCACCTGCTCATTGCGGGTGCGGGTGTGCTGATGATCATTCAGCTGGCGATGTCGCTGAATCTGGCCGTGCCCGGCAAGGCCGCCACCGCCACCTGGGTCGTGATCGAGGCCCCCGGCCTGGCACTCATGGCCGCCTTCACCGGAGCCGCGGCGGCAGCCGGTGGCGCCTGGTGGGCCCGGCGCAGAGACAGCGCCTCCGGAACGACCCTGGTGAGCATCGGCTACGGCATCGGGACCGCCTCGATCGCGGCCGCAGTCGTTGCGGTCCTGGCCTGGGCCTCGATCAACCAACAGGTCTCTGGCAAGGTCGCCCTCGCCACGTTCGCGGCCTCGCTGCTCGGTGGCGTCCTGGGCTCGATGCGCGTCGGGGGCGCGGTGCTCGGTGGCCTGGTCGGGGTCCTCATCTCGATGCTGATCGGCACGGCCGGCGGGATCGTGTTCACCTGGACGCTGAGCGACGCCGACCCGGATCCGCGGGCCCTCGGCCAGTACACCGCCTCGGCATTGCTCTTCACGGCGGTCGTCAAGGGCATCAGCGTGGCTACCGGCACAGTGGTCGGCTCGTGGTGGCTGACCCGCCGCCGCCGCGAGACTCCGCTCGTCTACCTGCTGCTCGTCGGCACCATCGCGGCGATGCTGCAGCTCGCATCGCTGCCGATCGCGTGGCTGGCCGCGCTCCCGGTCTCGTCCGACCTACCGCAGGGAGCGCTGTCCCAGTTCGGGCCTCAGCAGGCGATCCTGCTGCTGGTAGCGACCGCGTCCGGCGTCGCCACAGCCGTGACCTACTACGCCGTTCGCCGGGTGAGCCGGCGAAGCAGCGCGGCCCCGGTGCCGCACCCCGCCCCGGTGGTCTGAACAGCGAGTTAGCCGGTTCCGGCGCCTCCGAGCCACACCGGGCGGGGGCGCCGGACCGTTCCCTCGCTCGGCGAACCTCAGCTGAGGATTTCGGGAATCTCCTGGACGCCGTACCACTCCAGCTCGTGCCCCTCGGCGCTGTCCATGGCGAACTGTGCGTCCTCGTCGCCGAGATCCGCCGCCGTGACAGCCTGGGCCGCGGCGGCGACATCCGGGGCGGCGTCCGGACTGTCCACGTGCACGGACGCCAGCCAGTCCAGGGGCACGGCGGTACCGATCCGGACGACTGCCCTGTCGAGCTCGGGATGCGGGGTGATGTGCTGATCCGGCACGTCGGCCGAGATCACGACCCGGCGGGGCTGCGCGATCAGATCCGCGTCGATCAGCCGCAGAGATGCCCGGGCGGCTTCGCTGAACGCCGCGTATTCGAGTTCTTCGATGTCCTCGTCGAGATACCACTCACGCAGGGATGGAGTGACCGCGAAGGCCGTCAGCGGGGGTGGCCCGAGCTCACCGGACTTCTGCAGCTCCGCCACCAGGGGCAAGGTCGCCGGGAGATAGATACGCATCCGCGTCCTTTCCGCTGGCCAGCTCCGAGCCGGCCATGGAGGTGCCGATCAGCTGGCCACAGTGGAGTCGCCGTCATCGAGAGCGTACGGGTCGGCGCCACGGCGCAACGCGTCGGCCGACGTGCGCAACGACACTTCCAGCACGGCGTCCCGCCGCGCCGCGTCCATCAGGTTCGCACCGATGGTGGCGAGATCCTCCGGCCCGGGGCCCAGCATGGTGACGCGCGTCCCGGCTGCCTGCACCTTCTCGGCCTCCCGCAGCAGCCGCCGGGTGATCGCCTTGCGTACCCGCCGCTCCAGCCTGGCCGCCATCCCGGCGGGCGAGTCGTAAGCGAACGACACCATCGGGGCGACGACGAAGACCTCGTCCAGCCCCTGGCCCGCGAACAGATCGAGCGAGGTGGACGAGCAGGCCCCGCCGTCGACGTACCGGCGTCCGCCGATGCTGATCGGCGCGTACCACCCCGGGATCGCACACGACGCCATCACCGCCTCGTCAAGCCCGGCCCCGGGCGATCCTGGACGGCCGAACGCGACCCGCTTGCCGGTGTCGTAGTCCATCGCGACGACCCACAGCGACGGATGCGGTGCCCACGCCGTGCCCTCGCTGCTCGCGGGGCTGTGCTCGTTTCCGGCCAGCCGGTCGGGGTGCAGCGGGTCCTTGCTCACTGCCGCTCTGGATCCGCGCTGGGCGCCCGAGACGATCATGCCGATCGAGTCGAGGGATCCGCGCCCGATCGGAAGCACACTCGACAGTGCGGCCAGCGGCGTCACGGTGAGCGGGTGCCGGGCGCTGTGGGCGAGCAGGCTCGGCGATCCGAGCGAGAAGGCAGGCCGCGGCGGCAGCGGGCCGGTGCCGTCGGTCTCCTGGTCATAGGTGATGACCGGGTCCCCCGGCGCCGGCATCCCACTCTGGTGGCGCACCATCGCCTCGACCGGAACACCGCAACCCAGCAGGGCCGCGGTGATGGATCCGGCCGAGGTACCGACGAGCATCCCGGCGTCCCGGCAGTCGAAGCCCTCCTGCTCCTGCAGCGCGGCGAGCGCCCCAGCCGCCCAGGCGAAGCCGAGCACTCCCCCGGCACCAAGGACCAGCCCGCGCCGCGGAGCACTCACGAGATCGACTCCACCAGCTCCTGCAGTGACTCCTCGATCAGTCCGGCGAGCACGTCGACATCCGGCATGGCGTCACGGTCGGCGTTCAGACCGAAGTACACGCCTCCGTTGTACGAGGTCAGGCCGATCGATATCGCCTGGCCTCTGGCGAGCGGCACCACCGGGTACACCTCCAGCATCTTCGCGCCCGCCGCGTACAGCGGGAACTGCGGCCCAGGGACGTTCGTCACCACGATGTTGAATAACCTGCGGGACAGTCCCGACGCGGCCTTGGCGCCGAGTGCGTGCAGGGTGGGGGGAGCAAAGCCGCCCAGGTGGATCAGCGCCTCGGCCCCGACGGACTGGCCGGCCTCCTTGTGCGCCCGCATCGCGTACGACACCTGGTGCAGCCGGACGACGGCGTTCGGCTCGCCCACCGGCAGGTCGACCAGGTACGAGGCGACATGGTTGCCCTGACCGTCCCGGTTCACGTCGCCGCGGACGCTGACCGGCACCATCGCGCGCACCACGCTCTTCGTGCCGACGGGCTCGCCCCGGGTCATCAGCCACGAGCGCAGCGCGCCTGCCACCGTGGCGAGCACCACGTCGTTGATCGTGCCGCTGTGCGCCTTCCGCACGGCCTTGAAGTCGTCCAGCTCCGCCTTCGCCATGCCGTAGCGGCGCTGCTCGCCGATCGGCACGTTGAGCGGGCTCTCGGGTGCCGGCCGGGCCGCCGTGCGAGCCGCCGCGAGGATCCCGCCGAGCGCCCCGGCGACCTTGGTGACCGTGCTCCGCGCGTCCAGCATCGCCACCCGGACCGTGTCCGCGATCTCCGTCGGGCGCTGGATGAGCTGGGTCACCGCGCCCGCCACCAGCTCGAACGCATTCGGCTCCGGCTTCGGCCGCCAGATGTTCGGCGGAGTCTCACGAGGGTTCGGCCCCAGATCGAGGATCACCTGAGCCAGATCGACCGCGGCATTGCCGTCGACCATCGCGTGGTGGGTCTTGGAGATCACGGCGATCCGGCCGCCGGAAAGTCCCTCCACCAGGTACATCTCCCACAGGGGACGACCCTGGTCGAGTCTGCGGGACATCAGCCGCCCGACGAGTTCGCGCAGCTGGCCGTCGGTGCCGGGCTTGGGAAGCGCCGAGCGCCGGATGTGAAAGCCCAGGTCAAAGGCCGAATCGTCCACCCAGACCGGCGCCGCCAGAGATCCAGGCACCCGGCGGATCTTCTGCCGGTATCGCGGCACCTGGGCGATCCGCTCCGAGACGAGCTCCACCAGCCGGCCGTAGTCGAACCCACCCGTCGGCGGATCGAAAATGGCCACCCCGCCGACGTGCATCGGCGTCGTGTTCTCCTCCATGTAGAGGAATGCGACGTCCAGCGAGCTGAGCCGGTCGGACACCACCTCGGGCCACCTCCTCGCAGTTCGGCTGGCGCACGGCGCGCGTTCCCATCGTGTCACGCGACGAGCCATCACTGCCGTTTTGTGCGTTTCCTAATCCGGCGCGTGCAGAGGCACCCCGAACAACGCCTCCAGCTCGGAGAGCGTCATCTCGACGCTGCTGTGGTGGACGCCGACCATGCCGGCCGCGGCGGCGCCCCGCACGTTGTGCGCCAGGTCGTCGACGAACACGCACTCCTCTGGCCGGGCACCGAGGCGCTCGGCCGCGAGGCGGTAGATCGCAGGCTCAGGCTTGCGCAGCCCGACCTCCCCCGAGATCACGACCGCGTCGAAGAGCGCCGCCCAGTCAGCGCGGTCGTAGTCGAGGCCCCAGGAGTTCGACAGCAGCGCCGTGCGCAGACCGTGCGCCTTCGCGGCCCGGACGGCGTCGACCATGGGGTACTCGGTACCCATCCCGGCGAAGGCCCGCCGCAGCAGACCGGCCGAAGGTACCTCGCCCCCGTCGGCCCTCCGGATCAGCGCCGCGAACCGCCGCTCGAAGTCGTTCGCGGTCAGCTCGCCGCGCTCCAGCGCATGCACGAGCCCGGTCCCGCCCTCCTCGGCGAGTACCTGGCGAAGCGCGGCGGCGAGGGCCTCAGCGTCCAGTTGGTCGGCTTCGGCCCAGGCGTCGAACGACGCGCTGACGGAGGTGGTCAGTACGCCCCCGTAGTCGACGATCAGGCACCGGAGTGGGTCAGAAGCCATGGGCGGATCCTACGAGCGGCGCAGGCGGCGCGGCGGTGCCGGCGGGGCGACGCCGACGAGATCCCCGGCGAGTTCGGTCAGGGCCAGGCGCAACCGCGATCCCACGGCGACCTCGCCGAGAGTGCAGCCGCGGGACAGCGCGCGGTCCAGCGGATCCAGGTCGTACGGCAACGTCGTGACCGACGGGACCCCGGCGAACCTCCGCAGCGCGGCAGCGACCTCCCGGCCCGGATCTCCAGGCACCACCCCGCTGCGCAGCCGATTCACGAGCACGCGAGGGGTCTTGCCGGGGATCAGGGCGCTCAGCTCCGCGAGCCCGCGCACCAGCCGCTGGATCCCGATCGGATCCGCGGAGCCAACCGCGAGGACGACGTCGGCCGTTTCCAGGGCGGCGATCGTCGCGGCGTTGCGGCGCGGAGCGGCCGTGTCGTAACTCAGTTCTTCGTCCTGTTCCAGGGAGAAGCCGCAGTCGACCACGGTGACCGCCGCGAGCGACCGAGCGCGGTCGAGCACCCCCCGGACGGAGTCGCCGCGCAGCTCAGGCCAGCGATCCGCCCTCGTGATTCCGGTGAGTACCCGCAGCTTGGGGTTGATCGCCCTGGCCAGCTGCGCGAGCGCCGGGACGTCGAGCGCTCCCTGGTTGTCCAGTCGGGTGGCCGCGGCGAAGCCCGGGGATTCGTCGAGCAGGCCGAGTACCTGGGCGACGGCTCCGCCGTAGGTGTCGCCGTCAACGAGGAGGGTCGAGACCCCCAGGCGCGCGGCCTCGTCGGCGACCCCTACGGCCACGGTTGTCCGGCCCGGGGATCCGGCGGGACCCCAGACGGCGATGACCTGGCCAGACCCGGCCGTCGTGCCGAACTCGGGGGGCGTTCCGAGATCCGGCAGGGCGGCGCCCGGATCGCCGTGCCCGTGCTCGTTTCGCCCGGGCGGCGCCGCGGCCGCCTCCCGGATGAACTCGGCGATCACCTGGGGCTCGGCGTCGCCGGACAGCACATGCCCGACGCCGAGCTGGCGCAGCCGGCGATCGGCCTCCTCGTCGCCAGGCGCGATCAGCCCGACCACAGCGACGCCGGAGGTGTAGAGACGGCTCAGTACCGCCCGGTCGAGCCGTCGCAGGTCCGCGGAGAGCACTGCCACCCGCCCGGTGCCCGACGCGGCGGCGGCGAGCAGATCCGCGACATCTACGCAACGGCGGACCACCGTGACCCCGTGCTCGCTGCCGTCGAGCGCGGCGACCAGTTCGGACTCCCAGGTGGCGTCGGTGACCGCGGTGAGGACCGGCAGGTTCACCGCGTACCCGCGCCCTGGTCGGTGCCCTTGCCCTTGGCCGGCTGCACTGGCGCGCCGCACTCGGTGTCCGCTCCGGCGACGGGCTCGTCCGCGATCGCGATGTCGATGTCCGACTGCCGGATCGCCTGCACAACACCCTCGGATCGATCAGCCGGCACGCGGACGACCACGGCCCATTCCCCGCCTCCGGCAACAATGCCGCCCCGTGGCCGCTGGACGGCCTGGACGGTCACCGCGCGAAGCACCTGCGCGGTGTCCTTGGATCCGGACTTGCCGGTGGCGTACACGTCCACACGCTGGCCCTTCGCGACGGATGCCGGCAGGTGCTGCGCGTTGACCGGCACACTCAGCAGGCTTCCGCACGGCCGTGCGCCGATCGCGTTGCGCGGGAGCAGTTCGTCACGGCCGAGGTCGCGGGTAAGCGTCTGCCCTTCTGGCGAGCGGGTGGCGGCGAGGTACCGGGAGGCGTTGTCGAGCAGCCTGACCCGAACCGGCCGCACGTCGCCCGGCTTCAGCACCGTACCCGCGGCCAGATCGGCGTTGACCGCCCACACGGGAACGGTCTTGTCGCCCGAGGACATCACCTTCGCTCCCGCCAGCACCGATATCAGCACCAGGAGCACGCCTAAGACCAGACGCAGGTCCAGCCAGGACGGCACTTTCTGGCGCGCCGCCGGGGGTGATACCGGTGGGGTCATCACGGTCCTTCCCGTGTAGGAGGGCATGACGAGGCGCCCTGTTTCGAGTCCGCGCGAGCGGCTGGGAACATCGTGCCGTACTCCGCCACTTCGGTTGCAAGACCGTCCACAAGCCCGCGTACCTGTGGGCACTCTTAGCCAAGATGCCTCCGACAGTGGCAGACTAGGGAGTACCAGTACGTCCGGCAGGGAGCATCCACGAACAGCGGGGAGCAAACGGCGCCAAACAGTCATGTCCGGCGGACATGGCACGCCGTTGGGTACCTGTGATCGTCTGTTCCCCCGCCGAGCGCGACGAGAGAAGGGCTCATCGCACATGACCGGGAAGCGATTCCTTCAGCTGGCCGACGTGGCCGAGGTCCTGAACATCTCGGCGTCCCAGACCTATGCGCTCGTCCGGTCCGGTGACCTGCCAGCGATCAAGGTCGGCGGCCGAGGGCAGTGGCGCGTCGAGGCAACCGAGCTGGAGAACTACATCCAGCGCATGTACGCCGAGACCAAAGACTTCGTGAAGACCCACCCGCTCGACAAGACCGACGCGGTCGACGTGCCGATCGAAGAGGGCGCGTTCGACTGATTCCGCTGCTCAGGCCGGTCGCATCAGGACGATCGACCGCAGTGGCACCGTCAGCACCGCACGTACCGCGTCCCTGCGCCGGAACTCGCCGGGGGCGTGCTCGGCGATCTCCGCGTAGTCCGATCCGACCCGGTCGCAGGTGCCAGTGATCACGGCTCCGGAGATCAGCCGCACCGCGAGCGGCTCGCGGTCCTTGGTGAGGCGCCGGAGCACGTAGCGCAGGTCGAGGCGGGCGGCGACTCGCCCCTCACCTCCCGGCACGGCCGAGAGCCAGCCAAGGCCCTCGATCCCGGCGACTGCGCCAGCGGGGATCAGCGACTCACGCCGCCCCTCGTCGGCGATGAGCAGCCAGTCCGGTCCCACGTCGGCGATCGCGCCCGCGACGGGCTCACCCACGACGAGCCGCACCGAGATCGTGTGGCCGATCGCAGCACGCAGGCGATCGAACATGCGCAACCGTCCAATCTCGCCGCGAGCACGGTCCTCGGCCTCTGCCGTCAGCTCGGACCATTCGCCGTCCGCAGCCATGCCCTCGAGGTCCGCGAAGAGCCGTTCCCACCGAGCGGTCGCCTTCTCGGGAAGCACGCCGAGACCCCTTTCTGTCGGCTATCCGACAGACGTAAACGAAAGTAAACGTCAGATATTGACGCTGCGGCGCGCCGCCGAGTACAAACATCTCAACGCAATCAAACGCAAACAACATAACGGGGACCTATGCGAGCGACGCGATTCGCAGGATTCGTGCTGGCGTGCACTGTGGCCGCCATCGCGCTCCTGGCTCTGTGCCCCCGCCCGGGCACGTTATCCAGGGCGATCGGGGAGCTGATTCAGCACCCGGTGAGCACTGTGGACGCAATCGGCGCCCTGCAGGTGGCGACCACGATAGTGGCTGCCACAGCATGGCTGCTGCTGGGGTGGCTTGTTGCGATCGGAACGCTTGTCGCCGCCTCAACTGCCCCGGGCATTGCCGGGCGGCTGGCATCCGCACTAGCGCGTGCCGCGATTCCCGTCGGTGTCCGGTCGCTGGCTGGTGCCGTTCTCGGTGTCGCGCTACTCACCCTCGTGACGCCTCCCGGCACGGCGCTTGCCGCGCCGGTAGCTACGGCCGCCCCATCACCCTCGTTCGATCTGGACTGGCCGGTGACCGGCTCTGGTCCGCCACCGCCTCATCCGGACGGACCGGGGCGACGCGTCTCGCCGTCCGCATCACAGCACGTCGAACCACCGCACAACCCCCCACGGCCGGGTCCCGGGCGGCCGAACGCGGCCCGGCCACCAGGACGCCACGACACAGGCGCGGATCTGAAGGCGGCCGGCAACCGCAATCCACCCGTGATCGTCCAGTCCGGTGACTCACTGTGGTCGATCGCCGCGCGGCGGCTGGGTCCCGGCGCCGCGGATCGCGAGATCGCCACCGAGTGGCCGCGCTGGTGGACGGCGAACCGTGACGTCATCGGCGCCGATCCGGCGCTCATCAACCCAGGTCAGCGGCTGACCCCGCCGGCCTTCAACTCGATCGAGGAGCAGTCCCATGACGGCGCCTGACCTGCTCTCGGAACGCCGCTCGACCGCGGCGAGCCGGACCCGCGCGCTCGCCGAGGAGCCCGCCACCGCGCTGTTGGCTACTGTGGACGGACAGGTGGCCTGCCCGGGCACCGGTACCGCCCCGGCCGCCGCGCCGGCGATGCAACTACGGCCAGCACCGGCCTTGGAGCCCCCGTACGACGACGAAATGCCGGAGGGTTCGGCGGGAATGGATCCGCTCACGGCCCAGCTTCCGTTCGAATCCGACCCCGAGCCGGAGGATCCGGAGATTGTCCGCCTGCGCCGGATCAGCGCCCATGCCGCCGCGGCAACCGCGGCTCGGCAGCAACTGCCCGACGCAGGCGCACACGCCGAGCGGGTGATCCGGGCAGTCATCGAGGTCATCAACCGCCAGCGGCCCGTCCAGCAGCTGATTCCCCACATGACACCGCACATCTACACGCAGGTCGGCCAACTGCAGCGCTACGTACGCCGCGAGGCGGGTCCCGCCAGGGCGCCCCAGGCGGCCCTGCGCAGGGTCATCGTGGGCCAGCCAACGGAGTCCAGCGCGGAGATCACCGCGGTAATCGCGATGGGCCGCCGGATTCACGCGGCGGCGATCCGCATGGAGGCGATCTCTGGGCGTTGGCAGCTCACGGTCTTCCACATGCTGTAAACGTCCGGTGCGAGGGGTGACGCTGTATTCCGGAGCGCGGTGGCGGCTCGGGGCGTCCTACGGCTGGCGAATGCCCCGTGAATCTTGGGGACGGCCAGCCGCGCCCCGGAGCCCCGCCCGACAAGTGGGCTGTCCAGAGCGCACCTGAAGGTCTCCGGATCCGCCGTGGCGGCGCCGTGGACGGTGATCGCATCGGCGATCCCGATCCCGAGCCCGCGGGTGCCAGGCCGCGTCCGCGGTCTTGCGGGTGGCATCGACCAGCGCCCCACGGTGCTCACTCCAAGTTCCTGGGCCACCGCGCGCGGCATGTCCGCCGTGTGCAGCCGGGCGGCGCGTGTGGCCGCCTCGACCGGTCCGGAAATGCGCCGGCTCGGGTGCAGCCCGGTGCCCTGCGAGCGCCGGCGTGAAGTGCGGTAACTGCGACCGGTCCCAGCCGGTCGCAGTTACCGCACTTGGACCTGGCTCCCGCGTTACCCGCTCAGAGTCGGGCAGCGGCGTCGCGCTCGCTCTGCGATCCACCGCACCCAAGACCCGACTGGGAGCCCGGCGTCCGGCTAGCTGCCGAGCACGGGTGCCCCCGCTGGGTCTCGCCGCCAGCTCGGCCGGTCTCCGACAACCATGCAATCTCA
>JAOPVE010000355.1 GCA_025963185.1 Actinomycetes bacterium
GGTCGCGGGCCGGGTGTCGCAGGTCGTGGGCGTGCCGATGACTCCCGCCGTCGCGCTGGCCCTGCTCGCGGGCGGCTGGGCGATGCTGGCCTGGCACGCCCGCGCGCAGTCCGGCCGGCCAAGCAGCTGAGGACGAGTGCGGGCCAGAACGAGATCCGCGGAATGTCTTAAAGACCGTATTTGCGCAGCCAGGCGAGCGAGGCCTCGGCGATTTCGCGCCAGCCGCGGTCGAGGGTCAGCGAGTGGCCGCGGTCGGGGAAGGCCAGGTAGTCGGTGACGGCCGGGTTGTGCCGGTACTGCCTGAGGCTGGCCTTCGTGATGGCCTCGGGCACGGTGTGGTCCTTGCCGCCGGCGATGAGCAGCAGCGGACCGCGGTCGGGGTTGTCGACGTCGATCCGGTCCTCGGAGTGCGGGTTGAGGTTGGCGACCGCGGCCTGGAACAGCGGCTTGCCCGGCCCGGGGATCACCCAGCGCTGGTGCAGGTCGTTGGACTCCTCCTCGCTGATCGCGTTGCCGAAGGCGTACCGGAACTGCTCGGCCGTCAGCGCGACCGCCCGCTCGTTGTTCGCCGGGTTCTTCAGCACCGGGAACGCCGAGCGCAGGGCCGACAGCGGCAGCGGCAGGACGCCACGGAACGGCGCCGCGTCGATCGCCACCGCGGCCACCCCGAGGTTCTGCCCGAGCAGCTTCTCGACGAGAACGCCGCCGAAGGAATGCCCGATGAGGATCGGCTTCCCGGGCATCGTGGCGATGAACTCGGCGTAGTGGTCGGTGATCTCCTCGATGCCGTGCCCGGCGAGCCGCTCGGGCTGCTGGCGGGACTCCTCCACGGTGTCCGGATCCCCCGGCCAGCCCGGTGCGAACGTCTCGTAGCCCTCGGCTGCGAAGAAGTCGCGCCAGGGCTGCCACGACGAGGCGTGCAGCCACAGGCCGTGCACGAAGAGAACGGGTGACGTCATGGTTTCCTCCCGATCGAGCGGGGTATACCGAACGTTCTACCTACCTTTGCGGAAGTTACCGTGCACCCCGCGCGGGGGACAAGGGGGCCGACTAGGAGGGAGCTGTCCATGTCGATCGAGGCAGGGCGTCCACCCAGGTCACGGCCTTCGGCGGCCCGCGAGCGGATCCTGGCCACCGCGGACCGGCTCTTCTACGACGAGGGGATCCGGGCGGTCGGGATCGAGCGGGTGGTCGCCGAGTCCGGTGTCACGCGGGTCACGCTGTACCGCCACTTCCCGTCGAAGGACGACCTGGTCGCGGCCTACCTCGAAGCCAGGGCCGAACGGGACCGCACCCGGATCACCGCCGCGGCCGGCGCCCACCACGGCGATCCGCGGGCGGCGCTGCACGAGATCGCCGCGGACACCCTCGCGCACTGCTACCGCGGCTGCCCGTTCGTCAACGCGGCCGCCGAGCACGCGGCGACCCACCGGACCAGGACGATCGCCGCGGCGCACCGCACCTGGATCGCCGAGTTCACCGAGCGCCTGCTCCGCGAACTCGGCCACCCCCGCCCGGCGCGGACCGCCCGGATGCTGCTCATGCTCCGCACGGGAGCGGTCGTGGCCGGGTCCCTCGAAGGCGGCCCCGTCGAGCGCGCCTACCTGGCCGGGTGGGACGCGCTGATCGACGCGTAGTGATCCTCCACCCTCGGGCGGTTACGGTGCACAACGGCCGTCACGTAACGATTCGGGCATAGCGACAGATATTGACGTCGTGATGTCGCGCGTGGCACACCGGCCAGATCCTCGGGGGGACCGATGAAATCGCTGCTGATCCTGTTCGCCGTGCTCGCCGCGGCGATCTACTCCGGACAGGCCCGCGCGACGGCCCGCCTGCACATGACGCTGGCCCAGCCCGCCGCGGTCCAAAGTGGACAGCCCGCGACCGTGCGCGTCTTCACCTATACCGGCGCGCGCTGCACCCTCAACGACCGCTCCCCGCGCGCGAACTCCGAGGCAGGCTGGCTCTCGTGGACGTTCCGCGCCGGGCGCCCTGGCACGGCCGCCGTCTCGGTGCAGTGTTCGCGCGGGTTCCAGCACACCGCCGAGGTGCGGTACCTGACCGTCCACCCCGCCCGCCCGGGCTGGCGCACGATCGCGAGCTACAGCGGATCCGGCGGCTGGCAGAGCGCCGTCCTGCGGATCCCCGCGGCCCCCTACCGGATCGACTACCGGTACACCTGCGAGGGCCCAGCGAGCGCGTTCCTGGCGGTCCGCTTCGTCGAGGGGCGGGTCCCGAGCGAGAGCTTCTGGCGGCAGGGCGAGGCCGAGTCCGGCACCTGGACCGGAACCCGCCCTGGCCGCGCCGGCTACTGGGAGATCGGCACCCAGGACAGCTGCGCGTGGGCCGTGACGATCGTCACCCGGTGACCGGCGCGGTGCCGCACGCTTCGGGGTAGTCGGATCAGCAGCGGGTCTGGACGATCTGGAGGCTCGCCGAGCGCTGCACGGCGTCCCAGTCGGCGACCCAGTACCAGGTCTCCGCGGGATCGGGCTGGCCCGGCTCGGCGGTGACCGCGTGCGCCGGAGTCTCGGCCAGTTCGGTGCCGTCCGTGCCGAGGAACCGCACAACAACACATGCCGTCAGCGGATCGTGGCCACTGCCGTCGTGCACGGTGGTGGTCGCGTACAGGCTCGACTTGTAGGTGCTCGCGTGGGTGGAGACCGTGCTGCCGCCGCCGAGATCCGTGGTCTGGGCCGCCGCGAGGCCGTCCGCGTGGGCCGCTCCCCCCGTCGCGGCGAGCACGGAGGCGGTGACTGCCGCGACGATCGCGGTGCCTAACAGACTGCGCATGTGCTGAAACTCCCTGATCCGGTGGTGGAGTTCAGCAGTATGGGGCATTCGCCGGTTTTAGCCCTGGCCGGGGCGGACCATCGCGTCGTACACCGGCGCGTCCGGAAACGGCTGGAGGCGCCCGGCGGTCTCGTAGCCCCACCGCAGGTAGGCGGCCTGGGCCGGTCCGCCGGGGCGGACGAGCAGCGTCACCCGGTCCTCGGTGCGCTCGGCGAGCAGCCGCTCGTGCAGGGCGGTGGCGATGCCGTGGCGCCGCCGATCCGCGCGGACCATCAGCTCGATGATCGCGAACGTCCGCCCCGGCCACTCCGTGGTGAACCCGCCGGGAACCTCGTCGCGCAGCCCGGACCACCACCGCGTGTCCGCCGACAACCCGTGCCCGAAGGTCATCCCCACGGGCTGGCCGGACTCGTCCCGCGCCACGACCAGGCGAAACCCCGGGGCCGAGACCCGGCGGGGCCAGTCGGCCGCGAAGGCCGCCACCTCGGCCGGTCCCTTGCTCTGCGGCGGATCCGCGTAGATCTCCCCGTATAGCGCCCGCACCACCTCGGCCTGCCCGAGCCCGTCGCCGCCCTCGCTCACCTCGTAGCGCACCGGCCGATCCCCCATCCACGGGCACCCGCGGCCCGGCTCCGCGCGAAAGTCTTCCGGATCCCCGAACTGCGGTAACCCCGACCGGCTGGGACCGGCAATGGTTACCGCGCTTCGGCCGCTGGTGACCGCATGAGCCGGAGCGCGGCGGGTACCGGTGGGCCATGGACGTTCTCGTCGTCGGTGGACATGGCAGGGTCGGGATCCGGCTGCTGCGGCTGCTCGCCGCCCGGGGCCACCGGGCGCGCGGGCTGATCCGCAAGCCGGAGGAAGCCGCGGATCTCGAAGCGGCCGGCGCCGTCCCCGTGATCGGCGATCTGGAGGCCGAGCCGAGCCTGGAGCCGTATGTCAAAGGCGCGGACGCGGTGGTGTTCGCCGCCGGAGCAGGTCCGGGCAGCGGCCCCGAGCGCAAGCGGACCGTCGACCTCGGCGGCGCCGTCAAGCTGACCGACGCGGCGGCCGCCCTGGGCGTGCGGCGGTACCTCATGGTCAGCTCGATCGGCGCGGACCGGCCCGAGTCCGCCACGGGCCCGATGCGCGCCTACCTCGAAGCGAAGGCCGAGGCGGATCGCTACCTGGCCGCCAGCGGGCTGGACTACACGATCCTGCGGCCGGGCTCGCTGACCGACGATCCGGGGACGGGCCGGGTCCGCCTCACGACCGAGCTGGGCGGCACGGGGCGGGTGCCGCGCGACGACGTGGCCGCGGTGCTCGCCGAGCTGCTGGCGGCGCCCCACACGGCCGGCGTGACCGCCGAGCTGTTCTCCGGCGACGTGCCCGTCGCCGAGGCCGTGCGGGCACTCGGGCGGGCTACTCCTTGATCGCCGCGGTGCAGCTCACCGCGGTACCCGTGGCCGCCTGCTGAAGGAGGCTGTAGAGCATCTCGCGCTGGCCCCCGTCGAGGGCGCCGAGCACCTCGTTCTCCACCGCGGCCAGCGCGCACTCGACCTGCGCGAGCTGCTGCGCTCCGGCGTCCGTGAGCTCGACGACGTGCCGCCGCCGATCCTCGGGCGAGCGCCGCCGTTCGATCAGCCGCTCCGCTTCGAGCTCGTTGAGCAGCCCGACGATGTTCGTGCCGTCCATCTCCAGGGTGGCGGCGAGCGCCTGCTGGCTACTGCCGCCCCGGTCGCGCAGCACGGTCAGCGCCACGAGGTGGCGCGGGCGCAGGCCCAGCGGCGCCAGGACCGCTTCGGCACGCAGGCGCATCCGGCGCGCGAGGTGGTCAAGCAGGGCACCCGAACGGTGTTCCGGCTGGTTGACCACGTGCAGCTGAGCCATGGAACAAAGTCTACGCGCTCATCGCTTCTATCGGTGTGGTACAAATGATTGATGCTCCACCAACCATCCATGGAAGGCAATGAGATGCCACACCTGCTGCAGATCGACTCCAGCATCCAGGGTGACCGTTCGGTCAGCCGCAAGCTCACCGCGCGGGCCCGGGACACCTGGCTCGCCGCGCACCCAGGAGGCACGGTGACCTACCGGGACCTGGGCACCGCTCCCGTCCCCCACTTCGACGCGATCGCCGCGCAGGCCCGGGCCGTGGCGCCCGAATCCCGGACCCCGGCCCAGGCCGCCTCGTGGGCGCTCACCGAGGAACTGGTCAGCGAGATCCGGGACGCGGACACCGTCGTGCTCGGGCTGCCGCTGTACAACTTCGGCGCGCCCAGCAGCGTCAAGGCGTGGGTCGACCACGTGATCGCGCCCGGGCTGTCGGTCGACGCCGAGACTCGCGCGCCGCTGCTCGGCGGGCGCGAGTTCGTGGTCCTCGCCAGTCGCGGCGGGGGCTACGCCGAGGGCACGCCGCGCTACGGCTGGGACCACGCCGAACCCTGGCTCCCCCACGCCATCGCGGCGACCGGCCTGGAGCCGCGCTTCATCACCGCCGAGCTGACCCTCGCCCACTCCGTCCCGGCCATGGCCGCACTGATCCCCCTGGCGGAGGCGAGCCTGGCCGACGCCGAGCGTACGATCGACACCCTCTGGGCCCCGGTCCCCGCCCTGGCCTGACTCGGGAGCATCAGAGCTACGACGGCAGCTCTCCGCAGTGTGTGCCGCTGCGCCGCCCAGGACCGGCCCAGCGGCACACACTTCGCTGGTCCCCGGATGGCCGGGCCGGGCTGTCGGATGGCAGAGTTCCTTCGTGCGTGAGTTCAGCGAGTGGTTGGCGTCCCTGTCGCCGGAGGCTCTGGCGGCGATTCTCGTCAGCCGCCCGGACGCCGTGAGCCCGCCACGGCCGCGATCTGTGCCGGAACTCGCCGACCGGCTCCGTGGGGCGCACTCCCTCACGGCCGCGCTGCTCGCGTTGCCCAGGCCCGCGCTCCAGCTGGCGGAGGCGATCCAGGCGCTCGGGTCCGGATGCCACCTCACCGACCTCGCCGCGGCGATGGGTCTGTCCCCAGAGGACCCGGACCTCGCAGACACCGCCCAGACCTTGGGCGCGATGGGCCTCGCGTGGACCGACGGCGTCCGGGTGATCGCCGTACCCATGGATCACGTCTGGCCGGACCCCTTGCAGCTCGGCCGACCCGTCGGCGCACTGCTCGCCGATCGGCCGGCGAACGAGCTGCGGCTCCTCGCCAGCACACTGGGTGTGACGGCTGGGCGGCTCAAGCGCGAACTCATCGCGGACCTGGCGATATGGCTGGCGGACGGGGACAACGTCCGCGACCTCGTGCAGTCGGCACCCGCGGCGACCCGCGAACTGCTCACGGACGCCGCGTGGAACGGTCCCGCGGTGCGGCGGGCACCACTGTTCTACGGCTCGCCCGAATACCGCGGACCGGAGCGCTGGGCCCTGGACCGCGGCCTGCTCTCCGGCGGACGGTGGGGCGGCCAGCTGGAGATCCCGATCGAGGTTGCCTTGGCGCTGCGCGGTCCGGAGTACCGGGTGCCGTTCGATCCTGCGCCACCGTCCGTTCCGCTGACAGAGGTCCGGCCGGAGGACGCCGACCGGGAAGCCGCGGCGGCGGGGACGGCGGCGGTGCGCCACGTCACCGCGCTGCTCGAGGACTGCGCCAGAACGCCGATCGCGCTGCTGAAGACCGGCGGGGTCGGGACCAGGGAGTTGCGGCGGCTCGCCAAGTCCACCGGCGAAAGCGCCGAGGACATCCGGTTCTGGCTCGAGGTGGCCGCCGCCGCCGGGCTCGCCGAGGAGACGGCGGACGGGGTCATGCCGGCGGACAGCGCCGGAGCGTGGCTGGCCAGTTCTCCGGCCGAGCGGCTGGCATCCCTTCTCGAGGGCTGGCGCGGACTGTGGTGCGCCCCGCTGTACCAGTCACCGGAGGGGGAGCCCGCCGGTCCCGCTCTGCGGTGGCCGGCCGATGGCGGCATCGTCGCGGACCTGCGTGACGCACTCGTCGCGGCAGTGGACTCCTTTCCGCCCGGCCGGGCCGCCGTCGGCGCACAGGCGGTGATCCCCTACCTGATCTGGCACCGGCCACTCATCGCGGATCAGCTCGACGACCCGGCCGCGCTCGGCGCGGCCCTGTGGCGGGAGTCCGAGCTGATGGGCGTCATCGTCAGGGGCGCTCCGTCGAGCCTGGCGGGGGCGCTGCTGTCCGGTGACGGGACGGCGCTCGCCGCGGTGGCCGCCGAGCTGCTACCGGCCGCGGAGACCCGGGCGCGATTCCAGGCTGACCTGACCGCGGTCGTGAGCGGACCGCCGTCGGCCGCGCTTGCCGGGCTGCTGGATTCGGCGGCCGATCCAGAGGCTCGCGGCGTCGCCTCCACCTGGCGCTTCTCGCCCGCCTCGGTGCGGCGTGCGCTCGATGCCGGGCACCCGGCCGC